>SVHP01000042.1 GCA_015055735.1 Clostridiales bacterium | reverse complement strand
AGACATTACGATTTATTAATTGAAAATGGCAACGACCCCGTTTTAGATTGTAAAGAGTTGGCGAATTATATGGATAAGTGGGATGGAAAAGAGTTTATAAATCTACTTAATCTAGATGCTTATAAAACGGTATTAGAAATAGGTTGTGGCACTGGAAGGATTGCTAAAAAAATTATTAAACAATGTAAAAAATACGTGGGAATAGATATTTCTTCAAAAACAGTAGATGTAGCAAGAAATCATTTTAAGGATTTTAATAATGCTTCTTTTATTAATGAAGATTTTCTTAAATACAAAGATACTGAAAAGTATGATGTAATTTTTTCCACGTTAACATTTATGCATATCAAAGACAAAGAAAAGGCGTTAATCAATATTTTCAACTTATTAAAAAATAAAGGTAATATAATTTTATCAATAGATAAAAATCAACAAAATTTTATTGATACAGGATACAGTAGAATTGAGGTTTATCCAGATAATCCTATCTATATTTGCAAAACGTTACCGACTTTAGGGTTTATCAAAATCAAAATAAAAGAGGTAGGTAACGCATATATTATTACAGCTCAACGAGGTTAGTGTAGCACACTATACTTAACAAATTTAGGATGCGTGTTAGTTATACAAAAAGTAAAGGGTAGCAAAATTTTTGTTACTCTTTTATAATGTCTTAAAAAATCCATAACTGCCCCCTTATAGTATCCTATTTTTTTATCAATTTGTAAATACTATTAAATAATTTGCATATTTTTATCCATAAACTAATATGTATAGAGTAAGTTATCAACATGGAGCGACTAAAAAAGGTCATTTTTTGTGGATAACTCGGCATTTTTAATAAAGTTATCAACATTTTGACGGTGAGTATGTTTGTTGTAAAAAGAAAAAATCTTATAATAGTTTGTGTGTTAATAATTACGTTTTTAACCTTTATTTTATGTTTTGGCGCAATAAATGAAAAACCTATCGGCAGTGCGTCAAGTAAAATAAAAATCGTTTTAGATGCAGGGCATGGTGGAATAGACGGTGGAGTTTCAGGAGTTAACACGCAGGTAAAAGAAAGTGAATTAAATTTAATAGTTGTCAAAAAGTTAGAAAAATATCTTGTAGATGCAGGCATGAACGTCGTGTTAACTAGAAATTCCGAAGCAGGACTTTATGGGGTTGCAAATAGTAGTCTAAAGCGAAAGGATATGGAAAAACGAAAGGAAATAATAAATAACGCTAAACCGAATTTAGTAGTGAGTGTGCATATGAATAAGTATTCACTTTCGACAAGGCGTGGGGCGCAAGTTTTTTATAATCAAGATAATGAAAAAAGTGTAGCTTTAGCAAAAAGTATACAAGAAAGTTTTAACAGCATGGAACAGTGCGTAAAGAAAAGTAGCGCGTTAAAGGGAGATTATTACATATTAAATTGTACTAAATATCCGTCGGTAATTGCTGAATGTGGTTTTTTGTCTAACCCAGACGACGAAAGGCTTTTGATAAGCGACGATTATCAAAATGATTTAGCGTATAGCATTTATAAAGGGATTGTTGGGTATTTAACTCAAACGAGTATGCTGTATAATAAATAAGGAAAAAAGGACAAAAAGAAATAGATAAGAGTAAAAATATATTTTGTAAAAATTAAGCCTGAATTTAAATATTCGGGCTTTTTCATTGTGTTTTTTTTGTAAATATTGTATAATGAATAAGAATATAGCGTGGGGTAGTTTGTTTTGTTTAAGTTAGGCGAAATTATGGATAGCCAAAAGGCTAAAAACTTAAATCCAATAGTGTTGGCTTTTGTGGGAGATGCAGTTTACTCGCTATTCGTAAGGGAAAGGCTAACCTTTTCAAGCGACAGCAAGACTGGCGAACTTAACAAAAAGGCAACTGAAACCGTTTGTGCGACTGCTCAATCAGCGTTTATGAAGGAAATCGAAGGGCTTTTAACCGAAGAAGAAATGACCGTTTATAAAAGGGCAAGGAACGCTAAAAAGGGAACTAGGGCAAAAAATGCTTCTATTCAAGACTATAACACGGCAACGGGCTTTGAAGCAGTGCTTGGGTATTTATATTTAGTTGGGCAAAACGATAGATTAAATTTTTTATTAAATAAAGGAAAGACAAATGAAGGTTGAAGGTAGAAATTCAGTTTATGAACTATTAAAAACTGATAAAGAAATTGATAAAATATTAGTTCAAAAAGATCTAAAAGACGAAGCTAGCAAGCGTTTGATTAACATTATTCGTTCTCATAAAATAAAATTGCAACCGGTAGATAAATACGTTATAGAAAAGGAAAGTGAAAGCAAGCGTCATCAAGGCTTTATTGCATACGTTTCCGACTATAAATATTTTGATATCGACGATATTTTAGAAGATTGCGACAAAGAGAACTCTTTGGTTGTAGTTCTAAACGAAATACTAGATCCACATAATTTGGGGAGCATAATCAGAGTTTTAGAATGCGCAGGTGCTGACGGGCTTATCATAGGTAAAGATAGAAGCGCATCTGTAAACGATACGGTTATGCGTATTTCAGCAGGTGCTCTAAATCATCTAAAAGTTGCAAGAGTAACTAATATCAACCATGCGATTGATACCTTAAAAGACAACGGCTTTTGGGTATACGGCGCAGAAGTTGGTGGTGGAAGCATTTATAAATCAAACTTAACGGGCAAGATTTGTTTGGTTATAGGGGGAGAAGACAGTGGTGTAAAAAGATTAACCAAAGAAAAATGCGATGGAATAGTTTCTATTCCAATGTTTGGAAAGGTTAATTCATTAAACGCATCAGTTGCTTGTGGTATTGCCGTATACGAAGTAATTAGGCAAAGAGTGGAAAAGGGTAATGAGTAAAAAAGATTTACAAAACATGTCTGACGAGCAACTTTTAGAACTTGCTAAAAGTCAAGACACCGAAGCGATAGAACAACTTTTAGAAAGGTATAAATACGTTGCTTCGGCAGTTGCGCACTCTTACTTTTTAAATGGCGGAGATGCTGAAGACTTGTTGCAAGAAGGTATGATTGCCGTTTTTAATGCAATTAACACTTTTAACGGCAAGGCAAGTTTTAAGAGTTACGTTTATACTTGTGTAAAAAATAAAATAATTACCTTAATAAAACAGTCTAATAGATATAAAAATCAACCGCTTAATAACTACATATCGTTTTCTGGTTTTTTAGAAGGTGACGCCGATAAAAACGAGTTGTTGACCGACTTTAGTTTTGGGCCTGAAGAAGTTATAATCAACACCGAAGCTGAAAACGAGTTAAAAAATATTATTACCAAAACTTTAAGCGAATATGAACACGATATTTTGGTGTATTATCTAAAAGGATATTCTTATAGAGAAATAAGCGAAAAGTTTAATAAAAAGGAAAAATCAATAGATAATGCGCTTCAAAGGATAAGAAAGAAAATTTTACTAGCAAAAGCAAGTAATAATTAGCAAGATAAAATATATTTGTATATTTAAGGAGAAAAAATGGCATATTTAGCGCTATATAGAAAATATAGACCTAATACTTTTGACGGACTTATCGGTCAAGAACATATAGTAAAAACCTTAGTAAATCAAATAGAAAACGATAGACTAGGTCATGCGTATTTATTTACGGGTACTCGTGGAACGGGTAAGACTTCGGCTGCAAAGATATTTGCAAAAGCTATAAATTGTCTTAACCCAAAAAACGGTTCGCCATGTGGCGAATGTGAATGTTGCCGTGCTATTTCTAATCCTTCAAATATAGACGTTATTGAAATTGACGCTGCATCTAATAACGGCGTAAACGAGATAAGAGATTTAAGAGAAAAAGTTCAATATCCACCAGTATCTTGTAAGTATAAAGTTTATATTATAGACGAAGTGCATATGTTAACGGGCGCTGCTTTTAACGCTTTATTAAAGACGTTAGAAGAACCGCCAAAACATGCTGTATTTATTCTAGCAACTACTGAAGTTCATAAAATTCCTGCAACAATTTTATCTCGTTGTATGAGGTTTGATTTTAGATTGATTTCAAACGAAAAAATAGCAGAACTAATTAGTGGGATTTACGACGAACAAGGTAAAGAGTACGATAAAGAAGCAGTATTTGCAATCGCAAAGGCAGGAGAAGGTAGTATTCGTGATGCGCTATCTATTGCCGATACTGCTATATCATTTGGAACGGGTAAATTAACCTACGATGACGTAATGGAAATTTTAGGCTCGTCTAATAGCGAACTTATGAACGAATTTATTATAAAAACTATTGAAGGGGATTCGGGTGCAGTTTTATCTATTATAGACGAGTTATGTTCACTAGGTAAAAGCGTAGGGGTTTTAATCAAGGATTTAACGTTAATTATAAGGGATTTACTAATTGTTAAAACTTGCCAAAAGCCAAACGATATTTTGGCATTACCACAAGAAAAATTTAGTATATTTAATAGTATAGCAACCTCTTGTAGTGAACAAAGATTATTGAGAATGTTGGAAATTTTCTCTGATGCTGAAAATTATTTGAAATACACCAATCATTCAAGGGTGGTCTTTGAAACGGCATCGGTTAAGGCATGTAGACCTGACAGCGATTACGATATGAATGCTCTATTAGCAAGAATTAATGAGCTTGAAATAAAGTTAGAGCAGGGCGTTAAGGTGCAATTAGCAAAAGGTAATGCGACTGAAACAACCGAGAGCGTAACTGAACAAGTTGCTGATAATCAAAACATAGAAGAAGAAATCGTTCCAAAAAATAATCAAGAAAACGTTCGTTTGCCGATTAGTTCAATGAAAGACGACGAGTTAAAAGGAAAACTTCTCACAAACTTAAGAAAGATAGGCTCGGAAATGTTATGGAATGTTATGCAAGGAATAGACGTTAACATAGTTGGTAATATATTAAATATTACAGCGTATAAATCAGGGGATTTTGATATAATTGATAGCGCAACTAGTAGAGATAGAATCGAACAAGCGCTAGAAGAATTTTTACCATTTGAATTACAAATACAATTATCATCTACCGAAAAACTAGTAGATCAACTAGAGCAAGAGGCTGAAAGGGTTAAAAAGATTTTTGGTGATGATATAGTAATAATAAAATAAACTACTTATAAAAAAGGAGATAAAATTATGTATAAAGGTGGCTTTAATGGTTTTGGCGGAGGCAATCAAATGCAAAATTTAATGCGTCAAGCCCAAAAAATGCAAGAAGAAATGCAAAAAGCGCAAGCAGAGCTTGAAGAAACTGAAGTAGAAGGAGCTAGTGGTGGCGGTTTAGTAAAAGTTACAATGACTGCAAAAAAAGTAGTGACTAATATTTCAATAAATCCAGATGCAGTTGATACTGAAGATATGACAATGCTTGAAGACCTTATTATAGCAGCGCTTAACGACGGCTATGCAAAGGCTGAAGAAATATATAACGAAAAAATGGGTGCGTTTGGGGGCTTAGGTCTATAAAATGAAAGTTTATATTGAGCCTATCGGTAGGCTTATAAATGAATTTTCTAAACTGCCTGGAGTTGGTGCAAAGACGGCGCAAAGGTTTGCTTATAAAGTCGTAAATATGAGTTTTGACGAGGCAAAAGCCTTTGCTGATGCAATAATTAACGTTAAAAACAACGTGCATTATTGTTCTATATGTGGCAATTTTTCAGAAGGCGACGTTTGTGATATTTGTAAAAATCGTTCGGAGCAAACGATATGCGTAGTAAAAGAACCTAAAGATGTTATAGCGATAGAAAAACTAAACGAATTTAACGGTGTTTATCACGTTTTGCACGGCACGATTTCGCCATTAGACGGAATAGGGCCTAACGATATAAATATTAAAGGATTATTATCTAGGATAGCTAAAGGTCAAGTAAAAGAAGTAATTATGGCTACCAATCCCGACGTTGAAGGAGAGGCAACAGCCATGTATATTTCAGGGTTGCTTAAACCTATGGGGATAACTGTCACAAGACTTGCGCATGGGATTCCAATAGGTACGGACCTTGAATACGCTGATGAAGTTAGTTTAGCAAGAGCATTTGTGGAAAGAAAAACTTTATAGGTGGAGTAAAATGAAAATTTCCGTTTTAGGTTGTGGGCGTTGGGGCTCGTTTATCGGTTGGTATTTAGTTAATAATGGGCACGAAGTTATTCAATGGGGAACTGCTGGTAACCATAGTTTTGACGTGTTGAAAAATACGGGTAGAAACGAATATGTTGAACTAGATAGCAGGATAAATCTTTGTTCTGACTTAAAATTTGCAGTAGAGAACAGCGATATAATAGTAATTTCAATTAGTGCGCAAGCATTAAGAACTTTTATGCAAAGAGTAGTTGCGTATAATATTACCGACAAAAAGTTTATACTTTGCATGAAAGGTATTGAAATTGAAACGGGTAAGCGCCTTTCTGAAGTTGTTATTGAAAGTGGAGTCAATAAAGATAACGTAGCAGTATGGGTAGGTCCAGGACATATTCAAGCGTTTACCAAGGGTTATCCTAACTGTATGGTTATTGATTCAAACAATAAAGAATTAGTTAAGTTTTTAGCAGATAATTTGCGTGGAGACTTGATTAGGTTTTATTATGGTGACGATATAATAGGTAGTGAAATAGGTGCAGCAGCAAAAAACGTTATGGGTATTGCTGCAGGTATGCTAGACGGTGGTGGTTATACCACGCTAAAAGGTCCGTTAATGGCAAGGGGCGCTAGAGAAGTTGCTAGGCTTATAAAAGCCATGGGTGGAAACGAATTGTCGGCTTATGGACTTTGTCATTTGGGCGATTATGAAACTACTTTATTTTCAGAATATTCAAACAATCGTAATTTTGGCGAATCGTACGTTAAAGGGCAGCCGTTTAAGAAGTTGGCTGAAGGTGTGAGTACGACCAAAGCAATGAAGGATTTGGGCGAAAAATATAAGGTGGATTTACCTATAACTAACGCCGTTTATAATATTTTGTATGAAAATAATCAGCCTATGGAAGAATTGTTAAAATTATTTTCACGTAGTACGAGAAAAGAGTTTTAGAATTTTATATAACAAAACCAAACGAAAACTAGCCCCGATTTTATCGGGGCTAGTGCTTTTATATTTTTATTTATATGCATCAAGAATATCTTGTGCATATTTTTTTATTTGATTTGAAAGGTCAGTAGGCGAGATTACTTTAATTCCATTACCGTACGACATAATTTTTGAAACCAATCCATTATCGTACGGCAGTTTAACTTCAGCAATATATTTATCCTTTTGACAAGTGATATTTTCAATCCCTAGCCATTCTTCAACGTCAGAAAGGCATTTTTTATCTATTTCTAAAACAACGTCTTTTGCAAGAACTGTATTTTGCCAAAAGTTTAACGGTAGTTCTTGACTAGATAAATCCTTTCTAGTAAATTTTTCATCTAAGACATTGGCTTGTTGAATTCTTCCCGTCTTAAAAAATCTAAAGTCATTTCTTAAACGACAATAAGCAAAGACGTACCAAAGCCCTTGTTTAAAAACTATCACGTGTGGTTCGATAATGCGATTAGTGACGTCGCCGTTTCTATCGTGGTAGGTGATAGATAATAAATTATTTGAATCAATACATTTTTGAACTACTGAAAGTTTAGATTTGTATCCAACGGTATCGCCCCAAGGTCCAGCATCGATAATAAGGTTGCCACTCTTTATATCGAATCCACTATATTCGTTTCTCATAACAGACTTTAGTTTATTGATAACGTTAGTTAAATCTTTATTAGGAACGCCTTCGGTTATTGCCGTTAACGCATTTATTGTGTGTTCAAATTCATTAATGGTAAGAAAGGTAGAAGAAAATTTAAAAGTGTCTATAATAGCAAATCCACCACCGTTTCCACGTATAGTATATATAGGAACGCCTGCAAGTTCTAAACAGTTAATATATCTATGTATACTTCTAACACTAACTTCGTACTTGTTTGCAAGATACGATGCTTTTACGCACTTCTTCGACATTAGTTCAAACAAAATTTTAAGCATTATTTCATATTTCATAGTATAAGTTTCTCCTTATACTCATATTTTAATGTATAAACCTAAAAATGTCAACAAATATGACAGCCGTATGTCTTTATTCTTTGATATTATTTAGGTACAAAGGAGAACGAATATGATAAATTATATTTTAGAAACGTTTTTTGATAAGAAAAAAGTAGAAAGTAAGAAAAATAAAATTTTAACCTTTATAGGCGAAAATAGACAAGCCGTATCATTTCAAGATAGGCGAAAACCGTCAATAACCTTAAATGCCACGGCTTTATCAGAATATTTTGATAAAGTAGCAGGTTTAAATACAAAAGAAAGGTTGGATTACACAAATTTATTCTAGTAATTAACGAATAGAGTCGATAAGAATTCTAGATATTTGTCTACTTGCATCTACGACGGGCATTTTTTGATAATTTCTTATAACGTTAAATCTATTAGCATAAACTGAATTGATATAAGTGACTAAAGACTGTGGAGTTAACACGTTTTGTGGTAATACGCTGACAAGACCTAGTCTTTGAAAATATTCAGCGTTAAGCACTTGATCGCCCCTAGAATTGCCTTTAGGGAGAGGAATAAGTAAGCATGGTATTTTTAGACTTAATAATTCAAAAATACTATTTGAACCTGCTCTAGAAACGCAAACAGATGCAATACTAAAGGCTTTTTCAATATCGTTCATATACTCGACTTGATAATACCCACTGAATTTTAATTGATTTTTATAATTGTTTTTACCACAAATATGAATTATGTCGAATTTGGGCAATAGGTCGGGGAGAGCTGTATTAAGGCTTTGGTTTATAGCAAAAGCACCCTGACTTCCACCAAAAACTAATATTACAGGTTTTTGTCCTGAGAAACCGAAAGATTTATATATTTCGGATTTTGAAAGGGACGAGCAGTTTTTTCTAATAGGTGCGCCTACGTATTCGCCATTTTTAATATGTTTAGCAGTTTCAGGAAAAGAAGTTAAAACACGCTTACAGTATTTAGAAGATATTTTATTTGCAAGTCCTATCGTATAATCACTTTCGTGTGCTATTATTGGAATATTCTTTCTTTTACCAGCGATGACGACGGGAAGAGCAACGTATCCACCTTTTGAGAAAATAATATCAGGCTTAAGCCTATCAATCAAATTTTCAGCTTTTTTTATTCCTGACATAAGCTTAAATGGAATAGTAAAATTTTTCAACGAAAAACTTCTATTCAGCTTTGCGCAAGGTAGAGAATAGTAGGGGATATTTTCATTATTGATAATATTTTTTTCTATTCCGTTATTGCTTCCTAAATAATAAATTTTATCAAAGTCTTTCTTGATATAAGGTAATATTGCAAGGTGTGGAGTAACGTGTCCGGCACTACCTCCACCTGTTAAAATAATTGTAGCCATATAATATTTATATGTTCAAATTTGTAAAAAGTTATTCTTTTTTATTACTTTATACAATATAAAGACAAAACAAAAACGGCTCTAGTTTGTTCTAGAGCCGTTTTTGTTTATTGAATCTTATTCTTGATCTTCTTTATTTTCTTCAGAAGTTTCACCGAAATTTTGAACGTCACCGTAAACGTAAGAATCTAAAGTTTGTTCTTCAGCACTTTCGTTTTCAGTTGGTTGTTCTTCAGTTTGTTCAACAACTTCTTCTTGTGTTTGTTCTTTTACTTCATCTTCAACTTTTTCATCTTTAGCAGGGGTAGCAACTTTGTTGGCTTTTGCTTTCTTTTTGTTAGTTGCTTTTTTGGTTCTGCTTACAACTTTGAAGTGAGATTTTGCATCGCTTGCATTTGCTTTTCTTCTACGTCTAATATTCTTAATGAATAGCATAATGATTGCAAGTAGAAGGACAACACCTAGAATGATTGAAGATAATGATAACCAGAATGCAGCTGGATCAACTTCGGTTTCTTCTTCTTCGGTTTCTTCTTCATCAACTTCTTTTTCGTATGGGTCTACGATAACAGGATCTATAGTATTGTATACACCGTAGATCATAGTGTCAGTTTTTGCCCAAATATATTTAGCAAAATATTCTACGTTAGCACCTGTCTTTTCTTTATCAGCATTGTATTGCTTTTCAATTTCGGTCAATTCTCGTACGTAAGCAAACAATTCGTTAGAGCCTTCTAACTCGAAATCTGACAATGGGTTAGAGGTTTGTGAATTGATAGCGTTTTGATAATTTTCAACTTCAGTAAATGCCGAAGATGTTTTTATAGTAACGTCGTTAACGAAAACGTAACCACCTTTATCGATAGTTCCATTACGTTCGCCGTTCCAAACTTCAAGACGGAAATTCTTTTCGTTTGCGCCAGTTGCGATGTAGAAGTTAACGGTTACCCAACCGTCGTCGCCCATCATAGCGCTATCAACTTCTAACATGAATTGTCTATTTTCAATCTTATCGCCGTTATTGTTTTCTAAACCAAGATCTGTATTAACGGTGAAAGTATCAAACGTCATTACTTGTTTTTCATCGTGGTCAACGTCAACTAAGTAGATATAAGCTTTAGCGTCAGCATATACTCTTACTTTTACTGAAACTGATGCAGTTTGACTTGCTGCAACAGTGTATTTGTTACTAATAAAGCCGTAACTCTTATCAGCAGTTTTAATCATTAAAGGTTGAATATGTTCGTTATCTTCTGTCTTTGTAAATGCAAGAGCAGTTTCGATATCCGAATATTTGGTTGTATAAGCATCTAAATATTGACTGTTAATTAAACCTGAATCTTTATTTGTATTAACGTCTTTGTTATCGTCCTTATCACCTGTGATATAGAAGTGACCCGATTCGATACCAGTATAATTCTTAGGTTGAGCAGGTTCTTTTGTAATAGTTCCTAAATCAACAGGAGCAACGGTTAAGTTGTAAACGGTTTCGTCAGCTTCGTCAGCAGTAAAGTCGTTTACGTAACCAGCATATAGGGCAGTAGAACCATTAGCAGTAGAAGAGAAGAGTTTGTAGTAATCATAGTTAGCTGTTTCTTGATCTTCATTTACTTTATCGTATTGATAAGAAGCGCCTGTTGCAAAGAAAGCGTTTGAAATTTGAACTGTACCTAAAGCATATTCATCGATATTATCCTTAGGTTCGCTAGGTCCTATTACTATTTCAATAGCGAATTTACGAGCAGTATCTTCAAAGTTGTTTTTTACTAAAACTGTACATTTTTGCCATTGGTCGTTAACGTCGCTAATCGTAGCAACTGCTCTATCTTCAATGATTGAACCGTTAATATCCTTTACGTTGATAGAAATATCGGTTGCGTAAAGTTTGTTTAATTGGTTTTTAACGAAGAAAGAAACGGCCGTATATTTTTCACTGCCAACTTCAAAGTTTGCGCTATCTAAATTGATTGTGTAACTTGATGGAGAAGTAATGTCAACTTTAATACCTTTGTTGATTCCAGCATAAGGAACGTTTTCAAGTGTAACAGAAGAAATGGCTACACCATTTTTGTTGTTAAGGTTACCAGTTGAGTTGTTGAATTTAGTATAATCAGCTTTTGAAAGGTCAAATGCCAAAGTGTTAGAAGAAGTATAATCTTCTATATTAGATACGTCGAAAGACATATCGTAAAGAGGAAGGCTATTAGTGTTATAACTTGAAGCATCGATTTTGTGTCCGTCTTCAGAATTGTAAGATAGGGCATAAGAAGTTGTGGTAACACCTTCTGGCATGCTATCTAATAGTTTAACTTCAATATCGTCAAAATAAACGGTACCTTCAGCTTTGTAATCGTCATAGCCAAGACCTAAAACGACGGTGAACTTTGTATCGTATACTTGGTCGGCTTTAACGTAGAAAGTATATTGCTTCCATTCGTCGCTGATAATGTTATAAATACCGAAATCTTCTTGAGTTTCGCCTGCGAAAGAGTTTTGAACTCTAATGTTAGCGCCGATTGCTTTATTATAAGCGCTATTTGCTGTTTTGTCAGCATTGATATTAGCTGTCTTAACCCAAACTGAAATTTGTGCTATTTGACCTTTTTCTAACGCAATTTCAGTAGAAGAAGTTAATCTTTGGATAGAACCGTATTCTTCGTTAGTTTTATAGTTGTTTAGCATATAAACGGTAGAATCCTTGCTACCCTCATAAGTTTCAGGGTTGGTGAAAGCAAAACCGTGCTTACTATCGTCCCAATCGCTCGGCTTTTCGCTATCTTCAACGTAGAAATAGTGGTTAATGATGTAATTTTTGATATCGGCTGAAGAAACCGTGTCGCTTTCGCCTGATAACTTTTTAATTGCATCGGTTACGTCGGTATTATCAAAATCATAGCGATTTTTGATATAATTTAAGATACCACTATCAGCATATAGATTGGTCATCAATTGTTTCCAACCGTCTTCCGAAACGTCAATAACGCCTGATTTTGCGCTTGAGTCTTTAGAAATTGACCAACCGGTAACGGTAGTTTTAGGGAAACTCGTATAGCTTAAGCCAGAAGTTCCGTAAACGAAATTAGGGTTGGAAATTTCGCTCTCGTCAGTATCTGAATATGAATATTCTGGAATTTTTGTTTCGGTAGTAGTTTCTTCGCTACAAGCTACTGCAAAAATAAGAGATAGACACATCATAAACGCTAAAATTAAAGCGAGAATATGTTTCATTCTTGTTGATTGTTTGTTGTTACTCGTCATAGTTCACCTTTAATAAGTAATTTATTTTTTTGTGCATCGTCTACGTGAGATTATAGCCGAAAAATACACATTGCAAACATTATATAATATTTTAATAAAAAAATCAACACTTAACATTAGGTTTATCAGTATTTTTTTAAAAAAATTAGTAAAAAAATTTAATATGTATATAATAAAGGTAAATGGAAGCGAATAAAAGGGAAAAACAAATAGACAAAATTAAAAATCAAAAGTTATTTTCTGTTTTGATAGGTGCGATATCTGGGTTTATAAACGGTTTGTTTGGTGCTGGTGGAGGAATGATTGTTGTTCCTATGCTTATAAATTTGTTAAAATTTAAAACAAAGCAAGCACATGCCACAGCAATTTTAATAATTTTACCATTATCGTTAGTGAGTGGTCTTTTATATTTGTCGTTTGGAAATTTTAATGTTAACGTGGGAGTGCCTACGTCAATAGGCGTAATACTAGGTGGGATTTTGGGAGCGATTTTGCTTTCCAAAATTTCTTCAAAATGGGTAGGTGTGATATTCTCGGTTTTAATGGCTGTTGCCGGCGTAAAAATGATGTTGTTTTAGGTGGATTATGGAATACTTTTGGTTTATAGTTGTAGGAATAGTGGGTGGCTTAATAGGTGGAATGGGTATGGGTGGTGGAACACTTTTAATTCCATTATTAGGCATTTTTTGTAGCGTAAGTCAACATACGGCACAAGCAATAAACTTGATAGCTTTTATACCTATGGCAATAGTTGCAATAATAATTCACGCTAAAAATAAGCTAATAAAATTTAATAAGGTTTTGTTGATAATATTAGTCGGAGTTATAACTTGTATCGTGGGTTGCCACGTGGCAAAAATTATGAGTGGCGACCTATTAAAACGATGTTTTGGGGGATTTTTAATTTTGCTGTCGATTTTTCAATTTATTCAACAAATTAAGGTGGAAGAGAAAAAATAATTATGCAAGTTGCATAAAATAAAAATACTGAAATATTGTCGTTTATTTTGAATAAATAAGCAATTTTAGAGCTTAAACAATGTTCCAATTATTTAATTAAATTTTTTTACAAAAAAATTGCACAAAAATTTAAAAAAGTATGTACAAACACAATATCTTGTGGTATAATAATACCGCAAATAACATAATGGTACGGTGATTAGAATTGGAAAGAATTGCAATTATTGATTTAGGCTCAAACACAGCAAGATTACTTTTAGTGGACGTAAAAGAAAACGGACACTTTCAAATAGTAGATCAACTTAAAGAAGCCCCAAGATTAGGGGAAGGTATGGAAAGAGATGGTTTCTTAAAACCTGCGCGTGTTCAAGAAACGATTAAAACGTTGAAAATGTTTAGAAAATTATGCGACGTAAACGGTATTGAAAGAATTATCGCAGTGGCAACAGCCGCTGTGCGTCGTGCTAAAAACCAACGTAGTTTTCTCGACGAAGTTTCTGCAACTTGTGGAATCAAATTACGTGTTTTAAGCGCAGAAGAAGAAGCCATTTACGTTTATCGTGGGGTTGTTAACACTATGGATATTCCTAAAGGAATAATCCTTGAAATAGGTGGTGGCAGCACTAAGATTGTGTATTATAATAGACGTAATTTGCTAAATTACGAAACCTTGCCTTTCGGCGCTATAACTTTGACGGAATTATTTGCTGACGACGGGCTTACGGCAAGTCAGCAATCAGAAAAGATAGAAGAGTTTTTTACCGAACAACTAAAGAGAATAGAATGGCTTAAGGACGTTGATCCAGAAGTTCAAATGGTCGGCGTTGGTGGATCGTTTAGAAATCTTTGCAGAATGACCAAGATTATGAAAAAATACCCACTAAAAACTATTCATAATTACGTAGTAAACGAAACCGACTTTGACCACGTGTACGATTTGGTGAAAGGTCTAGACCTTGACAGAAAGAAAAAGATCAAAGGCTTATCTAGTGGTAGGGCAGATATTTTCCCTGCAGCATTAGCATCTATTTCTGCATTTAAAAAATATATGGGTATTAAAAACACCATAGTTAGTGGAAGTGGCTTACGTACGGGTATTATGTATAATTATGCCGTTCCAACTACTTTGGATAGACCTATTTCAGACGTGTTAACTTATAGTTTAAGCAATCTTGTAGATTGGTTTGGTTGCGATCAAAAACATACCGAACAAGTTGTTAATTTGTCAGTTCAATTATTTAAGCAATTAAGAGTATTACATAAATTCCCACGTCAACACTTAAAGATATTGAAGGTTGCCGCATATTTATATGGTACTGGTAAAAAAGTAGGTTTTTATAACTTTGAAAAGCATACCGGTTACATTATTCTAAATTCAAACATTTATGGAATTACTCATAGAGATTTGGTACTAGCGTCGTTCGTTGCGTCAAATACTGCTATTGAAGATATAA
>SVHP01000041.1 GCA_015055735.1 Clostridiales bacterium | reverse complement strand
TAGGACCGTCGTCAACGAATTGATCGGATATAAGTATTATTCTATCATCGCCCTTTATTCTTCTTACAAGCCTTTGCATATATGGAACTACGTGAGCGCCTATTCTATCACAAATAAGTTCTGCGTAAATTTCTTTATTATAGTTAACTGCTTCGTCTACACATACGCCACGGCACTCTGAATAATGTTCAATAGTTCCCGTTGCGTTAGTGTGGTGGGTTGCTATCTTTAAGCCGTATGGAATAAACTTTTCCACTTGTTCTGGCGTTGCCGCACTGTGCGCCACTGCAAACACGCAATTTGGAATAGTTTTCTTTACGTCCCTAACAAATTGTTCAATTCCTTCTCTTTCAGGAGCAATACACCAAACTTTAGTGTATTTTTTAGACTTATCGATAAGTTCTTGATAGTCGTCTTTGACAACCCCTTTCCAAGTTATCTTTGCTTGATTAGAGCCAAACGAAGGGTTTAGATACGGACCTTCCATATAGAAACCTAAGAAGTTAGGAAAATTACCGTCTTCGTGAGTTTTAACAATCTTATCGATCATATCGACAAACTCTTTTTTATTAAGGCAATAATACGGTGCAGGCATTACGCTAGTTACGCCGTGCCTTAAAAGAATCTTACTGCACGTTGCTGGGTCATCAGAAAAATAAACGCTACCCGCAGCGTGGGTATGTATGTCAATAAGACCTGGTCCAACAAAGTTGTTTTCAGCGTCAATTATTTCCACGCCGTTTGAAATTTCTATGTTTTTTGCTTTTCCAAAATCTTTAATCACGCCATTTTCAAATAAAATAACGCCGTTTGGAATAACGTGATCTGGCATTATTATATTTGCATTTATAATCGCTTTCATGAAGCACCTCTAACCACTAATACATTATTATATACACTTTTACTAAAATAGTCAAGATTTAATCTTGAAATTACCACATTATTTTTGCGTTTTTCCTAACTCGATAAAACTATCAAAAATATTTTCAACGTCCTCTGGATAGAAGGCTGCGCTGCCGTAAAGTGACTCGTAAAGTTCAGGTAAATAACACTCTTTTGCAGGCATATATCCAGATCTATTGTTCGATAGACAAGCAAAGAAACAAGTATAATCGCTAAACGCACTCTTAATCTTTGCACCGTATTGAGAGAATACTTCCCCTGGTAGCGCAAAAATCTTTACACTGCCTATTTGGATAATTTGCATCTTTATTTGATAATATTTTTTTGCGCTAAAGGTAAATCTTAACGCACTTCTAGCCATACAAGCATCGAAAAGTTCTTTTGGCGAACTAGCGTCAAGCTTAACCTTTTTAGGTATTTCTACTCTATTTAATAGTTCTTGTCGCTCGTTAATTTCGTCGATGGTTGGAACTCTCATGTTGTAAATTTTGGTTTGGTATGCAACCTTAATATCTCCGTCAAGATATTTAGTTTTATCTATGACTTTCAAAATAGCGTCAGCAACCGTATTTCCAAGATAATAATGGCTATGTGGTGGGTCGTAATCTTTATCTGTATTATTAACGTCAACTTGGTTTATATTTCCTGCTGTGCCGTAAAACATTACGCTTATAAAATCCGAACCGTATTTTTCCTTCATTCTTAAAGCAACTATTGACGACCAGTCGCCACTAACTTCAGTTCCGTCAACACTATCTTGATGATTTGCAAAACTATAAATAATACCGATATCCTTGCCTTGTTCATTTTCCACAACCAAAATCGGAGCGAACGGATCTACTTCGCCTATCGGTCTAACTATATCAGGATTACCTATTCCTGGATTAGTACGAGAAACACCGTTTTTAAGCAAATAGTTCCTACAAAAAGTTATCCCTTCTATTTTGGCAATAGTTAACTTTAATCTTGCGTTTTCTCTTCTTTGATATGCGCAAATAATAGTATCCGCACAAGCGTTATAAAGCCATTCAATATATAATCCGTCTAACTCTTGGTCTGCTTCTTCATTGTCTGAATCAATAGGGCCTGCAGTATGAGAGTGAGTTGCTGAAATCATTAAATTGCTTTTTTCGATTTTTATATATTTAGATACTTTTTTGTAAACTGCTTCACACAATTTATCGGTAATACCACAAGCATCTATTGCGAGCATTGCAACTACTTGCTTTCCGTCGTCGATAACGGCTGCTTTTGCATAAGTTTTTTCTTTTACGCCGTCAACTAATCTTAGGTTAAAATATCCCCTAATGCTATTTCCAAATAGTGGAGTAATTTCTCTTTCATAAAGTCCAATTTTATACATAATTTTTCTCCTAAAATTTATTTGTAAAGATATTTAATTTCACCATAAACACCCGTAGGGCTTAAAGGCACGTACATACTAACAGGGTCTTTAACTGCGTTTGCAATAGTCGTATAAACTTCTATTTTTAAGTCATTTTCACCATCCAAAACTGCATTAGAAACGTCAAAAGCAAAAGGCTTACAAATAGCGTGGCCACATAATTTACCATTGAGATATAATTTTGCGTTTTCGCCAACGCCCTCAAGTTTAATAAACGCCGTATCTTTCTTTTTAAGTTGTACTTTAGCAGTATAAACGAGTTTACCTGAAAACTCAGGATTTATCTTACTATAAGGAATAAGCTCCTTCATATCTTGTTCTGCACTTACAACGTCCATATTCATGTAATCGTATGCTTGAACGTTAAAGTTAGGCGTTAAAATTTGTTTAGAAAGTTTATCGTAATCAAGGTAACTTAAATATCCCCTATCTTGTTCGTATACGACAATACAAGATTGATATGGCTCTAAACGAAGTTTTATTTTATCGCCACAGCCGTGATAATGCTTACCCGTTATGAAGTCGTAAACGTTATAATTTCCGTCTTGTTTAGTGCAAATTTCACCGTCAAAAACATCTGTAGCGTGTTCGTTAAAGAACATATACGTATGCACGCCGTCTTTTTCAGCGTGATAATGACGCAAGAACTTAAATCCGTCCACAGTAATATCAAGGTAATTTTTATCAATACAATATTGAACTAAGTCGTTTTCTTCAACCACGTTAAAATCTTTATCGCTGTTTTCTGGTTGAGCGTTGATGAATACTACGTCAGCCCCTTGCTCTTTAAGTGCGTTTAATTTTTCAATAAGGAATTTTGGTAAATATTTTGCATATGGAACAACTATTAAATCATAGCTTTCTATAAGATTACATTTACCGTCAACAACCTTGATATTATCTAAAAGATCTTCGCACAAAATATCAAAATCTATATGCGCATCGTAAAGGCGTTTTGCAGGCGATTGCATAAGCATATATTGGTCTTGATTCATCCATTCTGCTTGAGCGTTATATAGTAATAACGCATTGCAAACGTGAGTTGTGCCGTCAAAAGCAGTAACTACCTTTTTAGAGTAATCTAATATCTTTGCAAAACCTTCTTGTTGTGGTTCACGACCGTCCTTTTCTCCAAAGTGTGGAGCGTGGATAATGTCCACGAAAGTCGATGCAATCGCACCTGGAACAAAGTAGTTAGTTCCCCTAACGAGTAGATAGTCAAAGAGCCATTTTGCAAGTTGACTTCCTTCAGCCCAACCGTATCCAATGGTCACTTCGCACATAGATTTTCCATTATATTCGGGATAAGTATGCGCTGCTGAAGAAGCAAGTTTACCTAAAATATAATGGTAGAATTCATTTTCGTAAAGATATGCGCCGTAACCTGCTAGGTTTACGTCGGCAAAGCCTGGCATAATTTGATGCAAAACGATATCCATGCCAGCATGAGTTTGTCCAAATTGTGAACGGAAATAGTGTGCAGGTCCGTCGCCAAGACGTGAGTGAAGATTGTTATCTTCAAGCACGTGTCCCATATAAATAAGACCACGTTCTTTACACCAAGAGCCTAACTTTTGCGTAAAGCATTGGCTGTACAAGTCGGCAATCGCGTTCATATACACGTTTCTAAAGTTTGGAGAAATTTTTTCATCCCAATACCAAATAGACGGTATATATTTAACGAAATCGTCACCATAAACTGCCTTTACTCTCTCTATTATGTTTTGGTTAATAGGAACGGTTTGACCCGAATGCCCTATTCTCGTATCTTCGTGAATACCACGGCCTGTACTACAATAAACGTAAGCGTTGCCAAGGAACGGTTCGTCAGAGAAAAAGCCTACTATGGTAGATCCAAAATATTTTCCATATCTTTTTTCATAAAGTTCATATACCGTTTTAATAAGTAAGTCTACCGATTCGCCATCGCACATATCAATAAAATCGTCTTTATTGATTTCCGAATACTTACTACCTGCGTAAACGTAAACTATTCTATAATTACCTTCTGGTATATCGCAAGATAAAATACCTTTTTTGATATTTTGGGTTAAATCGATACCACTTGAAATATCGATGCCGTTTTTATCATCAGAACGTTTATATAAATAACAGCCGATAAGGTCGTCTTGAGCCTTGGTTGGCGTCCACATATGCGTTTTACCAACAACCAAATCAATATTAGCAGGGCCTATAACGTCTACGTGCGCTTCATAAACGCTTTTACGTCTTAAATGAGCATTTTCAGGCTTTAAGAGAGCGCCGAAAGCGTGACCGGTAGGACCGTGATGATCCTCGTCTAAAACGATTATTTTAAGTCCCCTTTTTACGCAAGTATCAACAATGGCGTCAAACAATTCCCACCAACGTTTTTCAAAGTCTTGAAATCCACGTGGTTCAACGGTTAAACCGTCACAGCCCATATCGGCAGCTCGATTTACCGATGCAATTACGTTCTCAACCGTTTCTTGACCATAAAGCCAAAAAAATGGATAATGACACTTAGTTAAATCGTTATTTAATATTCTATCAATGTTGTTCATAATTTACTCCTCAGTTTGTTTAAGCGTTAAAATATACGGTCGTAGTAGTAGCAAAACGGTCAAAATCGTTGCGAACAGCGTTGTCTTGAACAATTTTAGTTACGTTCTCAAAAACGAATTCAGCATCAATACCCTTAGGTTTTTCTATGGTGCAAATAAATCCGTTTTCTTGTTTTTCCCAACAAACGCTTATTTTACCGTTTATGCTTTCATAATGACCTTTAGCCGAAGTGAGTTTTCCACTTTTATCAACGTATGGTTTAATTTGTATTTTCTTAAACCCTGGCGCAGTAGGTTTTATACCTAGCATATATTCAAACATCCATTCCCCACAAGAGCCGAAAGCATAGTGGTTGAAAGAGTTCATGCCTGCTATTTGCAAGCCCTTTTCTTTAGTATAACTATCCCAACGTTCCCAAATAGTAGTTGCACCGTTTACGATAGAATAACCCCAAGATGGGTATGTAGTTTTACTAATCAAATCATAAGCTAAATCAGTTAGACCAAGTTCGCATAGTACAGGAAGAATAAATCTAATACCTATAAAGCCAGAGTGGATATGGTTGTTACGCTTATTAAAGGCTTCTACAAGATATTTTTTAGCCGATTCTTTAGATATAAAGCCAACTCTATAAGCAAGTGCGTACGCCGTTTGCGTATCTCCTAAAATTCGTTCATCTTTATCGATAAACTTTTGGGTAAACGCCTTTTTAACGTTGTCAAAAAACTCTAATTCTTTTGAATTATCAACGCCAAGTTGCGCCTTTAGCTCTGCTGTAAGTTTAATGCAGTGTGCGTTAGAAAGTCCTGTAAGCACCGAAGGGTTTACGTCTTCGTCTACGTTTAACCAGTCGTTGTAATTTGCTTTATCCCAAGTAAAATCCACTGCCGTTTCTTTTTGTCTTTCTAACATTGCGTCGATAAGCGGTAAACAACTTAGCACGTATTCTTTTTCTCCATAGAAAGTCCAAAGGTAATACGGTAAAATTACAGCGACGTCACGCCAACCCGTAGAGTCCTTTGCTCCAACCCCGAAAAATGGAACGATGTCAGGTATAATACCATTTTCTATGTCGTCGTTAATACAGTGAATATGTTTTTTATAAAATTTATTACAGTTGGCAAAATAGTTTGCAGTCGATGCAAAAACTTGCGTATCTCCCGTCCAACCCAAACGTTCGTTACGTTGTGGACAGTCGGTAGGAAGATCGATAAAATTACTCTTCATACCCCATTTAATGTTACTTATAAGCTTGTTAGTAATAGGGTGAGAAGTAATCACGTCCCCCTTAAATTGCACGTCAGAATACAACACCACGCCCTTTAACGAGATAATTTCTGCGCCTTCAGGCAAGGTAATTTCCACGAATCTAAATCCGTGCGAAGTCATAGTAGGCGTATACTCAAAAACGTCGCCGTTTAGTATTAACGTATCAGTAGCCTTTGCAAGTCGTAAGTTTTCAGTATAAATATTGCCGTCGTCATCAAGAATTTCAGCGTGGCGAATAAGAATCTTACTTCCCGAAACGCCTTTTGCCGTAAGGCGAACGACACCTGCAAAATTTTGTCCCATATCGTAAATATATACGTTGCCGTTTTTAGAAACTAAACTAGAATCTAAAATTTCGTGTTCAATAACCGGCTCGTAATCTATTTTTATTAGTTTATCAGAATGGTCTTCAGTATAAAAAACTTTATCCCAACTAAAATCGTCAAAGTCAGGTAAAGAAATTTCCGAATGTAAAAATCTTGAGTCGTATATTTCCCCACCTAAAAAGTCGTTTTCTCTAATAGCGCCAAGTCCTGCTTTCCAACTATCGTCGGAGACTATTTGCTGAGTACTACCGTCAGCAAAAGTAACGTTCATTTCAGCGAACATTGCAAGTGGATATTTGCCGTATCTAAATCTACCCCTTATACTTAAAAAGCCTGCGTACCAGCCGTCCCCTACGCATAATGAAATTGCGTTGTTGGTATCCAAAAGTGAAGTAATATCGTATTCTCTATATAGTAAAGTCTTAGAATAATTCGTCCAACCAGGAGCGAAATAATCATTAGACACTTTTTTTCCGTTTATATGCGCAACGAATATACCTAATGCCGATAATTTAACCGTTGCTTTAACAGGCTTTTCCTTTAACGTAAAAGCCTTTCTATAATATTGTGCGTAACACCCAAACACGTCTCCAACGTCAACGTTTGTATGTACCGTATCAGAATTGAAACCTATCCATTTAGCATTCATATTAATAACACCCAAAATTTGAATTTGTCTTTCTTTTAATTAGTTAAAATTTATAAAAATTGTGTTTTTTGCTCATTATTTAACAATAATTAGCTTAATTTTTTTCAAAACAATACCCAAACCGAGGGATTCCCCTCGGTTTAAGTACGTTTTGTATATCAGTTTAGTGAATGACTTTATTTAAACTGTATTTATTTTGTTACGCAATGGTAACAATTTGTTGACCGCAGAGTGAAATTCCACCGTCAGTTATGCTCCAAACACTATTCCAAGCTGAATAGCACTTAGTGCCGTTTTCAATAGCAGTGATTGTTGCACCGTTTGAACCCGTTGCATTATAACCTTCGTTGCCAGCAATAAAGTTAGCAATAGAAGTATAACCGTATACAGGATTTGCAACAGCGCTCTTGCTAGGTACGGCAGTCACTACTGAAGATGAACTTACGTCGCTGTTTATAACTACAACGTTAACGTAACTACCACCAGTTGTATCACCATAACCAACAACACTAGCCTTCTTAGTTCCGTGATTGTTGAGTTCTATTATACAATTATACATCTTTGAACTACCATCTATACTAAATAGACCTGTGTTAGCATCTGTAACAGTGCTGTCATAAACGTTATTATCTGTATAATTTACTTCAAAATAACAATTATAGAAATCGTAATTAGAAATAGCACCACCTATGATTGAACGTACTGCTGAATTTTCATTTACGGTAAGATCTACGCTATAATGAACGTTTTTCCAAACGTTTTTAACAGCCACGCCGTCAACCTTTCCGTTACCCCAATATGCTGCTAAACCATAGTATTTATAGTTGTTAGCCATGCCTAAGGTGTAAACGTTAGAAATTGTATGACCTCTACCATCAAGACTGAATTGAATGTTTAAGCCTAAGCCATTTTGATTCCAACCTGACCAAGTGTTATAAGTTGAAACGTCTATATCAGTCGTTAGATAATAGAACTTACCAACAAAGCCAGCTGCAGTTCCATTAAAATCTGCATTGTCTGCAATTAATGCATCAAACTCGCTTGCGCTTGTTATAGGAATAAATTTTTCAGTGGTATATTCACCTTTATAACCTTCACTTTCAATGACTACTTTATATTGATATTCAGCATTAGTAAGAGTTTGTTTTTCCATATAAGAAATTACAAAATCACGAACGTCAATACTCTTGATTGCCGTTGCAGTTGCTAAAACGGTTGTATAAGTAGTATCTTCAACTGCGTAAAGTTTAACTGTTGTAAATTCCATGTTATTATTTAAAGCTAATACTCCACTTGTGCAAGTAGGTGTAACCGTTTGCTTTTCAACGCTAACTTTACTATCTGTCCAATCGTAAGTCCAATCTTCGTAACGAGTAGTATCGTCTACGTAATCAGCGAAAGAGCCATAAGTTGTACAATTGCTTATAGAAACGTATTGACCAGCGTCAATAGTAGTAATTGCGTTAGGACTAGAACTATTGATTATAGCGCAATTATATAGTCCAGAAATTTGACCGTTTACGTTACCACCACCTAATATCACTACGTCGTTCTCGCTTACGCTTGCTTTATTGAGTTCAATAATACAATCGTACATCTTAGCTGATTTTAAGTTCATAACGCCGACAGAAGCAGAAGAATTATTCATAACGTTTGCTTCTATATAACAATTATAGAAAGTGTAGCCTTCTACGTCGAGCGCCAACAAGCCGTATACAGCCCTATTTGAACTTATAACGATATTCATTTTGTAATGAACGTTTCTCCAAACCATACCTGTTAATCCGTTACCCATGTAACCTGCTAAACCTACGTAGTTAGACGTTTCTAAAGTATGTTCGTAAGTATTAGTAATGGTATTTCCTCTACCGTCAAGGTTTATATGAGTAAATACGCCTAAACAGGTTTGAGCAAATGCACCAGTATTCCTTGCTGCATATGCAGAAACATCAATATCGTTAGTTAAGTAATAGTAATTTACTGCATTTAACTTAGAAGTTGCTTGGTTATTATTGAATAAAGTAACAAATTCGCTTGCAGAAGTAATAGGAACGAAAGTTTCTGATGTATAAACACCTACGTAATTATTGCTTTCTACGGTTGCAACGAAAGAATAGTTGCCAGTAGCGCTAACGTTTTCTTCCATATAAGAAAGAATTAGTTCACGAATATCGTAAGTTTCAGCGCTAGTTACGTCTTCTTTTAATGCGTTAGCAAATTCAGTATCATTGCTAGCGTAAAGTTTGATAGCAGTTTGTTCGCCTTTAGTATTTAGAGCGAGCATACCGTCGGTCAAAGTTGGAGTTATTTCACTCTTAAGAGTAGTTCTAACCGTTTGACCTAAAAGTTTAACGTCAGTTTCCGTAATTTCCCAAGCATCAGCCCAGTTTTCATATGCTTTAGTTCCATTTTCAACTGCACCGTTTTGTTCAGGAAGGTCGTCGTTTCTTAAAACACCGTTATTACCTTCTATAAAGTCAACGAGTGAAGTATATCTATAAACGGTATGAGCGACTGCATCAACGTGGCTTGAATGATAAGTAATAACTTCGGTTGCGTCGTCATTATTGATTACTACGCAATCATATAGTGGAAC
Organism: Clostridiales bacterium; assembly: GCA_015055735.1. Lineage (GTDB taxonomy): Bacteria > Bacillota > Clostridia > Christensenellales > Borkfalkiaceae > UBA1259. Next base: position 5,968 of record SVHP01000041.1, on the reverse strand, counting down.
ACTTGCATTGAAATCCCATTGTCTTAAAAGAACAAGATCTTTTGTATCTTTAGATGAATTATTGAGTTCAAATACACAATTTACGAATTTACCACTTCTATTTGCACCAAATAAACCAGCATCGTTGTTGCCGTTATTTGTAACGTTTGCTTCAAAATAGCAGTTATAGAAATTGAAAGCACCGATATTACCTGCTAAAATTGATCTTGCGTCCGCACCTTCAGCAACGGTTACATTTGCTTGATAGTGAACATTTTTCCATGACCAGAAGTCAGTGTTTCCTTCGCCCCAATATACTGCAATACCGCCATAAGTACCACTTGTATGTGCATAAGTATTTGAAATTGTATATCCTCTACCATCAAGGTTGAATTCCAAACATGCCCACATAGAGATGCCGTGTGCAGTGTTCTTTGAAGCATAAGCAGAAATATCAATATCACTAGTTAAATAATAGTAATTTCCAGTTTTTGCATAACCTGCAAAACCTGCCCAATAGCTAGGTTCAATCGCATAGAATTCTGCACTTGAACTAATAGGCATAAACTTTTCGGTGGTGTAAGTTCCAACGTAATTTGCACTAGCAACTCTAACTGTATAAGAAATACCAGTAGTTATGTCGTTTTCTTCCATATAAGAAAGAATTAGTTCACGAATATCGTAAGTTTCAGCGCTAGTTACGTCTTCTTTTAATGCGTTAGCAAATTCAGTATCATCAGCTGCGTAAAGTTTGATAGCAGTTTGTTCGCCTTCGGTGCAAAGTTCGAGCATACCGTTTGCATTAAGAGCAGGTTCTATTACCTTTTCGGTAAACGTTACGGTTGCCGTAGCAGTGTAATCTACGTTTGTACCATTAAGAATTGCAGTAACTTCCGTGCTACCTTTCTTTAGACCGACTAACTTGTTACCTTCTACCTTAGCAACGGTAGAATCTGCCACCGTGTAAACAGGAGTTACTGCGTTGCCATTTACGGTTACATCAAGTTCTGTTTCTTTGCCCCAAGGCCTACTAGCATCTTGTAATTCAAGAGTAGCGCCAGTTGCCATTACGGTATCGACTATTTCGCTAGCGTAACTATTGTCATCACCAGGCATAGTTGCTAAAATAGTAGTTGCAACTTCTAAAGGCGTTCTCGTACAAGCAAATTCTTGTCCGTTCGCATCTTTCGCATATGCAATTTCGTCCCCTACTTTAACGTAGCCTATAGTCGTATATTGACGGTTATAGTTGCTTTCGTTAAGAGCAACGATTGCAAAAGAATATTGATAAGTTGCTGCGCCCGAACCAGGATATGCTCCAGCCAACCAATAACTCATAGGTTTTAGAGTTTTTGTTGCATCGGCAGCCTTTAATTCTTCTAAAGAGCCTACACGAGCAATAGCCATACCGAATTCGAGATTTTCTGAACCGTATTGTTTAACCAAACCGTTATATTCGTCTTGCGAAATGCTAGTAGCAAAACGTATACCAGTTGGAGTGTCCGTACGAATACTTGCACCGTCGGTAGTTGTAAAGGTTGTTAATTCACTTAAAGTTATTGCGGTCACGTCATCGTCAGCATAAGTTTTAGGAGCAACCTTAATCAATCCTATAACACAGGTGCAAAGAAGCATACAGCATAAAATTAAACCTAAATATTTTGTTTTTTTAGTACTCATAATCCTCTCCTTCAGTAACTCAAATTATGTCGTCGTCGAAAACTTGATTGTCTCCGAACTCACTTGTCATTATCGCATCTGAAGTTAATAACTTCATGATCTCGATAACAGGTTGTTGATAAAAATGTTTTTTCATAATTTTTATTTCCTTTTTGTTTTTTTAATAAAATTCAGTTTATTTGGTTACCTTACTTAATGTCTTCGTCATTCACAACGTTGTCACCAGTATCAAATATTTTTACTATCTGATTGCCAAGCAATTTCACCTCCTTTTCGGTAATCGTCCAAACGTCGCTAAAGTTAGCATAAGATATTGTGCCGTCTATAGGCATGGTCACGTAATCAGCGTCGTTAAGAACGTCTATTAAAACACCCTTTCCACCTTGAACGAAATCTTCAAGCGTTCTATAGTGGTAACAGTTAATATACTTTCTACCTTTCCAATTATCGTATTGAGAAAGAGTAAACAAGCTTGATTCGGTGTTTCTTATAAATATAACGTTATCAAAAATAGGATAACTTATTTCATCACCCAAGAACATGATTGTTGAGTCTTCAGTTTGGTTTATCGCTACGATACAATCGGTAAACGAAGATCCACGTGGCGTATTTATTACGCTTGATTTTAAGTCAGGAATAATATTTCCCGTACTATCAATTTGCGTTGCGCTTATATTGAAATAACAATTTTCATAAGCACCACTCCATGAGTTAGTAGCAAATAAGCCGAATACTTGAGCAGAATAAGTTGCCTTTAAGTTGTAAACCAAGTTTTTCCATGAGCATCGGTTGTTTCCAATAAAGCCACCGAATCGGTCGGTTGTACCACGAGTGTTAACCGTTACGTTTAAGCTATGTCCTAAAGCATCTACGTTTCCGTATAGAACGTCGAACACGTGATATCCAAGAGTTTGAGTCGCTCCACCGACAAAGTCGCCCCTATCAGTGCCTTTCCAACTGTTTATGGTAATATCTTCGCCAAAGACATAATATTTGTACATTGCCGCTTCTTTGGTATTACTTGCTCCTAAAACTTGTATGAAATTATCGTTGTTTAATTGTATAACCTTATAGAGAACTGCGCCAGCTTTAGCGCCACTATTTATTATGACTTTATATTCACCAACAAATGGTTGGTAATTAGTTTTTACGTACTCGTACACGTCGAAGGTGTTGCTACTTTGGGTAAGCTGTAATTTTCCGTTGATATAGATATCAACCGTACCGATTTCTTTTGCCCAACTGAGAACGCCTTTATTATCTTCGATCTTAATACTGCTGTCAGTGTTATACTCTTCAAAGTAAACGTCGGCAATCTTCCTACCACATAAACTAATTTGTGTTCTAGAGATATCCCATTCTCCACCCCAATTTGAGTACACTATATTTCCGTCACTTTGTTTAGTTATAACGCTTAATACCGACTTAAAGTATCCGTTTTTACCGTTTACAAAATCGTAAAGCGTGTTATATTTTATATTGCCCGAGCCTTCGAGCGCTGACGTAAATGAACACGTACCGTAAAACTCGTTGTTAGAACTGTTTCTTATAAAAGCGTTGTTATAACCGTAAGGGTTAGCCGTTGCCGCTCTTATTGCGTGTCCACCGTCTTGAACTACACCGTCAACTTCAGTTTGAAGTTTAAATATAGTATCGTACACGTAAGCGGTTGGTTGTGATATTGATTTATTTGATAAATATCCGATTATACCTTCCATACCACCACTAGATACGGTAGGATACAAATAACTTTCCAAATAACAATTTCTAATTACACCAGAACAACTACGTGTAAAGGTACTCGTATATGCAGCGAATTTGCCTGAAGGAACGTAATGCGCAGTAAACGTATAGTAAAGATTTCTTATTTCTGCGCCCACTTCAATACTATTAAACAAACCACACATTAAATATTCAGTTTCGCTAGAGTTGAACTTAAGGTGTATACGATGACCTTGACCGTCTAAAATACCCTTGAAACTATCAACTATCATAGCGTGTGGCACAGGCGTTCCATTATGTGTAACTACATTACCGTTTTCATCATATCTAAATTGTAGTGGTAATTCTTCGATAGTAATATCGTTTGTTAAAACTATATAATCGCCCTTTATAGCGTTGTTTAGCGCTAAAACAAGGCTATCGTAATTAGAAACTTCGGTGTAGCTATTTATAACAGTTACTAAAACCGAATAAGAACTTTGACCGTTCTTTTCTATAACGCTAATGGTCGTAGAGCCTTCTGCAACTGCAGTTATAACGCCCGAACTAGATACCGTTGCAACCTTTTGGTCAGCCGAATAATAGTTGAATTCGCTAGAAGTTTTGCCGTTTACCGTTATGGTGTGATTATTTACACCATTACCAAGCACGACGCTTGTATTGTTAATTTCCGACACAACTTTTTTCACGTTTAAGGTTGACATTGAATAAGAATATACGCCGTTTTCCAAAACGAAAACTACAACGTAATACTCACCCGTATATTTTGCAGTAAGTTTTCCATTTGAACAAATCTCGTCAGTCACGTCACTGAAAGAATAATCAAGCACTACAAAACTTTGAGTTTGCCCATCTTTTATTTCAGGCAATTTTATTTGGGTTTGTTCGCCAACGTTTACGTCCTCATATTCAAAAGTAGCAACCTCAGAGTATACGTATGGAGTACTGTTGTTTTGATTTTTAAGATAAATGGCATCTCCCGTCACTACGAATACTGTTTGGTCGTAATTAGAACCAGCAAAAGTTTTATCTTGACCTACTCCGTTGCCGTTTACTTCAGCGCCGTTTTTATTGATAAAATCAGCTTGGCTTTCATAATAATAACAATCGCTAAAGTTGTCGTTTATCATAACTCCGTTAGGCGCACCGTAAGTAAGCTTAGGAGCTATTAAAGAAACTCCTTTATACGTAGCAATTCCACTATCAGCAACGCCCATTTTACCATCGGCGTTTGTAGCATGATTTATCTTAATGATAGTATTATCTACCGAGCCGTTGTTAACGCTAAATAATACTTTATCTATATTTTTGTTTGAGTTAAAGGTTAAATCGAACGAACAGTTTTCAATTATTGCCGAGTTGTTGTTTGCTATTGCAACTGCCTTAACATCGGTATCAACTGTTATTTTTATACCTAGATTAGAAATCTTTGCATCGCCTGTCAAAAGATTGAAAATACCGCTAAACCCAACGTCGTTGGATTCCTTAAGTCTATGCCAACCTGATACGGTATAGCCACGACCGTCGATAACGCCACCAAAACTATCGATAAGTGAAGTTTTATTAATACAAACGTTTTCTTTAAAATATCCACTTAAATCAATGTCGTTTTGTAAAACGTATCTAACAAAGCCTTCTTGACCGTCAATAGCCATAAATTGACTAGCAGTGCTAACGTAAACTTCTTCGCCGACGATGACGTCCATAGCAAATTGTCTGCCTTTATAGGTTAAAACAAGTTGAGTTCTTCCCTCTTTAATTGCCGTAATCGTTCCGTTTGAAGAAACACTTGCAACGCTTTGGTCTTTAATTGAATAATTTACGTTTACCTTTTCTTGATCGTTTTTAACACCGTCTACGAACAATTCAAACTCTACGGTTTCGGTTTGAGAAGGGAATAATTTTATCTCTTCTTTTTCAAAAACTATCTCATGAAAACCTTGACATATTACTTCGCAGACTACCGATACCGTTACTCCTTGATAGGTAACGGTTGCAGTTACGTTAGCAAAAGTATTATTTTTAAGTGCCGTTACGGTTACGTTATTGCCGTTTGGAGCTAAAGCAACCGACTCTAAGTCACTGCTTTCCCATAATACTTCAGCATCTATAACTTGATTGTCGAAAATAACAGATGCGCTTAAATTCATACAATTAAACTCAGAATCTGCGTTTATAACAAGCTTAGTAGATGACAATTCAATTTTAAGTTCTTTAACTTCAACAGCCTTTTCACTTACCAAAACCTTACAGCTTGCGCTATATTCGCCGATATTGGCTACTACGATGGTTTCTCCAAGTTCAACGCCCGTAATTTGTCCACTACTTGCATCAACCGTTGCAACGTTTTCATTAAATGAATACCATTGTGGAACACCTTCAAGTTCAACTAAAGTGTACGCTATGGTCTTTGTTTCGCCCCTGTTTAATTGAATGTTCGTTTGTTCTAAAAGTATAGCTGGTTTTGTTTGTTCAGGAGCCGGTGTATTTGGGTCGGCATTATCTGAACAACCACTACATCCACTAAAACTAAAGAGCAATATTATGCTTAAAACTATTAATAAATATTTTTTAACTTTTATCATAA
>SVHP01000040.1 GCA_015055735.1 Clostridiales bacterium | reverse complement strand
AGAACCTATCGTTAGTAAACAATGGTTCGTTAAGATGGAACCACTTGCAAAGCCTGCTATCGACGTGGTTAGAAAAAAGAGCGTTAAGTTTATACCAGATAGATTTTCAAAAATTTATTTTAACTGGATGGAAAACGTTAAGGACTGGTGTATTTCTCGTCAGTTATGGTGGGGACATAGAATTCCTGCATATTACTGTCAAGACTGTGGGGAAATGACCATTTCTAAAAATGACGTGACAGTTTGTCCAAAGTGTGGAAGTACGCATATTAAGCAAGATGAAGACGTGTTAGATACTTGGTTTTCTTCAGCATTATGGCCATTTTCTACTTTGGGTTACCCAGATAAAACTGAAGACCTTGAATATTTCTATCCAACGGACGTGTTAGTAACTGGATACGATATTATTTTCTTCTGGGTTGCAAGAATGATCTTCTCAGGTCTTGAACATATGAATAGAATACCATTTAAAGACGTTTTAATTCATGGTCTTGTTCGTGATTCACAAGGTCGTAAAATGAGTAAATCGTTAGGAAACGGTATTGATCCTACTGAAATTATTGCAAAATTTGGCGCTGATACATTGAGATTTTCTCTTATCAACGGCGTTGCTGCTGGTAGTGATATGCGTTTTTCTGACGAAAAGATCGAAGGTGCTAGAAACTTCATGAATAAGATTTGGAACGCATCTAGATTTGTGCTTATGAACACTGAAGGAAGAACAATTACTCCGGTTAAAGAGTGTAAGTTAAATTCTGCTGATAAGTGGATTATTTCAAGATTGAACAAGACTGTTAAAGACGTAACTCTCAATATGGAAAAATACGAAATGGGCGTTGCTCTTGCAAATCTATACGATTTCGTTTGGAATGATTTTTGTGACTGGTATATTGAATTCACAAAACCTGTTCTTTACGGTGAAGACGATAAAAAATGTAATGATACTATTAGTGTTTTAACTTACGTTTTAGGAGAAATAGTTAAATTATTGCATCCTTTCGTGCCATTTATAACCGAAAAGATTTATAAGAGTATTCCTAATGCCCAAGGTCCACTTATGCTTGCTGATTTCCCTAGGTATAACGCTAGGTTAAATTATTCAACAAGCGTTAAAGATATTGAACCTGTTAAAGAAATAATTAAGTGTATAAGAAACGTTAAAGTTCAAGTTGGTGCAGCGCCTTCTAAAAAGGTTAAACTCTACGTAAAGACTGAAAACGTTAAGACCATTAAAAACTGTGGTGTTTATATTGAAAAACTTGCAGGTGTGTCTGAAATTAAGTTTGTTCAAGACAAGAATTCACTTGAAGAAAAGGTTGTTTCTCAAGTAATCGATGGGTTTGAATTATTTATTCCACTTGGTGAATTGGTCGATTTCGAGAAGGAAATTGAAAGACTTCAAAAAGAATTAAATTCTATAAATAGCGAAATCGCAAGGGCTAGTGGAAAACTTTCTAATCCAGGATTTTTGGATAAAGCGCCAAAGAATTTGGTTGAAAACGAAAGAGCAAAACTCAATAAGTTTATTGATATGCGTGATAAATTAACAGCTCAAATTAAAGACCTTAAAGGATAAAAATTTATAAAATAATAATTGGCGGATCTAGTTTAGATCCGCTTTTTGTTTTTGAAAAATTTATTAGATGAATAAAAGTGAAAATTATTGTCGTTTTTTTGTTGTTTTATGTAAATTTAGGCTTAAAAATGTTATTTAAATTAAAAAAACTCATTTTTCGTGAAATGCCTATTGACATTTTTTTACATTTGTATTATCATATATACTATAAAATATAATATAAAGTATAAATTCATGTAAAAAACTTAATTTTAGGAGAGTGCTATGTTGAAAATTAATAATGAATGGCGTAAAAAAATGCAGTTGAAAGTTGACTATAATAATATGATGGCAGATTTCGTTGGCATAGAACAAGGGTTTACCGATAAAGATTTCTCAAAGAATAAAACTTTGATAGCAAATGCTTATAAAGAAGTTTGCGCTAATCGTGGTTTAGGAATGATGGGCTGGACAGAACTTCCTTATAATCAAAATGAAATCGTATTAGATATACTTAAAACAGCAAAAGATATAAAGAAAAAATTTGATAATTTTGTAGTGTTAGGTATTGGGGGATCAGCGCTTGGTCCTATAGCAGCTTTTCAAGCGTTATGTCATTTAAGACATAACGAACTTCCAAAGTCAAAGAGAAAAGCGCCTAAACTTTACGTTGAGGACAACGTTGATCCAGAACGTATGAAAGCGCTTCTTGACGTTATAGATTTAGATAAGACTATTTTTAACGTAGTTACCAAGAGTGGCGCAACTAGTGAAACTATGGCACAATATTTAATAATAATGAACTTGCTTAAGGAAAAATATGGCGATAAGGCTAAAGAGCATATGATTGCAACCACTTCTGAAAGTAAGGGTAATCTTATCAAAATCGCTAAACAAGAAGGCTTGAAAACTTTCTATATTCCAGACGGCGTTGGCGGTAGATTCTCAGAACTATGTCCTGTTGGCTTATTGCCGGCAGCTGTAGTTGGAATTGATATTAAGGCTATGTTAGACGGCGCTAAATATATGGACAAGATTTGTAAACAAAAAGACATAAAGAAGAATCCTGCATTATTAACTGCCTTTTTAGAATATTTAGCAATGCAAAACGGAAAGAATATTTCGGTTATGATGCCATATGCTGATAGCTTAAAATATATTGCCGATTGGTATTGTCAACTTTGGGGCGAAAGTCTAGGTAAAGCAGTAGATAATCAAGGAAACGAAGTATTCGTTGGACAAACGCCTGTAAAAGCGTTAGGCGTTACGGATCAACACTCTCAAGTTCAATTATATAGAGAAGGTCCGTTCGATAAAGTTATCACTCTAATCGCTGTTGAAAATTACCGTAATACCGTAATGATAAGCGAAGGTTGTAAGGATATTCCTGACGTTTCATTCCTTTCTGGTCATACTATGAACGAACTTATAAACACAGAAAGAAAGGCAACCGAATATGCTTTAACTACCGCTCATAGACTAAATTATACTATTACTCTACCCGAAGTTAATGCGTTTACTATTGGACAACTTCTCTATATGTTTGAAATGGAAACGGCTTTTGCTGGAGCAATGTTAAATATAAATACATTTAACCAACCTGGCGTAGAAGGTGGCAAGAACGCTACTTACGCATTGTTTGGTAAAAAAGGATACGAGCAAACTAAACAAGAAATGGATAATGCGCCAAAGAAAGATCCAAAATATTTTTGTTAATAACTATGAAAAAAAACAAGTCAAATACAAAAACTAAATATACCGACTTACCATTTTATTTATTTCATCAAGGCACTAATTTTAACGCCTATGAAACTTTAGGTGCGCATTTTAAGACTCAAGATGGTAAAAAGGGGGTTGTTTTTAGGGTTTGGGCACCGAATGCAAATTGGGTTTCAGTAGTTGGTGATTTTAATGCTTGGAAAGTGGATTCCAACGTGATGAATCGAGTTACTGAAGGTGGAATATTCGAGTTGTTTATAGAAAACTTAAAAGAAGGCGATCTTTATAAGTTTGCAGTAAATAATAATGGTAGGACAGTTTTAAAAGCAGACCCTTATGCTTTTTATTCTCAAACACCACCTGATACGGCGTCAAAACTTTATAAGCTTTCAGGTTATCGTTGGAAAGACCAAGAATTTTTAAAAAACAAATCTCAACCTTACGATAAGCCGATGAATATCTATGAAGTAAATTTGGCATCGTGGAAAAAGAATAAAGACGGTTCGTATTTGACTTTTTTACAATTAAAAGATCAGCTTGTTGATTACGTAGCCGATATGGGTTATACTCACGTTGAGTTTATGCCGTTGTCAGAATATCCGTTTGACGGATCTTGGGGATATCAGGTTACGGGATACTATTCAATTACTTCTAGATTTGGAACTCCAAAAGAATTCATGAAATTGGTCGATGCTTTTCACCAAAAGGGAATAAGCGTTATTCTCGATTGGGTTCCTGCGCATTTTCCAAAAGACCTACATGGACTTTATGAATTTGACGGAACGCCTTGTTATGAAAATTCTTGTTGGGCAAGAAAAGAACATAAAAGTTGGGGAACGCATATTTTCGATTGGGGCAGAACTGAAATACAAAGTTTTCTCATTTCAAATGCTATTTTTTTGTTTGAAAAATTCCATATTGACGGATTGAGAGTCGACGCCGTTGCGTCGATGTTATATCTAGATTACGATAGAAAAGACGGGGAGTGGATTCCTAACGAAAATGGTGGAAATTATAACTTGCAAGCAATAGCATTTTTGCAAAAGTTAAATAAAGCTGTTTTTGATAAATATCCAAATGCTTTAATGATCGCCGAAGAGTCAACGGCTTTTCCGTTGGTCACTAAACCTATTGATATGGGTGGATTGGGCTTCAATTTTAAGTGGAATATGGGTTGGATGAACGACGTTTTGTCGTACGTTAGTTGCGACCCGTACTTTAGATCGGGTAATCATGATAAGTTGACGTTTTCTATGTGCTATGCATTTAGTGAGAATTTCGTTTTACCTATTTCTCACGATGAGGTAGTACATGGCAAAAGATCCTTAATAGATAAAATGAGTGGGGATTTGGATACAAAATTTAGTTCGCTTAGAACTTTTATGATGTATATGATGGCTCACCCTGGTAAGAAACTTTCTTTTATGGGAAATGAATTTGGGCAATTCAAAGAGTGGAACAACGAGGAAGGTTTAGAGTTTTTTATGTTGGGTTTTGAAAAGCACTCGCAATTAAAAGATTTTAACAAAACGTTAAATCATCTATATTTGAACACGTCTAGTTTTTACGAAATAGAAGATGATTGGACAGGTTTCGAGTGGATTGCAACCGATGAAAAAGATAATAATATAGTTGCTTTTTCTAGGTCGGATAAAAAAGGTAATAAAGTTTTAACAATCTTTAATTTTTCAGGCAACGATTATTTGGGATATTGTTTGGGGGCTGATTACGGAGAATATGAGTTGCTTATTACTAGTGATGCTAAAGAATTTGGTGGAACGGGGTTGTTAAAACAAAGACAATATAAAACAGTAAATAGATTTGCACATTTGAAAAACGATTCTATAATGATAGACTTACCAAAGTTTTCAGGCGCATATTTTATTAAAAAAAGATAAAAAATTTTTAGGAGAAAAGATATATGATAAGAAAGAAAAAATGTGTTGCTATGCTTCTAGCTGGGGGACAAGGAAGTAGATTGTATGCATTGACGAACAATATTGCAAAACCTGCAGTATCTTTTGGAGGGAAATATAGGATTATTGATTTTCCTTTATCAAACTGCGTAAACTCTGCAATTGATACGGTTGGAGTTTTAACGCAATATCAACCTTTAATCCTCAATTCCTATATAGGGAACGGACAACCATGGGATTTAGATAGAGCATTTGGTGGAGTACATACTTTACCACCATATCAAGGTAAAAACTCGTCCGATTGGTATAAAGGAACGGCTAATGCTATTTATCAAAACTTGCGCTTTATTAAGCAATATGATCCCGATTACGTTTTGGTGTTGTCTGGCGATCATATTTACAAAATGAATTATTCAATTATGTTAAATTATCATATATTAAATAATGCCGATTGTACTATTGCTGCTATTGACGTGCCGATAGAAGAAGCCTCTCGATTTGGTATCTTAAATACTAATGATGACGGCAGTATTTATGAGTTTGAGGAAAAACCTAAAAAACCAAAATCAACTTTAGCATCGATGGGTATTTATATTTTCTCTGCAAAAAAATTGGAAAAGTATCTAGAAGAAGATAATCTTAATCCAAAGTCTTCTAATGACTTCGGTAAAGATATTTTACCTAGAATGTTGTCTTGTGGCGAAAAAATGATGGCTTATCGTTTTGAGGGGTATTGGAAAGACGTTGGAACGATTGATTCGCTATATGAAGCAAATATGGATTTATTAGGAGATAATCCAAAATTCGATATTAATGACAATTCGTGGAAAATTCAATCTAGAAGCCCACTTGCTCCACCACACTATATCGGCGATGGTGCTAAAACATTTAACAGCATTATTATGTCGGGTTGCGAAATTTACGGAACGGTTGAAAATTCGGTATTATCTAGTAATGTTATCGTTAAAAAAGGAGCTGTTGTTAAAAACAGTATTATAATGGGTGACGTTGTTATTGATGAAAATTCAAAGGTTGAATATTCGATCATTGATGAAAACGTCCTTGTTGGTAAGAACGTTTCGATAGGTCAAGCAAAAGACGACGATAAAGGTATTGCAGTTTTAGGAAGAGGAATATCTATTTGTGATAATGCCGTTGTTAGTGGCGGACAAATTATCGATAAAGATATTATTAAGGGGGATAAATAATATGAAAGCGGTAGGAATTATATTTTCAAATATTCACGATAACAACGTGCCTGAACTTTCAAGAATTAGAACGTTAGGCTCTATTCCTTTTGGTGGTAGATATAGACTTATTGACTTTCCACTTTCTAACATGGTTAATTCGGGTATAGATACCGTTGGTATTATTACAAAAAACAACTATCAATCTCTTATGGACCACGTTGGTAGTGGTAAAGATTGGGATTTGGCTAGAAAAGACGGAGGTTTAATTTTATTACCTCCATACGGCAATATGGAAAGTAGCACTTTATACGCTACTAGACTTGAAGCCCTTAAAGGTATTACTAATTTCTTGTTTAGGGCAGATGAAGAATACGTGGTTATGACCGATTGCGATTCTATTTGTAGAATAAATTATAATCAAGTAATTGAGCATCATATTCGTAACCATGCTGATATTACTTTCGTATATAAAAGAATTGATACCGAAGGATTCTCATATAAAAATTGCACTACTTTTGATATTGTAGATGGCAGAATAGTTGATCTTCATGCTGAAGGAAGCAATATCGAAAAAGAATATCATAACGTATCAACTAACGTTTGCGTTATGAAAAAGTCGCTTTTACAAAATATAGTTATGGATAGTATTTCTCATAACAAACATCATTTTATAGCAGACGTTATAGCTCCAAATTTGGGCAGTATGAAGATTATGGGCTTTGAACATAAAGGCTACTATGCAGGAATAACTTCGTTGCAAGCTTACTATGATAGTAGCATGAGTATTTTGAATGCCAACGTTAGAAACGAAGTGTTTGGCGATAGAAGCGTATTTACAAAGATTAGGGACTCAGCTCCTACAAAATATGGCAATAGCGCAATAGTTAAAAACTCAATGATTGCTGACGGCTGTATTATCGAAGGCGAAGTTGAAAACAGTATTATCTTTAGAAACGTCAAAGTGGCTCGTGGTACGGTGGTAAAAAATAGTATAATTATGCAAAATACCGTTTTGGGTGAAAATTCTTCATTAAACTGTATTATTACGGACAAAAACGTTGTAATAAGGGATAGAAAAGTTCTCTCTGGTAGTGAAAATCATCCATTTTACGTTGGTAAAGGTATAATGATTTAGGAGGAAATTATGGCAAGAACAGCTAGTACGACAAAAACCACTTCTACTAAAAAGGCAAAAGAAACGCCTAAAATAGAAAAACAAATTAAAACTACTAAAAAATCTACGGGTAAAATCCCTTCTATTAAAGTTAGCGAAAAGAAAAAAATTATCTTTTTGGGCTCTGAAGCCGCTCCGTTTATTGCAACGGGTGGGCTTGCCGACGTTTTAGGTTCTTTACCTAAAGCACTCGCTAAGAATAAGAATTTGGATATAAGCGTTATTTTGCCTTATTATAGTAATATAAACGAAGAATTTAAGGCTAAATTTACCTTTTTAACAAATTTTAACGTTTCAGTTGCTTGGCGTTGGCAATATGCAGGAGTATTCTATTATGAATACGAAGGCGTTAAATTTTATTTTATTGATAACGAATATTATTTTAAGAGAGAGGGTAATATCTATGGGTTCTATGATGATGGAGAAAGGTTTGCTTTCTTCTCTCGTGCTGCTTTAGATACTATTGCTAGACTTGATATTTATCCTGATATATTGCATTGTAACGATTGGCAAACGGCAGGTTCAATTATATACCTTAAAGGTATGTATTACGGCGATGAAAAATTTAGAAGGATTAAAACGCTTTTCACTATCCATAATATAGAATATCAAGGCGTATTCTCTATGGATAATTATGAAAGTTTATTCGGTTTTACCGAAAGTATGAAGAACTTTGTTGAATTTAACGGTTGTGTAAACCTAATGAAAGGCGCAATAGAAATGTCAGATTTGGTTTCTACCGTTAGTCCAACCTATTCAAATGAAATAAAACAACCTTATTTTGCGCACGGCTTACACGATATTATAAATAGAAACGCTAATAAATTAAGTGGTATTCTAAACGGTATAGATATAGATTATTACAATCCTGAAACAGATAAGTGTTTGTTTAAAAATTATTCTGTAACCGATTTGTCGGGTAAAGCTGTTTGTAAGGCTGAACTACAAAATATGTTATCACTTCCCGTTCGTGAGGACGTGCCTATTATTGCGATAATTTCAAGGTTAGTTTCTCATAAGGGTTTGGATTTAGTTAGACACGTCTTAGAAAACTTATTGACTCAAGACGTTCAAGTTGTTATTTTGGGTAAAGGTGAAGTTGCATACGAAAATTACTTTACTCATATAGCACACACTTATCAAGGAAAGTGCGCAACGATTATTGCATATAATCAAGATTTGTCTAGAAAGATATATTCTGGTGCTGATATTTTCTTGATGCCATCGAAAATGGAACCTTGTGGACTTTCTCAAATGATAGCAAGTCGATATGGAACTGTTCCCGTAGTTAGAGAAACGGGTGGACTTAACGACAGTATCAAAGCTTATACGGGTGTTAAGGGCAATGGATTTACCTTTACAGAATATAATGCGCACGATATGCTTTACGTTATAAATGAAGCAATTAGGGCATTTAAAGATAAAAAAGTATGGGCAGATGTGAGAAATCGTGCAATGACAAGTGATTTTTCATGGAAAAATCAAGCCGATGAATATTTAAAACTTTACGATAGATAATTTAATTTTAGGAGACTTCAATGAATTTAATGACTGAAAAAAATGCTGTCGAACTCATCAAAAGCAAAATTTCAAGATATTTTGGTGTTTCGCCAAAAGAAGCGACGAAAGAACAAATTTACAAAGCTGTTGTAATGTGCGTTAGAGATATATTATTAGAAAAACGTAGTGCATTCAACAAGGCTTATCGTGCTCAAGGAGGTAAAAGAGTTTACTACTTATGCATGGAATTTTTGCTAGGACAATCACTTAAAAATAATACTTATAACCTAAGTATTCAAGACGTATTTGACAGCGCGTTAAAGAACGAATTTAACTGTTCTTTAGAAGAGCTTTATGATCTAGAGCCTGATGCAGGACTTGGTAACGGTGGGTTGGGTAGACTTGCTGCTTGTTTTATGGATGCATTAGCAAGCCAAGATTATCCTGCTATGGGATATTCTATTCGTTACGAATATGGATTATTTAAACAAAAGATTGTTGATGGTTGGCAAATGGAGTTGCCAGACATTTGGCTTCCTGGTGGCGAAGTTTGGTTAACTCAACGTTTAGATAAAACCTTTAAGGTTAAATTTGACGGTCATATAAAAGAATATTGGACTGAAAATGGGCTAAAGGTTGCTCATTACGATGCAAAAGAAGTCGAAGCTGTTGCGTACGACATGATGATTTCTGGTAAGGATAGTAAGGCCGTTTCAGTATTGAGATTATGGAAAGCTCAAAATATTCGTGATTTTGATATGAAAACCTTTTCACAAGGCGATTATATTAGAAGTATGCAAGAAGACAATGAAGCTGATCTTATTTCTAAAGTTTTATATCCTTCCGACAACCATTTTGAAGGTAAATCGTTAAGATTAAAACAACAATATTTATTAGTTTCTGCAGCGTTACAAGATATCGTAGGAGATCACGTAAAAAGATACGGGTCTTTAGATTCTTTACCAGATAAGGCTGCAATTCATATTAACGATACACACCCGGCATTATGCATTCCTGAACTTATGAGAATTTTGTTAGATGAACACGGCTATAATTGGGACGATGCTTGGAGTATCGTTACAAGAACCGTAGCTTATACTAACCACACTGTCATGAGCGAAGCGCTTGAAAAATGGAGCGAAGACTTGATTGCTAGACGTCTTCCTAGAATCTACATGATTTTAAAGGAAATAAACGAAAGATTTTGTGCTCAAATGTGGGATAAATTCCCAGGAGATTGGGATAAGATAAATAGAATGAGTATTTTCTCTCATAATCAAGTTAAAATGGCGAACCTATCGGTTGTGGCATCTCATACCGTTAACGGCGTTTCAGCACTTCATAGTGATATTATTAAAAATAGTATTTTCAAAGACTTCTACGACGTTTACCCACAAAAGTTTACAAACGTCACCAACGGTATTGCTCATAGAAGATGGTTGTGTCAATCTAATAAAGAACTTTGCTCACTTCTTAACGATTGTATTGGCGATGCATACGTTCAAGACGCATCTAAACTTATAGAGTTTAAGAAGTTTGAAAATGACAATAATGTTTTAGAGAAATTAAATCAAATTAAACATACTAAAAAGTTGCAATTTTGCGATTTTATAAATAGAAAACAAGGCATTGTTTTAGATCCTAATTCGCTATTCGACGTTCAAGCAAAGAGAATGCACGAATATAAACGACAACTTCTTAATGCTTTGTATATAATTTCACTATACAACGACCTAAAAGAAAATCCGGACAAGGAAGTGCAACCAAAGACCTTTATTTTTGGAGCAAAGGCAGCACCTGGATATTACTTTGCAAAGCAAATAATCAAGCTTATTTGTTGTTTAAGTGCTGAAATTAAAAAAGATCCAAAAATAAATAAAAAACTAAACGTTGTTTATTTAGAAGATTATTGCGTTTCTATGGCTGAAAAACTTATGCCTGCAACCGAAATAAGCGAACAAATTTCTCAAGCTGGTAAGGAAGCTAGTGGTACGGGCAATATGAAGTTTATGATAAACGGTGCGCTTACAATAGGTACTCTTGACGGTGCAAACGTTGAAATGAGAGAAGCGTGTGGTGATGATAATATATTTATTTTCGGCTTAACAGCAAAAGAAGTTGATAGAAAATGGGCGCAAGGTTATAATTCTTCAATTTATTATGCAAATAACGTTAAGTTGGAAAAGGTTGTTAGCGCATTAAATAACGGATTTAGCGGTCAATGTTTTTCAGATATTGCAAATTATCTACTTACAGGTAGTCCTATTGCAGATCCATATATGTGTTTGGCTGATTTTGGTTCGTTTAGTGATATTCACGATAAAGCGGACAAAGTTTATCAAGATAAATTATTATGGGCTAAAAAGAGCTTGAACAATATTGCTTCTGCCGGAATTTTTGCAAGTGATAGAAGTATAAAAGAATATGCTGATAGAATTTGGGGATTAAAAAGGATAAGATAATTATGGCGTGTTTTAATCCGCTTGATAAATTTTATAAAAGTCAAAAGGGCGCAGTCAAGGAAAATTCTATCGTTACGTTTAGAGTAAAGGGCGATTTTGATTTTGTAAATTTTATGTGTCAAAAAGATGGCGAAGAGTGTTTTATTAGCCATACTATGACTAGGATAAACGATTATTTTCAAATACAAATAACTTTTAACAAAGGTTTATATTTTTATTATTTTGATTGTGGAAATGATAATTTTATAGGTAAAAACGAAAATTTGGAAGGTGTTATTACTTCTAATCCTAATCCTTTTCAATTAACTGCGTATAAAAGTGATTATTACGTTCCTGACTGGATATACGGTGGCGTAATATATCAAATATTTCCCGACAGGTTTTATAGAGCAAATAAAGATAAAATTGTACCTGATTATAAGGTTTTGCATGAAGATTGGAATGAACTTCCAATCTTTTTGCCAAACGAACAAGGTGAGATTTTAAATAACGATTTTTTTGGTGGGGATTTAAAAGGTATTGCCAAAAAGTTAGATTATATTAAAAGTTTAGGCGTTAACGTTATATACTTAAATCCTATATTTAAGGCTTATTCAAATCATAGATACGACACGGGGAATTATATGCAAATTGATCCCCTTTTAGGCGATATAAACGACTTCAAACAGTTGTTGGGGTTGGCTAAGGAAAACGATATTAAAATAGTTCTCGACGGCGTTTTTAATCACACGGGTGACGATAGTATTTATTTCAATAAATATAATCGTTATGATAGTTTGGGTGCTTATCAAAGCAAAAATTCGCCATATTATAAATGGTATAATTTTATTGATTATCCAAACAAATATGAAAGTTGGTGGGGGATAAAGACTCTTCCTGCAATAAATGAAGAAAATAGTTCGTTTGTTCAGTTTATAACAGGCAAAGGTGGCGTTATAGATCGTTACACTGAGATGGGTGTAAGTGGCTGGCGTCTTGACGTGGTTGACGAATTACCTTCTGATTTTGTTAAAAGCATTAGAAAAGCAGTAAAAAGTTGTAATAATCAAGCAGTCGTGATTGGCGAAGTTTGGGAAGATGTTTCTAATAAGATTTCGTATGGTAAAAGACGTGAGTATTTGCAAGGCGAAGAACTAGATAGCGCTATGAATTATCCACTTAAAAACGCAATATTATCTTTTGTTAATAACGGCGACGTACAATGTTTAAGTTCGACAATAAAAGAACAATTAGATCATTATCCACATATTGCATTGCATGCCATGATGAACTTACTTTCAACACACGATACGGCTAGATTACTTACCGTACTTGACGATAATTATCCCGTTCAAGGCAGTAAAGTTGAACTTTCTAAATATTCTATTCCTAAAGATAATATTGATAGGGCAATATTTAAACTTAAGGTTGCTACCTTGTTGCAATTTACCCTTTGTGGCGTGCCAAGTATTTATTATGGCGATGAGGTAGGTATGCAAGGATATTTCGATCCACTTAATCGTTGTACTTTTCCTTGGCAAGAAAATGATACCGCTATTTTGAATTGGTATAAATTTTTGTCTAAATTAAGAGCTGAATACTCGGCTTTTAAGTGTGGCGATTTTGAGGAAATATATAAAAAGCACGGTGTTTATCTATTTAAGAGATTCGATGAAAGTTCAGAAGTGCTTGTTTGTGTAAACATATCTAATAAAGATACGTATTTAAATTTTATTGGTCAAATGACTGAACTTACAACTAACAAAAACTATTGCGATAGTTATATATTAAAATCAAATTCTATTGCAGTTTTTGTTAATGAACAATAAACAAAGGAGAATAATAATGAACGATTTTAATTCTAAATTGTACTATCAAGAAACACTTGATTTAACTAGAGAATTGTGCAAAATTCCAGCACCTTCTGGAAAAGAAGATAAAAGGGCTGAATTTATATTAAAATACTTAAAAGGCATTGGTTATAATAATGCGTATATAGATAGTGCAAAAAACGTTATTTGGTCAATAGATGGGGAAACCGAAGATTTTACTTTGTTTATGGCTCATACAGATACGGTATTTCCTGATTTAACCGAACTTCCTATTATAGAAGATGACGTTTATTTAAGATGCCCTGGTGTATGTGATGATACCGTTTGTGTTGCAATTCTTTTGGTATATTCAAAGTATTTAAAACAGTCTAATTATACTCCAAAAAAATCATTGTTATTCTCAGCTAATTCTTGTGAAGAAGGACTAGGTAACTTGAAGGGCTCAAGACAGCTTTTTAGCGATTATAAAGATATTTCAAAAATGTTTACGCTTGATGGAAATTATCATAATATAGTTAATAAAAGCGTAGGTTCGCATAGATATAAAGTGCTTGTAAAAACTGAGGGTGGACACTCTTATAATGCTTTTGGTAATAAAAATGCAATTGCAATTTTATCACAAATAGTAAATAAAATTTATGAAATAGAAGTTCCTGTGAGTGGTAATAGTAAAACTACCTATAACGTTGGAATAATTAGTGGCGGCACGTCAGTTAACACAATTGCTCAAAATGCTGAAATGCTTTGTGAATATCGTTCGGATGACTTGAAGTGTTTTAATATTATGAAAGAAAACTTTTATAATATATTTAATGAAATTAAAGAAAAATATCCTAACATCGATATTGATGTTGAATTAGTTGGTGATAGACCTTGCATGGGTAACGTTGATAAGGAAGAAATGGAAAAATTAACTCAATTTGTCACGGATATTCAGAAAAAATGTGCTAACTGCGAAGTAACTCTCGAATCTGGTTCAACGGACTGTAATATTCCACATTCTTTAGGTATCCCTGCAATTTGCGTAGGTGTGTATGAAGGTGGTGGAGTACATACGAGAGAAGAATATCTAAAGAAGGAGTCAATTCGTAATGGACTTGATATTTTGCATCAAGTTTTAATGGCTGAATAAAATAATTGCTTTTGTTAAGTGTTTAATTAAAAAATAGTTGACAGTTAGTAAAAAAGGTGTTATTATAATAAAAATGAATTAAACCGATGAGATAAAATAGTAAGAATTACTTGGGTTTTTAGAGAGGTTGCGGTTGGTGAAAGCAATCGACAAGGTATTTTTGAATGGGTTATCGAGGGTGACGGCGAAATAATAGTAGTCGTTGACGCAATAAGCCAAGCGTTAAAATGGCAGAGTATGATAGTACTCGAAAAGGCAAATTTTATTTGCGAAATTGGGTGGCAACACGGATATATTCGTCCCATAGAATATTCCGTGTTTTATTTTTAAAAAAAGGAGATTATTATGTTAAACAAAAGAATTCCAACAAAAATGTATTTACAAGAAAGTGAACTTCCAAAATGTTGGTACAATATAAATGCAATCATGAAAGATAAACATGATCCTGCATTAAATCCTAAAACCTTAAAACCTTTAACTTTAGATGATTTAAGTCAAGTTTTTTGTACTGAACTAGCAAAACAAGAGTTAAACATGACCGATGAATATATCGAAATTCCTGAACCAGTTCAAGAATTTTATAGAATGATTCGTCCATCACCTTTGACTAGAGCGTATTGTTTAGAAAAGGTATTAGATACTCCTGCTGAAATTTATTATAAATTTGAAGGTAATAATACTTCTGGCTCTCACAAACTAAATTCGGCAATAGCGCAAGCATATTACGCAAAAGAACAAGGCTTAACATCTCTTACCACTGAAACTGGTGCTGGACAATGGGGAACTGCACTTGCTATGTCATGTGCGTATTACGGTATTGATTTAACTGTATTTATGGTTAAATCAAGCGCTGAATTAAAACCTTTTAGAAAAGCAGTAATTGAAACTTACGGTGGTAAAGTTATTTCTAGTCCATCGGATACTACAAAAGTTGGTAGGGAAATATTAAAGGCCTTTCCTGGAACGGGTGGATCGCTTGGTTGCGCAATATCTGAAGCAACGGAAAAGGCGCTTAATACGCCAAACTGTAGATATGTTTTAGGCAGTACGCTAGATCACGTAATTTTACACCAATCAATTATAGGGCTCGAAACTAAAGCAGTTTTAGAGAAGTATGAGATTGAGCCTGATATGTTCATTAGTTGTGTTGGTGGTGGCTCTAATTTTGGTGGGTTTATCGCACCTTTTGTTAAGGATAAAATTGAAGGTAAGGCTAAATATG
>SVHP01000039.1 GCA_015055735.1 Clostridiales bacterium | reverse complement strand
TTCTTTAGATTTGGTCACTTCTCTGCCACAATCAGGACACTTGCCGTCAACTAATTGACTTTCCGTCCAAAATGATTCACAAGGCGTGCAATACCAACCTTCGTACGAGCCTTTATATATATCGCCCTGTTCGTATAATTTTTTGAATATTTTTTGAACTTGTTTTTCGTGATATTCATCGGTCGTTCTAATAAACTTATCGTACGATACCCCTACTAAATCCCAAATACCTTTAATTTCATCGGCAACCTTATCTACAAATTCTTTTGGTGAAAGATTTGCGTCTTTTGCCTTTTCTTCTATTTTTTGACCGTGCTCGTCAGTTCCCGTTTGAAAACGAACGTCATAGCCTTGATAACGTTTATAACGCACTAAACTATCCGATAAAATTGCTTCGTAAGTATTACCTATATGTGGCTTACCTGAAGTATAAGCAATAGCTGTTGTTAAATAATATTTTTGCTTCACTTTTTTGCTCCTTATATTAAATAGCGATTTATTGTATTCTAGTTTTAAGTGTTACACACTTATAGATTATTTTACCATATTTTTTTGGTCTTTTCAACAAATATTAAGCATAAAGTTTAGTATGAACGTAATTTTTGCATTAGTTTTGATATTATCGACCGTCGTTTTAATATTCGTTAGCCCCGACAGTTTGCTTTCGGCTATGCTAAACGGTGGAAACAAAGCGCTTAATCTAACTGTTAAAATGGTCGTTATTTACGCAGTTTGGCTAGGCGTGTTTGAAATGCTTTCGCAAAGTGGACTTGCAAAAAAGTTTGCATCTATATTAAAGCCTGTCAACAATAGACTTTTTGGGCAACTGCCAGAACAAGCAAATAACTATATGTCGCTCAACATTTCGGCTAATATTTTAGGCATGAGTGGTGCGACAACCCCTATGGGCATAAAATCTATTCAAGAACTTGAAAAACACCCAAATACAGAGTACGCAATAGCAATGTTTTTCGTCATAAACGCAACTAGCGTTCAAATTATTCCGTCTTCGGTATTAGCCTTAAGAACTGCTATGAATTCTTTAAGCCCGTCCGACGTTATTTTACCAACTATCCTATCTACACTTTTATCCACAGTGATAGGCGTTTTGTTAGTAAAAATATTTATAAAGAAAAAGTGTTGATATGTCCAAATATTTTATTCCCGTATTATTTTTAGTTATATTCGTTTTTGCAATAATTAAAAAGGTCAAGCCGTATGATGCTTTTACTTTAGGCGCAAAGTCGGCAATACCTTTTGCCGTTAGTATTTTTCCATACTTGGCAAGCATTTTCGTTCTCACTGAGCTCTTTGAAGTAAGTGGTTTATCCACTGCCCTATCAAATTTTTTAGCGCCATTTTTTAAGGTTTTAGGAATACCTACTGAACTTACTAAATTAGTTCTAATTAAACCTTTTTCGGGAAACGGTGCACTTGCAATTTTAACCGAAATATACTCTACTTACGGCGTTGATAGTTATCTTTCAAGGTGCGCATCGGTAATTTACGGAAGTAGCGAAACGGTATTTTACGTAGCGGCAGTTTACTTTGCAGGGGCTAAAACAAAAAACTTAACAGCGCCTATAATAATATCGCTTATAGCATCGTTTTTCTCTTGTGTATTTGCCTGTTTTATTTGTCTTATAATGTAAAAATCGCCAGTTTATAACTAGCGATTTTATTTATTTAATAACTTATTAGAACCAATCCTTTATATTCAGTTTATAATTATAAACGATAGAAAATTTTTCATTGAATTCTAACTCATAATGCAATGCACCATTTGAAAAATAAAACTCTTGCAAATCCAAAATAGAGTCAGCACTAGTGAAAAGATTATCATCACAAAACATACCATATCTAAACTCTTGCCCCTCACTTTTCAAATAAAAGGAATATGCATTAGCCACATATGGATAACCTTCAACCACCCTTATCGAATCAAATTTTGGCTTTATATAAACACGTTCAATACTGCTTTCAGGTTTTTGTATATAAATAAAATAAGTATCAATATTTTCTTTCAACATATTCTCAAAATCTTTTATTGATTCAACCTTATACTTTGAAATAACAGAAGCAGGTATAAACGCTGACAAATCTTCCACCTTCAAATCTTTAGACTTTTTAAATGAAATATCTGAATATACGTATTCTTTATCATACTGCAACTTTATCAAACCACAACCAGCAAAACTTACACTCGTACAAAACATAAGTAAAACAGCAAATATAATTGTTAAAAATTTTTTAATCTTCATAATAATCTCCTTAATTATAAGATTTAAATAAAATAATTTTTGCTCACTAAAACTAAATTTGTTTGATAATAAAAAAGTGCGCCCAGAGAGCGCACAAAAAACGCATCTCTCAATGTTGCTACACATTTTCCCAAAGTTAGGCGAGAGCATACGTTTTTACCAAAAGCATGCCCTAACTTGGGATTATTCAAAATGTGTAGCATAAATATTATATTACATATTCCACAAAAAATCAATACCTATTTATTAAAAACTTTAAATTTTTAGGATAAAAAAAGAAAACCAGACTACTTTTATAGTCTGATTTTCTTAATTTTACGTACTATTAAACTTTTTTAGTTTTATCTTCTTCTACTAATTTTGCTATGATTTGGTCTAGCGTTAGACTACCTAAATCGCCTTCTTTTCTAGATCTAACAGAAACTGCGTTTTCTTCCTTTTCTTTATCCCCTACGATAAACATATAAGGAACTTTTTCTAGTTGCGCTTCTCTAATCTTATAGCCTAGTTTTTCGCTTCTAGTATCGGCTTCAGCACGAAGACCAACAGCCTTTAATTTTTCAACGATTTCTTTAGCGTAATCGGCTGTTCTATCAGTTAAACTTAAAACTTTAACTTGAACAGGACAAATCCAGAATGGGAAAGCTCCTGCGTATTTTTCTATAAGCATTGCGAGCGTTCTTTCATAACAACCGATTGAACTTCTATGAATTACGAACGGATATTGTTTAGTGCCGTTTTCATCGATATAAGTCATATCAAAACTATGCGCTGCTGCAAAGTCTAATTGAAGAGTGATAATGGTATCTTCCTTTCCGTAAACGTTCTTTGCTTGAACGTCCAACTTTGGACCGTAGAAAGCCGCTTCGTCATCTGCTTCAACGTAGTCTATTCCTATGCTATCCAAAATCTTTTTCATTAACGCTTCGGTTTGATCCCAAGCCTTGTCGTTATCTATATATTTGCTCTTATTTGCCTTACCACGTTTACTGAAACGGAAAGTAACGTCTTCCCTCATTCCCAAACAATCCAAGAAATAATAACTTAATTCTAAACATCTCTTAAATTCTTCTTCGATTTGTTCAGGGGTACATACGATATGACCGTCAGAAAGAGTGAATTGGCGAACACGAATAAGGCCGTGCATTTCGCCACTTGCTTCCTTTCTAAATAACGTTGCTGTTTCACTATAACGGCAAGGTAAATCTCTATAACTCTTCAAACCGTCCTTATAGATTTGGTATTGGAACGGACAAGTCATAGGTCTTAAAGCTAAGGCTTCAGGTGAATTTTCGTCGCCGATAATAAACATTTTATCCCTATAATGATCCCAGTGTCCTGAAATACGATACAAGTCGTTTTTAGCCATATAAGGGGTTTTAGTTATCATAAATCCACGTTTTTCTTCTTCATCTTCAACAAAACGTGTTAAGATCTGCATTATTTTTGCGCCCTTTGGTGCTAAAATCGGCAAGCCTTGACCTACTACTTCTTCGGTTAAGAATATTCCTAATTCCCTACCAAGTTTATTATGGTCACGTTTTTTAGCTTCTTCTAAAGCCGTTAAATATTCTTCTAACTCGCTCTTTTTAGCAAACGCCGTACCGTAAATTCTAGTAAGCATTTTATTCTTTTCATCACCACGCCAGTAAGCGCCCGTTATAGACGTCAACTTAAACGCTTTGATCTTACCCGTAGATGAAAGATGTGGTCCACGGCAAAGGTCGATAAAATCGCCTTGTTTATAACAAGAAATAACGCTGTCAGCAGGTAAGTCGTTGATCAATTCCACCTTGTAATTTTCAGAAAAGCCTTTGAACATTTTTACTGCTTCTTTCTTTGAATAAACTATTCTCTCTATTGGCAAATCGCTCTTTATAATTTCTTTCATTTCACTTTCGATCTTTTGCAAATCTTGTTGTGAAATAGGCGTCTTAAATTCTATATCGTAATAAAATCCGTTTTCAATGGTTGGACCTATTGCTAATTTTGAAGTTGGAAAAATATTCTTAACTGCTTGCGCCAACACGTGTGAACAAGTATGACGATACACGTTTAAGCCTTCCTTATCCTTTAACGTCACGATTTCAAGAGTGCAATCGTCGTCTAATTTTTCCGATAAGTCCACTAAATTGCCATCAACCTTTCCGCAAATAGCGTTTCTAAAAAGCCCTTCCGAAATAGCAAGAGCCACGTCCCCAACACTCGTACCGTTTTCAAACTCTAGAATAGAGCCGTCTTTAAGTGTAATCTTCATTTGAACCTCCTATATAAATAAAAAATCCTTAGACATAAGTCTAAGGACGAAATAATTTTTCCGCGTTTCCACCTTAATTGCTATAATAATTATAGCCTCTCTTAATCGATTTTTAAGTTCGACAAACTTCCGCCTAGCGTGGTGGTTTCACCTTCCAAAATCGTTTGTGAGAATTCCACCGTCTCCCACTCTCTAAAAAACTCAATCGGCGCTACTTGTCCACAAATTATCAGCGATTTATTTGTATAGATATATTACACCATAAAATAAACTTTGTCAACTTTTTTATTGCCTATATCGTTCAGAAAAATATATTTTATCGTTATAATATTCCTTTAGGTAATATTCGTCTTCTTTTGGTATTTGCCCTTTTAATTCCACTTCTCCACAGTTACTTAATAATATTTCCCTAATGATTTTAAGGCTTTCGCCGTCTAAAAGCATACTTCTTTTTAACCGTCTAAAATGACAATCGTAAACCAAGCCGTCGTCCACGTAAACTCGTTTTTTCTTGTTTTCTAACAAATAATAAATAAAATCTTTTAATTGAGTATTCATAAAGCAAGAAGGAATACAACACGCTATATCTTCCCACTTGTTTTTTAATGCGCCAAGCCTAAAGTTATATATACCGTCTACACAAATATTCGAATAGTGTTTTACCCTATCGAACGCATACTTTTTATCGTCATCAAGATCTGCGGCAATTAAACTTGTAAGTAAAATTTCCCTATCTATTGCCGATAACCCACACGCCGGCACTTGCTTTTTAAAATATTCGTATTTATACTTTATCGCTAATATTTCAGCAACTTTATCAGCTATTTCCGTTCTTATTATATCCGAATAACACTCAGGGCAATTAAATAATAAAATTGATCGTCCGTTTACGCTTGACGCATTGATAGAACAATTTGCGTGAGATAATAGTTCGCCTATACTAGATTGAATATAAAACAAATTGTTTTGATTGTTAATATTTTCCGAAATTACTATTGATGTCATATGATTTAGTTTATGCTCCATGCTAAAATTTATTTACCTTTTACCAAAAAACGTCTTTTATCTTTTACAAACTTTCGATATATCAACTTGTAAAGTTCGGAAACCAAAACAATAGTAAACGAAATTGATATTATTTTTAACCAAGATAATAAACAAAGTGGGCTTACTGCAAACAATTTATAAAGCACTTGAACTATTATAAAATGTAATAAAAATACACAACCAAAAGTTATTACCATGATTTTATTTTTACCTATACCTCTAAAAATACTATTATACCCAAGTTCCCTACAATTAAAAGCGTTAAATAACTGAAACATTATAAATAAGGTAAAAAGCCCACCACTCATCTCTTTGACGTCTAAATGCAAAAAGTTAAAAAGATATTGAGTTATCATTATAAACGCCACGAAAACGCCGTTAAAAATCATTCTTAACAGCATAGAAAGACCTACTATGCCGTCCGTCCTTTTTACAGGCTTATAATTCATAACTTTAGAATTTGCACTTTCTAGCACTAGCGTTAGCGCAGGTGGACCGTCCATAATCAAATTTATCCATAATAATTGTAAAGTATTAAACGGTGACGGTAAATTCATTATTGCGCAAACGGTAATAAACAATAACGCCGAAAGGTTTACCGATAACTGAAAAAGAATAAACCTTTGCAAGTTTTTATACACGTTTCTTCCAAAAGCAATAGATTTTACGACCGTTGCAAAACTATCGTCTAGAAGCACGATATCCGCCGCCTCTTTGGATATGTCACTTCCACTTATTCCCATAGCAAAACCGACGTCTGCGTGTCTAATTGCAGGCGCATCGTTTATTCCATCGCCAGTTACTGCAACTACTTCGCCCATGCTTTTTAACACCCTTACAACACGTAATTTTATACTTGGCGTACTCCTTGCTATGACACGTATTTTAGGCAAGATTTTCTTTAAACTTTCATCGTCTAGTCTTTCTAATTCAGAACATTCTATAACTTGACTTTCATGCTCTGCAACTTTTAACTCTTTTGCAATAGCATATGCAGTTATTTTATTGTCGCCAGTTAATATTTTTACCTTAATCCCAGCCTTTTTGCAGTCATAAACAGCCTTATAAGCCTCCTTTCTTACAGGGTCGGCAATAGCCACAAACCCATCGTAAATAAAGCCCTCTACCCCGCTATCATCTTTATGCGCAAAACAAATAACACGCCTTGCCATTTTTTGATGAATAGACATTTGGTTTTTTACAATGTTTTTTTGCTCGATTGACAGTTGACACATATCTAGCACTATTTCGCCTGCGCCTTTTAATAGCGTTCGTTTTTTATCAGCTATGGCAATAGTCGTGGTCATAAATTTAGTTTGACTTGAAAAAGGTTGTCTATCAAGCACCTGAAAATCTTTTCTATATTGTATATAATGTTTGTGCTTTTTATTCCTTTGATATGAATAAAGCAAAGCGCATTCGGTCGCGCTACCTATTTCTTCAAAACTCTTTCCGTGTTTTATTATATCGGCAGTACTGTTCAAAACAAAGTTTTGCTTTAATACTTCGTTAATGTCGCTTTTATTTTCCGAACAAGCGTTGTTATAACAAATGCTAACAACTCGCATTTTATTTTGGGTTAACGTGCCCGTTTTATCCGAGCAAATAATACTTACAGCGCCCGCCGTTTCAGTTGCCGTCATCTTCTTTATTAGGGCGTTGCTTTTTGCTAGTTTTATCATATTTAACGCAAGTGATACCGCCACGATTGTCGGTAACCCTTCGGGAACGGCTGCAACTATTAAAACTATACAAGAAATAAATAATTCTTGTATACTGTCAAAAGAAAGGCTACCTTGAACGTACAATCTTACTGCCGAAATAATAAATACTATCACGGCAGTACAAGCACCTATCGTAGTTATTATTTTACCTAGCTTTGCTAGTTTTGATTGAAGTGGCGAGTCTTTTTCTTTTGTTTGCGACAACTCTCCAGCAATACTACCCATTACAGTTTTATCGCCTATATCGGTCACTAATATTTTTCCATTTCCACCGACGACGAAAGTTCCTGAATAGACACAGTTTTTTCGTTCGGCTAAAGGCAAACTATTTGAGTAAACCTTGCTCGCATCTTTTCTTAAAGGTTGACTCTCGCCCGTTAGCGCTGATTCATCTATCAACAAATCTTGACTTTCAATAAGTCTACCGTCGGCTATTATCTTATCCCCACTCTCTACTATTAAAATATCACCGACTAAAACGTCCTGTTGTTTTATGGTTATTATTTCACCCGATCTAATTACCTTTACTAGAATATTATCGTAAATACCATTTAAGAGTTCAAAAGCCTTTTCTGAACTTCCTTCCATGATAAGAGTTATTATGACCGAAATGCTAACTGCAACGAGAATCCCTACGCACTCCGAAAAATCGCCTTGTCCAGTTTTTAATAACTTACCTAAATTAGTCCCAAAAGCAATAACAAGACTAAACAGCAAGATTAGTAGCATAGGCTCTTTTAAGGCACTAAAAAAACGAGCGATAAAAGTTTGTTTTTTGCGTTTAGACAAAAGATTTTTTCCAAATTTTTCGGCGCTCAATTTTTGCTCTTTTAGCCCTAATCCCATTACTTTATTAGAATTTAGTATTTTAATTGAATTTTCTATACTTTTATTATAAAAATCCATAACTTCTCCTTTTATACACATAATAAAATTATGCCAAAATTTATAAATATATGATTACATTGTTGGACAAACTTTTATAAAAGTGCTACACTATATTTACAATTAAAAGAAGGTGTTTTTATGAGTGAGATTTTTGAAGTTGATATAAAAGGATATAATGCAAAATTGCCGTTAATTAAGATTTCGGAGAAAATCACCATTGCTTTTTTCAATTTACACGGCGATTCAAAATTAACCGAGCACTGCGGTAGAGAATTATCTAAACTCGTTGGCGATAGCGACGTTTTAATTACTGCCGAATCTAAAGGTTTACAACTGACCCACGTTGTCGCACGAGAAAGTGGTTTATATGACTACGCTGTTGCAAGAAAATCAAAAAAACTCTACATGAACGATGGTATTTGTATTGAATACGGCTCGTCTATCACTACTGGTAAACCTCAAGAATTTCACCTTTCAGCACGTGACGTGAATTTGATTAAAGGTAAAAAAGTTTGCATTGTCGACGACGTAATATCAACAGGAACAAGCCTAATAGGTTTAGAAAAACTCGTTGAAAAAGCAGGTGGTATCGTTCATAAAAAATTGTTCGTTCTTGCTGAAGGTGACGCAGCAAAAAGACCTGACGTAAGTTTTCTTGCTACCATCCCTCTGTTTTAATCGTTAAATTATTGTTATTAAAAACAAATACTCACAGCGTGGCTGTGAGTATTTTTATATCTTGCTCCAAAATAAAAAATGATAGAAGGGTTTCTATCATTTTTTTGTAAAGCTTAATATTATTTTGAATATTTATACTGTGATTTATCAACGTTATTGAAAGGAACAACCACGTGCCTTGGTAAGGTTTTTGCTATCTTTGTAATCTCGTCCATTAAATAAGCGCATATGCGTTTTCTTTCTTCGTCTATACTATTTTTACTGTCAAATCTTATAGGCTTACCAAAAACCATTTTCTTTAATCTTACAGAATAGTACATTGGAACGAACAACAATTCTTTTTGGTAATGTTTATAATAAAACCTTGCAGCGTCAACAAAATATTCGTTAAAACAATTAGTTATTTCGTTATATTCTTCAGTACATTCAGGCAAAATAACAACATTTAGTCCATTATTTATCGCTTCCGTAGTTGCCTTATACGTCTTCATAATACGCATATCACGATATACGGGCAAAGAATCAGCGCTCGACATAACGTTTGCTACAATTGGCGCTAATATATGCATGCCGATTTTATGAAAAAAGTTTGGTTTTCCATTAAAAAAAGTTTTATAAGCATAGCCTATAAATTCTTTTTTATTCATCATCGGCTCGTCACACCAAATAAGTTTTTTGGTTGGAAAATATAACTCGGCGTTTATTGGACCGTGCAATTTAGAGTGATTTCCCGTAATTATACAAGGTTCATCAGGTAAATTTTCTAGACCTATGTACTCGTTTTTCTTATAATACACTTTACTACAATTAGCAATAAACTTGTAAGTTAAGGTCTTTTTCTTGTATCTATTATTCAGCTTTTTCTTCATTTTTTACCTTTTCTTTTTTGCTTACTGCCGTATCACACGAATTGCGATATACTATAAAACGACAATACAAGAATTCCAAAACGAAATTAGACAACATTACCAAAACTTCAACTAATAGTGCGTCCCAACCTGCATCTGCTAATAAAATGTGTACCCAGCTAGAAAGTGGTGTAAACGCCACGTAAAATAATGCCACTAATAACATTGCAACTTTAACGTTGTTAGCCGACTTAAAAGTAAGTTTTCTATTTATCGTAAAGTTCCAAAGTACCGACAGCACTAAAGATATGATATTTGAAATCCATTCAGCAACACCAATAAACCGTTTAAAAGCGCAAATGACGCAAATTGAATAACGCCTGCACTAATCGAAAAAAGCGTAAACTTTAACGTCCTTATCCACTCTTTCTTTTCAATAGCCATAATTATTATCCCCCTATTAAATATCCTTTATCCAGCAACGGCGACGGCGATGTTGACGAACGTCAAACCCTTTCCACAAACCTTGTACCGATTCGTTAACTTCTAGTTCAGGACCCGTTTCACAAATTTTAATGCCGTTATCTCTACAAACTTTTCCTAAATGGTTAATTATCATAGCAGGAATACCCTTGCTTTGATATTCAGGAAGAACAGCAACGAAAAACATTTCTAGAGTATCGTTTTTACCCTTTAACGCCTTTAACATTCTAAAAATTCCAAAAGGCAACATTCTACCGTTAGATTTTTTCAATGCCTTTGCGATTGATGGAACCATAACTGCAAAACCTGCAATTTTTCCGTCCCTTGTCTTAACCGAACAAATATACTTTAAGTTTACGATAGGTATGTAATCGGCAAGCGCTTTCTTTATAACAGCATCGGTTAAAGGAACCGTTCCGTGTAAAACGGAAAAAGCAACGTCTATGACCTTAAATGCTTCAAAAGCATCGTTTGCAAGTACTTTTCTATCGGTATATTCAACGAGTTGAAGTCCGTTTCTCTTTGCTAAATAATCGGAAATTCTAGCAAATTTTTCATCGATAGTATCCGATACTTTAAGTTGGAATTCTACCCAATCGACTTCTTTTTCTAAACCTAATTTGACCATATGATCTATATAGTATGGAAAGTTATAGAAGGTAATTGACATATTAAACTCGTCAAAACCCTCGATAAGCATACCTTCGTGATCCATGTCCGTAAAGCCGATAGGTCCGGTAATTTTATCAAATCCTCTTTCCTTTCCCCATTCTACTACTTTATTAAAGAGTGCTGAAGAAACTTCAAAATCATCGATAAAGTCAAAACGTGTAAATCTAATAGAGTTTGTATTCCATTTTTTATTTGCGGCGTGATTTATAAGCCCAGCTATTCTCCCCACGATTTGCTTTCCACGGTATGCTAAAAACAATTTGGTTTCGCAAAATTCGTAAGCAGGATTTTTTTCTTTGGTAAACGTGTCCATTTCGTCGTTAAACATAAACGGAACGTAAGCATCTACCTTTTTATACATTTTGTTTGGGAAATCAACCCATTTTTTCATTTCTTTTTTTGTTAAAACTTCTCTAATTTCAACACTCATATTTCACCTTATAAATTAGTAAATTATAAAAATTCTTTTAACGATTTACCGTTAATCTTTCTACTTGCAAGAATTGCGACCGTTCCTGGCCCACAATGCGCACAAACGTTGATAGGTATTAGACCTGTAATAAGTACGTCTTGTCCAATATCCTCTTCAATTTTTGTTTTTATGTATTCGATAAGATCTGGCTTTGCATCAAAGTTAATTAACGTATAGTCATAATCAGACAATGGGAACTTTTCAAACATTTCCTTTGTAGACTCTATCATCGTCTTTCTAACTTGCTTGGTCGTTCCTTCTTTATCGAGCGCGCCGTCCTTCATAGATAGAACGGGTTTAATACCTAAAACGTTACCGATAATTGCTATCGTAGGCGATATTCTTCCACCATTTTTTAACGAAGTTAAATTTTCTGGAATAAACACTGCTTTATAATCGTTTGTTCTTTGACTTACGAGTTCTAAAATTTCTTTGGTTGGCGTGCCTTTTTTCATTTCTTCACTAGCTAAAATTACTTGTGATAACATAGGCGATGATAATCCGTAAGAGTCTACGATAAACAATTTACCTGGGAAATTATTCTTTGCTACGTTATTAAACAAATCGTTCATTGAAGACAATTTGCTAGAAATGGTAAAATGAATTATCTCGTCATATCCTTTATTAAACAATTCTTCAAAATACGAAATTACTTCACCTAGTGGTGGAGTTGACGTTTTAATGCTTTTATTAGCACGCATTGCAGAACATAAAGTATCTTGATCGATAGTAACACTATCCAAATATTCTTGTCCATCAACGATAACGTTTAGGGCAAACACGCTTAATTCATTTTTCTTAAAAACGTCGTAATTTATAACAGCCGACGTGTCAGTCGATATCAATCTTTTCATAATAAATTCTCCCTATTTTAAACCTTTTTCACTTGTTATTTTGAATTTTTCAAGATTAGTTGAAATAATGCCTAGACAAGCATAAACGATTTGCTTATCTTGGTTAGAAAGACCGTGTGCTGCATAATCTACTGCAGCATCTATCTTTTCAACTATTTGTTTGCCAAGCTCTTTACCTTTCTCGGTTAAAAATAACTTGTTTTTATATTTGGCTTCGGTTGCATCGTCTTTTTTTACTAGCCCTTCAAGTTCCAAACTCTTAACAGACCTAGAAACTGCCCCCTTGTCCTCATTACACGCTTCACATAATTCTTTTAAAGTCATTCCTCCTTGCACGTATAAATAATATATAGTTGATACGTGTGGACATTTTAAATTATGCTCTGCCATAATTTCAGCCTTGATACGCCTAATATTTCTATTTATAGTCGATATTAGCACGGTAAATATTTTGTATTTTTCTTGCATTACGTCACCCTTCTTTTTTTATGAGTATACATTTCATTATATTATATATTTATTTGATTATATCACACATTTGTTGAGTTGTCAACAAAAAACAATTTTTATATCAATTTTTTACATATTTTTTATAATAGTGGTATTGCAAAAAGGTTTGCGAATAATTTAATTAAACAAACAAGCAAAAAAGCCAAACCAAATTATGGTTTAGCTTTTAAATAAGTTTAATTGAATCTTAAGTTTTTTATAATGGATACTTTTTTTCAATATCAAAATCAAGTCCGTATTCTTTCGACCTTTCCCACAACTGCACGTATTCTAAACACTCTACATACGCTACTCTTTCTCCATATTCAAACTGTTCGCTATCAATATCTTGAAATTCTTTCATTTCCTCTAAATATCTTAATAAAACACTAATCATTAGTTCTAAAACTTCTTTTGCTTTTAATTTTTTCATACTTAACCTATTTTTGATTTTAATACCTCTTCATACGAAACTAGCCCCTTAGATACACAACAAGTATAAATTTTATTTATAAATTCTCTTTTGATTTCATAATATTTTGTTCTTTCTGCTGGACTATTTAATATTATTGCTACGTCACTCTTACCATTTTTAATACCAATAAATATTCTTTTTAACCAACTTGCTTGCTCATTCTCTATTATCTCATCAACTATCCTTATAACACTAAAAACCTCCTCGTCTATTATAATCTTTTCTTTATTTTTGCTTATATAAAAATCCTTTTCACTTATTCCTTTTCTTATCATCTCTAAAATATATGGTAACCTTTTAATTACATATTTTACTTTTTCTTTAGTCACTTCTATATTCTCTTCATTTTTGATCCTTTACCCTATTATATATTTTTTAACTTAGGTAAAAGTCCGTACTTTTGCCATATTTTACCAGTCAATAGTTTTGGCTTGGTTTTTCAAAAACACAAAACGACCACGTTAAACGTAGTCGCCTTATTCTCTCTTATTTTCTATTGTCACACCATATTCATTATAAAAACTCCGTTAGGACAATTTTTATAACTACCCACAACTACCACCTTACTAATAAGAGGTCGTAATAGTGTGTTTTTTTATTCAAATATTTTAAAATTATCAAAAATTTTTTACTTACGCATAAAAAAAGACGATCAAACTTCAAATTGACCGTCTTTTTAACCTATCTTTTAATCTATAAAATAATCTAAAAATTCTGATAAATCTTCGGATAAACCTATGTACTCCATTACGTATTGAATGTCTTTATTTAGAATATATATATCGTACATATACATTCCGTCATCTTCTTGCTTAAATTTATAATGTACTGACGCAGATTTGACCTGACAAGTTGTATCATATCCGTTTTCTAAGTCAACTCCAGCGTCAACGTCTTTAGAATACAAATTTACTTTTGCAAAAATAGGAATTGGACTTTCAGAGTAAATAGTAAAACATGCCCCTTTAAGTTTGTTATCTTCTGTAAAGCATAACTTTGTTTCAGTTATTTGATACCTTTCAGTCGTAATATTAGATACGTTTAATTCACTTAATCCATCTAAAAACGGCGACAACTCTACCATTTGTGTTTGAAGAACATCGGCATAAAATATTTCTTCCTGTGGCAATTCGGGTTGTTTAATTAAAAATGGCAATAACACGATACAAACGATAACAGCAACCGATGTTAATGCTACCGGAAACCATTTTTTCCAAGAAAATTTTTTTTCTTTCTTTTTGGGTTCAAGTTGATCTTTAATCTCTGACCAAACTTCAGAAAAATCTCTTACCGGTTCTTTATTTACACTTTCTCTTAATAAATTATCAAAATCTTTATCTTGCATTTTATCCTCAACTTATATTTATTGATATTGCTTTACTTATAGTGCTAACTCCATTTATATTTAAATACCCTATGCCATAACCAATCAAACCACATGCAACCTTTAAATAAGTGCGTGTACTTATAACATTGTTGTTTGCATCGTAATAGGTATCAATCATATAACCACACCCTGGCACTACGTGAGAAACAGGACAATAGCCACTAGAAATAAGGTCTTCCCCATCCCCTTCAATAACGTTATTTAGCATAGAAAAGTTAGTTAAAAATACTGCAACAGGCTTATTGCTTTCAACTGCAGTTTTATACTTATTAAAGTCAAAACTATCGTTAGTAAACATATTAGTAGAACTATACGTATATCCGTGTTGGCTTGCATAAGTTTGCATACCTAACTGAAACTCACTAAAAGTCGTCCCTTCATGTGGCTCGCCTATTAACATTAAAGAATTTAATTCTAGCATTAAATTTTCTACTTCTTCCGTTCCTGTCTTGTACTTCAACGTTGTAAACACCGTCCTCATTGGCTCGTAATTAGGAAGCAAGTTAATTGCGAATCTATCGTAATACGTTATAATAGCTGCCCCTGCAACGTTTGCACAAGAAGTGCCTATTGCACCATCTAAATCTGGCAAATCGTATTGTATACTGTATGAACTGGTTGACTTTGTAGCGTAAGTGACCGTTTCGGTAGAGTGCGTAAAGGTCGCTTGTGTACCACCAAAGTAGTTAAAACCTTTTAATTCAAGTTGTTCGATAGTTGCACTATCAAGGACTTGTCCATCTGCAATATTTACAAACTGGTCGTTTACGTATTCTAAATAAACGTTATGAGTAATAAAAACAGGTTTGCCTTGACAACTACTAAACGGGGATTGCCTACCATAAAACAATTCTTCTATTTCGTAATAAACGGCGTCACCATTTTTAAACTCAGTCATTAAAGCATACCCGTTAACTTCGGCAATAGAAAATAAATATTCTCTTCCGTTTTGTTCTAAATCGCTATCATATAAAGGATTATACGAATAAAGAATATTTCCTTCATAAGTGCTATCTGATAAAACAAAATCTAAAAAGTATTGATCTGCCTTATCCACACTTTGTGCATTCGCCACCGCCATTTGTCCAAAATTGATGGTAGTTGACGAAATAATTAGTACAACTGCTACTATTAACCCTAAAAACTTTTTCATTTTTTACCTCCTATAGGGTGTTCTTACCTATAAGAGTAAAAAAAGATAGGTGAATTTACTCAAAATCTTCTTTTTTTAAATATTTTTTCATTTTTTCCTTTGCTCTATAATAACTACTCGTTATAGTGGATAACGGCTTGTTCATATGATCTGATATGGTTTCAAAGGTATAGTCTGCACAAACTCGCAAAGTCATTATTTCTTTTTCGTCTTCGTCTAACATTCTTATTAAATAAGAAAAAGAATCGTCATCTTCTATTTTATCAAACGCATTAGTTATAGGATGCATATCTTCAGTTAATTCGCTATCCCACCTATCATTATTTTCCTTCTTTGCGCAATTTCTTGCTACAACGTATAACCACCCTTCAGGATTTCTTATTTCTCTTAAATTTTTTGCATTTTGCCACGTTGTTATTAACACAGTGTTGATAGCAGATTTAACTTTATCAGGATCAGGATTTACACTTCTAATAGCGATCGTTATTATTTGGATATATTCTTGGTAAAATAGATTCGTTCCCTTATCTTTATCGTTCAAAATCAAATCTATAATTTTTTTAAATTTATCAGATCTTTCGTTATTCTTTTGCATTATACCCTACGCCCACTTTTTACTTTGTAACGCCTATGTTTATAATTTTTATATTAAACACCACTCTTAATTTTGCTTTTTTATACAAACAGGCCTTTCTCTCAATAGTTTTCTTTTTGCTTTCTAAATCATACAATTCCCAAAGTTTTTATAACTTACAGCCATTTTCTGTCTCAAAAATATTTACTTAATTATATCAATCAACAATTTGGTTGTCAACAAATAATTTAGCTATTGCAAAAATAATTGTCTTTTGCATAATGCAAAAAACAACTTTTTGACACAATAAGTGCCGTTAACGGTATATAAATACTACATAACCTAAACCAATCTTTGGTTTAGGTCTTCCGTGGCGAAGGGCGAGGGATTCGCTTCTCTCGAGCCTCCCGCAAAACAGTCCACGGGACTGTTTTTTCGCCTAAGGGCGAACACGCAACCTTTGGTCGCTCGCTCCTAATTCGAATCCCTATTAGTACACAAACAAAAAACCTAAACCAATCTTTGGTTTAGGTTTTCCGTGGCGGAGGGCGAGGGATTCGCTTCTTTCGAGCCTCCCGC
>SVHP01000038.1 GCA_015055735.1 Clostridiales bacterium | reverse complement strand
TGGTTAGCGATAATAACATCAAATACGAATGGGCAAGAATACCACATTTTTATAGGGCGTTTTACGTTTATAAATATTCTACGGGCATAATTAGCGCGCTAGCTATTGCCGATAGAATTTTAACCGAAGGTCAACCAGCCGTTGACGATTACTTTAAGTTCTTATCGTCGGGTGGAAGTGATAGTCCTGTTGAACTATTGAAAATTGCAGGAGTGGATTTAACTGATAAAAAGCCGTTCGTTTCGGCGTTTAAGGTTTTTGAAGACACGTTAAACAGTTTTATTGAGTTGTAATTAACGAAATTATAGATTTAGAAAAGTCTTTTACCATTAAGGAGAAAATTATGGCAAAAAAGGATTTAGGATATATGCCACATAGTCTGGAAGCAGAACAAGCGCTACTTAGCTGTTTGCTTATGGATACGAGAATTCAAGTAGAAGTTTCGGCTTTTTTGCGTGAAGAAGATTTTTTTGCAGAATCGCATAAAAATATCTTTCACGCTATGCTAGACATCATAAAGAACAACCTTCCCGTTGATATGGTCACGCTTATAGATGCACTTGAAAAATTAGGTACGCTTAAAGATGCAGGTGGAATTTCGTATATAACTGAACTAACTAAGGTTATTCCGTCCTCAGCAAATTATCAAAGGTATTTAGATATCGTTACTCGTGATAGTTTGCTTAGACGCCTTATTAAGGGTTCGGCTGAAATCATTGGGGAGTGTCAAGTTAGTCAAGATAAAAACTCGGCTCTCGCATTTGCTGAAAAAACCGTTTACGATATTTCAAACACGACCGATACTAGCGAAATGGTTAAAATCAATAACATAATTCCAGAAGTTATGACTAAGTTTGATGAGCTTAGCAAAAATAAGTCTAGTTATAAAGGCATAAAGACCGAGTTTAAGAGAATAGACAACCTTCTTAACGGCATACATAACAGTGACCTTATGATTCTCGCTGCTCGTCCTGCAGTAGGTAAGACTTCGTTTGCAATGAATATCGTGGAAAACGTGGCTTTGCAAGGCTATACTTGCGCAGTATTTTCTCTAGAAATGAGTAAAGACCAACTCGTTCAAAGAATGATGTGTTCGGTTGCCGGCGTTTCAATGGAAAATGCGACTAAAGGCAAGATGAATAAAACCGAGTGGCTTAAAATTGCCCAAGCGAGAGAGAAATTATCGTCGGCAAAAATATTTATAGACGATTCGGCAATGATAACCCCACAACAAGTTTTATCAAAGTGTAGAAGACTTAAAAGCAAACACGGACTAGATTTGGTTATGATCGACTATATCCAACTTATGTCTAGTGAAAAAAGTTCAAAGAGCGACAACCGTCAACAAGAAATTTCCGAAATTTCAAGAAACCTTAAGATTTTGGCAAAAGAAGTAAACGTACCGGTATTAGCGCTATCTCAACTTTCACGTGCCGTTGAGTCTAGAAAGGGTCGTCCACAACTTGCCGACTTAAGAGAATCGGGTGCAATCGAACAAGACGCCGATATAGTTATGTTCATTCACCGTCCTGATAAAAATGCAACCGAAAAGGAAATCGCTGAAGGTAAAGTTCAAAAGAACGTTGCTGAAATTATTATCGAAAAGCATAGAAACGGACCTACGGGTGTGGTTAAGTTGTTCTTTAAGGGCGAATGCACTAAGTTCTTAAATCTCAACGAAGAAACGGGTGAGATCGACGGTGACGATAGTCAAAGAAAGGTCGATGCAAACGTCAGTGGCTATGAAGTATTACCACAAAACGAAAGTGAAGATTATTCTTATAACGCTGACAATTCTGATTATATTCCACAGGACAGTGACGTACCACCTGAAGACGACTTTAATCCACAAGTCAGTTCGGTAGACGACGAAATTTTTTAATATGGAAACCAAAATTTGTAAAATAGACCAAGATAGCATTGAAAGGGCTAAGCAAATTCTTTTTTCTTCGGGTGTGGTTGCTATTCCTACCGAAACCGTTTACGGGCTAGGCGCAATAGGAACGGATAGCATTGCCGTGCAGAAGATATTTGAGATTAAGGGTCGTCCTAGCGACAATCCACTAATTGCCCACGTGCATAAAGATTACGATATAACAAAATTAGTACACATAGAGCAAGACTACGTGTACGATTTAATAAAAGAATATACGCCAGGTCCTTTAACGATGGTGTTTAATAGCAAAAACGTAGTGTGTGAACAAGCCGTATGTGGTGGAAAAACTTTGGCTATTAGAATTCCTTCGCATCAAGGCTGTCAAGACTTGTTAAGGGCGATTGACCAGCCGATAGTTGCGCCTAGCGCAAATCTATCAAAACATACAAGTCCCGTGACTGCTGAACACGTCTATAACGACTTAAAAGGTAAGATTGAACTAATTCTTGACGGCGGGAAGTGTAGTGGTGGAATAGAGAGTACGGTTTTAGACTGTACCGAAAAAATACCTAGAATATTAAGGGCAGGGCTAATCACTAAAGAGATGATAGAAAAAACTTGCGGTAGTTGTGAAATAGCCATGCATAAACAAACGGATAAGGTTCGTTCACCAGGCGTTAAGTATAAACATTATAGACCGAAGTGTCAAACGGCGCTCTACGAGTACGAGCAAATTGAACAAGTTATAAATAGGTATGATGAAGAAGAGCGTTTAGGCAATAATCCGTATATAATGTGCGCCGACGAATTGGCTAAATATTTTACGGGTAAAAACCTTCTATTACTAGGAAAAAC
The DNA here is from genome assembly GCA_015055735.1 of Clostridiales bacterium. Lineage (GTDB taxonomy): Bacteria > Bacillota > Clostridia > Christensenellales > Borkfalkiaceae > UBA1259. The sequence goes on along the minus strand of SVHP01000038.1, from coordinate 14,713 downwards.
CGACCGAGAAATAGCATCGAATTTATACGATAAACTGCTAGACGGCGAGAAAAAGGCAGGAATAATTATTGCCATAGCAATGCCTGATGAAAAAGGCATTAACCTTGGCATAATGAATAGGATGAAAAAATCATGCGGGTAAAGAATAAAAAAATATTATTCGTTTGTACGGGCAATACTTGTAGAAGCCCTATGGCTGAAATAATATTAAAAAACAAATTAAAATTAGTCGGCATAACTAACGTAAAAGTTTGGAGTGCAGGGCTTAATACTGCAGACGGTCTAAAAATGAGCGAAAATTCTTCAAAAGCGCTTAAACTTATGGGGTATAAACCTTATGGGTTTAAGTCTAGGCAGTTAACTAAAGAAATGCTTGAAAAAAGCGCTTTAGTTATTTGTATGACCGAAAGCCACAAAAACGCATTGTACGGCATTAAAAACGTTTACACAATAAAAGAAGTGACAGGCCTTGATGACGTTATCGATCCGTACGGTGGTAATATAAACGTGTATATAAAAACGTCCCATCAAATAGAAGATGCGTGCAACGTAATTATAGAAAAATTATTAGAACAAGTAAAAGGAGAAAACTAATATGAAAATTGCAATAGGTTGTGATCACGGTGGAATTAATTTAAAACCAGTACTAATTGATTTCCTTGAAAAGAAAGGCATCGAATACAAAGATTTTGGAACTTTTGATAAGAGTTCTGTAGACTATAACGAATTTGCTTTAGCTGTGGGAACTGCAGTTGCAAATGGAGAATACGATAAGGGTATTCTAATTTGTGGAACGGGTATCGGTATGAGTATCGTTGCCAACAAGATTAAAGGCGTTAGATGTGGACATTGTCACGACGTGTTCTCAGCAAAAATGACTAGACTTCATAACGACGCAAACGTTTTAGCGTTGGGCGAAAGGGTTGTTGGCCCTGGACTATTCCTTGAAATAGTTGACGCATTTATTTCTACCGAATTTTCGGGTGACGAACGTCATGCAAGAAGAGTTGAAAAAATTAAACAATTAGAAAATAAAAATTTCAAATAGGATATTTTGGTTAGGGGAGCAAAATATGAATAAACTTAAAAAAGCAATAATACCTGCAGCTGGACTTGGTACTAGATTTTTACCTATTACCAAAGTTATCCCAAAACCAATGCTATCGGTTTTGGATAAGCCTACTATTCAATATATCATTGAAGAGTTAAAAGATGCAGATATAGAAGAAATTATAGTTGTCGTAAGTCCAAATTCTGATATAATTAAAAATCATTTTGGAAAAAATGAACAACTTGAACAAAGATTATTGTCGGACGGCAAGCAAAGTTTATACGAGATAGCAAAAGAAACGTATAAGCCTAACATTAAGTTTGTAGTTCAAGAAACTGCAAACGGACTTGCCGGCGCAATTTTATGCGCTGAACCTTACGTAAAAGATCAGCCGTTTGCTTTACTTTTGGGCGATGAATTGTTGGTTGCTGATAAAGGACAAAAGTCGTGCATGAAAAAACTTACTGAAATTTACGAAAACACGGGTAAAAGCGTTATTGCAACTATGGAAGTGTTTGGCGATGACGTTAGTAAGTACGGCAACTTAGGTATCGGGAACGAACAAGATGGAGTTATGACCGTTACTGATATTCTTGAAAAGCCTAGCGTAAACGAAGCCCTTTCAAATAACGCAATTATTGGTAGATACGTTATTTCGGGCGAAGTTATGCAACTTTTAAAAACGCTTAAACCACACGGCAACGAAATATATTTAACGGACGCACTAGAACATTTGGCTAAAAAAGGTCAACTTTTGGCTACTTGTATCGAGGACGATAGATATGACGTTGGCGATAAATTCGGTTACATACGTGCAAACGTTGAAATGGCACTAAAGAGTAAAGAAATAGGCGAAGAAACTAAAGAATACATTAAGAATTTAGCAAAGACACTATAAAAATTTAATTAAAACAAGGCGAATATGATAGATAAGATATGTAATGAATGTGGCACGAGGCTTAGCGAATTTTATAACACGGGAATGCTAGGCTGTCCATATTGCTATAAAGCGTTTGAAAATCAGGTTATGACTACTTTGTATAAAATACAAGGTAAGACTTATCACGTGGGAAAAACGCCTAACGTATCTTTATTAGAAAAGGAATTGATGGCTGAATATAAAAGGCTTATAGCAGAAAAAGAACTTGCTACCATAGAAGGACGATTTTCGGATATAAGAGTTCTTGCTGAACAAATAGTTTCACTTACCGACGAACTAAAAAATAGGGGGTTATTATAATGATATTAGAAAATCCCGACCTTTACGCAGGTAATATAATCATGACGAGGATAAGGCTTGCTAGAAATTTAGTGGGCTATCCGTTTAAAATAGACAACGTTGCCGTTGCAAAAGATCTTGTGAAAAAGGTTAACAGGGCGCTCGTTCGGTCGGATACTTTTAATCTTTTATATATCGATAACTTTAGCGATATTAAACTAGAAAGTATGAAAGAAAGGCATTTAATAAGCCAAAATTTAATCGATAATCGTGAATTTAGCGCAGTTTTAATAAACCAAGACCAAAGTATTTCAGTTATGCTAAATGAAGAAGACCACGTTAGAGCGCAATGCTTTATGCGTGGGTTAAGACTTAAAGAAGCATACGATAGAATTTGTAAAATCGACGATGATCTTGCTAAAAACGTAGACTTAGCGTTCGATAATAAGTTTGGGTATTTAACTGCTTGTCCGTCAAATCTCGGAACGGGATTAAGGGCTTCGGTTATGCTGTTTTTACCGGCGCTTACCGAAAGTGGAAATATTTCACATCTCGTTAGCGAAGTGTCTAGGCTAGGATTAACCGTTCGTGGACTTTACGGCGAAGGCAGTCAAGCAGAAGGGTATATGTACCAAGTAAGCAACGAAGTGACGCTAGGCGTTAGTGAAGAACAAATAATTGAGAGCGTTGAGCAAACGGTTCTTCAAATTTGCGAGGCTGAACGCAATCAAATGAAAGACCTTTATATCAAAAACGAGTTAAGGACGATGGATAAAGCGAGAAAGTCGTTTGGCGTTTTAACTAACGCAGTAATGCTGAGTTATAACGAATTTTTATCGCATATAGCCCAAGTTAAACTAGGCGCTATGTTAGGAATGATAGATATTAACGATTTACCTGCAATAGACGAGTTGATAATTGACGTTAGACCTGCTAACGTTTGCGAGCAATATGGAAAGAGATTATCGCAAATAAATCGTGACTTGTTTAGGGCTGAAATCGTTGGTAAAAAATTATTAAAAATTAGGGGATAGAATATGTATTTTGAAGCATTTTCAAGAAATGTAAACGAAGTTATAGACGTGGCTGCTGCTCTTGCTAAAAAGTACGGCTGTCGTTATATTGGCAGTGAACATATTTTGTTTGGACTCTTAAAAGTTTCGGACGGTAGGGCGTCGGCAATCTTAAGGGAAGCAGGCGTCGACGTGGATAGATATCTAATTTGTTTTAAGAAAACTATTCAAAGAGATTTGATTATTTCTGGAAATATGTTTACGCCAAGAACAAAGCGTTTGTTTGAAGTAGCGGCTGAATTTTCCTTAAAATCTCATTCGGGTTTCGTTGGCACAGAACACCTTTTACTTGCCGTTTTAGTCGATTTGGAAAGCGTTGCCGTTACTATTTTAAAATATTTGCGAGTAAACGTCGAGAAAATGACCGAAGAACTCGTTCAATCTATTATGGGTAAATTTGAAGATGAGTACGAAGAGCAAGAACAACTTGAAGAAGAGGATTTTTCAAGTGCTTTTAGAGGACAGCCTTCTCATAATTTTGAGAATTCCTATACTCAAAAGAAGTCTAACTCAAACGACGATTTAGGGGAACTTTCAAAATACGGTGTTAACTTAAATAAACAAGCTCAAGAAGGTAAGCTAGATCCCGTTATTGGCAGAAAGGACGAGATCGATAGGGTTATTCAAATTTTATCAAGACGAACCAAAAACAATCCCGTTTTAATCGGTGAACCAGGCGTAGGTAAAAGCGCAGTGGTTGAAGGGCTTGCTCAAGCCATAGTGAAGGGCAACGTACCTGAAATATTAACCGAAAAAATAGTATTTTCTCTCGATATCGCAGGCATGCTTGCAGGCGCAAAATATCGTGGCGATTTTGAAGAAAGGCTTAAGAAAATTATCGATACGGTAAAGCAAAATGGCAATATCGTATTGTTCATTGACGAAATTCATAATATAGTTGGCGCAGGGGCAACCGGCGAAGGCAATATGGATGCTGCAAATATTTTAAAACCTATGCTTTCTCGTGGCGAACTTCAAACAATAGGTGCAACCACTATTGATGAATATAGAAAATATATAGAAAAAGATTCGGCACTAGAACGTCGTTTTCAACCTATTATGGTCAATGCGCCGACAACCGAAGAAACGGTGGAAATTTTAAAAGGCTTAAGGGATAAGTACGAATCTCACCATGGCGTAAGTATTCCTGACGATGCTATAATTTCGGCAGTAGAATTGTCGGATAGATATATAACCGATAGATTTTTGCCCGATAAGGCAATCGACCTAATCGACGAAGCAGCGTCAAGAGTAAGATTAGATAGTTATAATTCGCCTGTTGAAGCAAAACAAAAGGAAAAAGAATTAAACGCTTTAATCGCACAAAAGAACGAAGCAAAGCGTCGTGACGATTTAGAGCGTGCAATAAGAATAAATAAAGATATCGAGCGAGTTAATAAAGAACTTGACGATATTCGTAATAAAGCGTCTAAAAACGTAGTTAATCGTGAAAAACTCATGATAACTCCAAACGATATTGCAAAAATCGTAAGTAATTGGACGGGGGTACCGGTGGTAAAACTTACTCAAACCGAAGCACAAAAACTTTTGGATTTAGAGTCGGTTTTACATCAAAGGGTAATTGGGCAAGACGACGCCGTAAGAGCCGTGTCAGACGCTATAAGGCGTGCTAGAGCAGGCTTAAAAGACCCTAATAGACCGGTTGGCTCGTTTATCTTCGTTGGACCAACAGGTGTTGGTAAAACCGAATTATCAAAGGCGCTCGCTGAAACGGTTTTTGGTAACGAAGAAAGTATAATTAGAGTTGATATGAGTGAATATATGGAAAAGCACGCCGTATCAAAAATGGTCGGTGCTCCTCCAGGATACGTCGGTTTTGATGAAGAAGGTCAATTAACTGAAAAAGTTAGAAGAAAACCTTATTCGGTAGTCTTGTTCGACGAAATAGAAAAAGCGCACCCTGACGTGTTTAATATTATGCTACAAATTTTGGACGACGGACGATTGACCGATAGTAAGGGGCGTTTGGTAAGCTTTAAAAACTGCATAATTATCATGACTTCTAACGTGGGCGCAACCGAAGTTCAAAAGAAAACGACTTTAGGATTTTTGGGAAGTAGTACAGCCGAATACGACGATATGTGCGATAAGTACATGGATGCGCTTAAAGGTAAGTTCCGTCCTGAATTCTTAAATAGAATAGACGATATTATCGTGTTCCATAAGTTAAAGAAGGAAGATACTGCAAAAATCGCTGAAATTTTACTTGCTAATTTAAGGAAACGCCTTGCCGTTATGCAAGTAAGTATGAATTTAACTGACGAGGCTATGAGTTTGCTTATCGAAAAAGGATACGACGATAATTATGGCGCTAGACCACTTAAAAGGGTTATTCAACGTAATATCGAAGATAGACTAAGTGAAGAAATTTTAAGGGGTAACCTAGAACAAAATTCTTCTATTACCATAGACGCTGAAGACGGTAAATTCGTGTTTAACAAAAAATAATTTTTCATAAAAAAAGGGAAAACTCCTTTTGACGTAGTATAATTATATAAGGAGGGGAAATTATGAAAATAGAATTTACAAGTAGAAACTATGAATTAAGCGAAAAACTAAAGGGTATAACCGAGCAAAAACTTAAAAAACTAGACAAGTATTTTACTGACGAAGATGCGAGAGTAAAGGTTAGTTTTAAGCGTCAAGCAAGTTCTTTGACGACTGAAGTTATGCTTGATTATTTAGGAAAGTTTGTTCGTGCAACTGCAACTAGCGACAATTTTTACGATAACATTGATGTAGTTATCCCCAAAATTGAAGGTCAAATACGAAAGTATCGCACTAGATTTGACAAGCATCAAAAGAACAGCGCTTATCGTGAACAAGCAGTATTTGAAACTGCCGATAGGGAAGAAACTGAGGCTACTATCGTAAAGGATAAAAAGTTTAAGTTGACTCCTATGACTGTAAACGAGGCTATGGAAGAAATGGAATTATTAGGACATTCTTTCTACGTGTTCTTAGAAGCAAAGAGCAATACTGTTCAAGTGATTTACAAGAGAAAGGACGGAGATTTAGGTTTAATAGAGCCTGAAATTTAATAAATGCAAGTAGGAATATCGACAGCCACACTGTTTGGTAGGTTTGTCACTGAAGACGCCTTAGAGTTCTTGGCGAAAAACAAAATAGATTGCGCTGAAGTTTTTTTGGAAAGTTTTTGCGCATATAGCGATGCGTACGGAAAGTTAATAGCCAAAAAAAAAGATCAAACGGCAGTTCATTCAGTACACGTTTTAACAACTCAATACGAGCCACAATTATATAGTCTAAACGAACGTGCAAAAGCCGATTCGTTTAAGATTTTGGATATGGCTATGAGTTCGGCAGAGCAGTTTGGCGCAAGATATTATACCTTTCACGGTGGTGCAAGGTTTAAGAAAACGCCTTTTAAAATCAATTACGAAAGGGTTGCTAGCATCACTCAAGATATAATAGACATAGCAAAAAAACATAATATTACTTTGGCGTACGAAAACGTGCATTGGGGATATTATAATTACATAGGTTTTTTTGACGAGGTTAGAAAGCGTACTAACGGCTTGAAAGCCACCCTTGACATAAAACAGGCAAGACAAAGCGATATTCCTTATTCAAAGTTTATCGATGAAATGAATAAAGATATCGTGACGGTACACGTGTCTGATATAGGTGAAAACGGCAAAATGTGCTTGCCAGGGGTAGGAACGACCGATTTTGACGACCTTTTCAAAAGGCTAAAAGACGTCGATTTTAACGGCGCAGTGCTAATCGAAGCCTATCAAAGTGATTTTGAAAACTACGAGCAGTTGTTTGCTTCATACGAGTACTTAAAAGAATTAGCATATAAGATCTTTTAATAAAAACTAAAAATAACAAGAAGCCACTAGAATTTCTAGTGGCTTCCCTTTTTTCTATTACGAATTAATTATCTTTCTCTTTATTTTGAGTTTTGTATAAGTCGTAGTGTTTTATAAGCATATATATAATGTATATACTAACGCTAATGCCTATAACTGCAATAAATATTATTATAGGTAAAGTTACCCAATTAAAAGGAGTTCCAAGCGCTATAAGTAAAGTACCGCTAAAATTAAAAATTGTGTGTAAAACGATACTATATATAACGTTGGAAGTAATATACAGTGCGAACGCACACATGCAACCGAGAAGGAAGGAGTATATTACTTGAAGTATAATGGCGAAAGAAAATCCCGAAAACGCATTTAAGATATGGAACAACCCGAATATTAAAGAAGATAATATAATTGATAAAAATACGTCTTTTTTAGACGAGTGTTTACCTTCCAAAATAAAGTCAAAAATAACGTATCTAAAAATTGTTTCTTCTAAGACTGCCGTCAGTAAGCAGGTTATGAAAAATAACAATATATTAACGGTTAATTCTATGCCTTGATAGCTTAAGGGGTTTGGGGTTAATATTAAACCGAAAATAGGTGGATTTAATAAACATACTAATAGACAAGGCAAAATCATTAGTGTAGATTTTAGTGATAGCCTTTTTTTCTTTATAAACGGTGTAAGACAAAAATACCAAAGTGATAAAAATGTGATAAAGATAAATAAAGCGTATTTAATTATGTCTTTGATACTTTTTTCAACAAAAGTCGTAGTCGGTAAAATTTTGTCAAACAAAAATACGGCAATTAAACAAACGATTAAAAGGGGAATATATATTAACGATTTAGTTTTCTTTTCCTTTATCATTGTATATATCTCCTTTAAAGTTTGAGAGTGTTAAACTACTACCATTTTTAAGATACAATAATACGTGAAAAAAGTCAAGAAAAAGTAAATATTTTAATTTTAACATCAAATTTTTTTTGTTAAAATATCGCAAAAAACTAAACAAAAAGTATTGTTTTTACTAAAGTTTTTTTAAAAGGCTTGTAAATTCAAAAAATATGTGATACAATCAGTAAAAATATACGGAGGCAACTTATGTTAAAGTGGATAGATAACGCAGTTTTTTATGAAATTTACCCTACTTCTTTTTACGATAGCAACGGGGACGGTATTGGGGATTTAAGAGGTATTGCTGAAAAGGCAGATTACGTTAAGAGTTTAGGGGTAGATGCTGTTTGGTTTAATCCATTTTTCAAATCGCCGTTTAAGGACGGTGGGTACGACGTGGCCGATTACTATGAGATCGACAAGCGTTTCGGTACTATGGAAGATTTTGAGTATATGGTTAAAGTCTTTAAGGAAAAAGGAATTAAAATCATTTTAGACCTAGTTATCGGACACACTTCTGATAAACATAAATGGTTCAAAAAATCTACTCTCGCTAAGAAAAATAAATATTACGATTATTACGTTTGGACTGACGACGTAAACACTAGTTATCCAGGCGCAATTAGGGGATTGTATTATAGAAACGGTGGATACGTGCCTAACTATTATGCAAGTCAACCTGCATTAAACTATGGATTTAACCAACTCGACGAAAAAGCACCTTGGAAACTTCACTATAAAGACGAAAGATTAAGACCTTTAAGAGAAGAAATTCTAAACATTATGCGCTTCTACTTTGATAAAGGTATAGACGGATTTAGGGTTGATTTAGCAGGTCACCTTATAAAAGAAGGTCAAGTGTTCGATTACGATAAATATTATGATGACTATGATGAGAAGACTGACGGTATTCAATGGTTATGGGGTCAACTTTTAGGCACCATAAGAAAAGAATACAAAGATAAGGTATTTATTGCAGAATGGGATATCCCACAATTAGCAATCACTAAGTGTGGATTTGATATGGACTTTTTAACGCACGATACTTTCTATTTTGGCGATTTGTATAGAAACGAAAAAGATCTAAACCTTTCGCCTTATTTTGAAAGAGGGGATAACTATTTTAGCCCTAACGGTAAAGGCACTCTTGATAACTTCGTTCATTATGTTGAATATCTATACGGAAAACTTGGCGACAAGGGTATGTTTACAGCCCCAACGGGTACTCACGACGAAGTTAGAATGTCAACTAGAAAATCACCTGATTTAATCAAATGTATTTTTGCATTTATGCTAACCTTAAAGCAAGTGCCTATGATTTATTACGGCGACGAAATAGGTATTGAACATAACTATTCAGTATCTAAAGACGGCGGGGGAAAGAGAACGGGCGCAAGAACGCCAATGCAATGGGATAACGGCAAGAATAGGGGCTTTTCAACTAAGAAAACTACCTATTTACCAACTTCTGATAAGGTTGGTCAATCGGTTGCAGAACAAGAAAAGGATAAGAATTCTATTTTAAACGTAGTTAGAGATTTAATAAAAATCAAAAAATGGTATCCAGCATTAAAGGCAAGTAGCGACCAAACCTTTATAGAAAAAGGTTACCCTGCCGTATTTGAAAGAACGGACGGAAAGCAAACGATTACCGTTTTAATCAACCCTTCGGATACGGTTATAAATAAAAAGGTTGATTATTCAAAAGTAATTTATAGCCAAAACACTCAATTTGATAAGGATAATATAACCTTAGATAAACAAAGTTTTGCAATCTTACTTAAATAAACATTAATAAAGTCTATAAACTAAAGGCGTGGCAAATAATCCACGCCTTTAGTAATTAAGTTATAAAACTTGTCATATAAATATAGTTCATAGTAATTTTTGTCGAAATAAAGAAAATTTTAAAATCCACATAAAAAAAATTTTAAAATCCACTTGACAGTGGTTGATTATAGGTGTTTAATAGTATAAAGTGTATTTGTGCGTGATTATTAGTTTATCAAATCATGAATATATTCGGTTTGCGAAAAATATAATTATAGGGGGATTCAATGGAAAGAAAATGGATAAAATTATTACGTAGAAATTTCTTTTGTATATTTAAGCCTTTCGTTTGGTTTTACGTAGTAGTTTTTCAACACGTTCGATTTAAGAAGAATAACTTCAAAGTCCCAAAAGGTCCAGTGTTATTTATATCTAATCATCTTAGCAATTGGGACGGGATATATCTAAACTGCATGTTTTTTTGGCGTATAATTAGATTTATCGCCCACGACGAACTGTTTAGAACTAAAAGGTTTGCTTGGTTTTCTAAAAACGTGTTAGGGCAAGTTTGTCGTGCCAAGAGTGATGAAAGTATTTCTGACGTTTTAGAAATGACAAGACTGGTTAAGCACGGTGCAACACTTGGCTTGTATCCAGAAGGCGATATCGATATGTTTGGTAGGACTTTGCCGATAGCCGAAAGCGTTGCAAAATTTGCAAGGCTTATGGGGATTCCCGTTGTCTTAACTAAAATACAAGGAGCAACTATTAGAGCGCCACGTTGGGCAAGGTGGGCTCGCCACGCTTCAATTACCTATTCAATAACCGACGTAATTAGCGTTGACGAGTTGAAAAATACTTCTATTTCTGATTTGCATAAGAGAATCGTAAGTGGAATTACAGTTGATGATTATGTATATCAGAGCAAATTGATGTATAAGCAATTTCCTACTAGAAGGCGTGCTGAATGGCTAGAACTAGGCTTGTTTTATTGTCCTAAATGTAAAAAATTTGAAACCTTGTCTACTAAAGGAGATATTCTTTTTTGTACACAATGTGATTTTAGAGCAAAGTTTAATCGATATTCTATGTTGGAGACTGTTGACGGAAGAGTTTTGGGGGAGTGGGACGATATACAAAAGGCTGCACTATACAACGTGATAGATAACGCTAGCGATAAAACCCCGATTTTTTGTAGTGAAAATTTAGATTACTATCAAGTGGGCAAGGAAGAATATTTCAAAGATCCTATATCAAAGTGTTCGCTTAGGTTGTATAAAGATAGGGTAGAAATAGACTTTTTAGACAAGGCTTTACCAAAAGTAATCTATTTAGATGATATAAAAAAGGCAACTTTGCAGTATAAGGACGTTTTAGAAATTGATTATGCAAATTTTCGTTTGCGTTTTCAAACAAAAGAACGAAAGTGGTCGGCGTATATGTATGCGACTGCTATAAAGTACTTGTTAAATAAAGATAAAGAAAAAGTATTAAATAAATGCATTTAAAAGATTTATCTATAGACATAACAGCATAGAAATTGACATAAAAGCCACCGAAATCGGTGGCTTTTTAAGTTTGATTGTAATTTGGGGTAATTAAGTAATGGTTTTTGTTTTGTTAACTCGTTTTAATAGTTTCATTAGCAAGAAAACCATTTCGTATATTACAAATGAAACTAAAAATACTACTGCGCTCTTTAACATTAAATTAGGGAAAGAAACGAATTCAGCAATAGTACACGCTACGCCCATATGTAAAATATAGATGTAAAACGGCGCTGATTTTCCTATCCAATTATAGAAAAATTTGCAATCGGCTTTTTTAATGCCTAAGAAAAACTGTAAGAAAAATACGGCTGAAATTACGCCCGTTATATACATTTCTAGGTTGTAATTTTCTCGTTCTAAAAGTTGGTTTTCAGGTATTTGTAAGATAAAAAATAAAATTGCTAATGCTAAATAAATATATTTATACCAACTCTTTTTGTGCCAATTAAATTGAGCGATTAAATAACCTAACCCAAAAGTAGGTAAGCCAAAAAACCAAGCGTTGCGCATATAGCGAATAGGAATATCGGTTTTGGGCTGAATAATATACATAAATCCACTAAAGAAAAAGTATATCGCAAAGCAAACGGGAACTATTGTCTTATACAAATTTGTTTTTTGTAATCTTACTAACAAGTAGTGGACTAATGAAAGAACGAACATAGCAATCAAAAACCAAAGCTGTGCGCCCACCGTGTAGTAAGGGATAGGAGCGTTTAGAATAAAGAAATTAAACAATGGTGAATTGCCTTCGTAAAATATCGTGGTAAAAAACCAACCGACACTAGTTTGAGTTATTAAACAAGATATAAATTCATAGACGGTATAAAAAGTGATGCCGATTAACATGTACTTTGCTGAACGACTAATAAAGTTAGTCGCTTTCTTTTTGCTTTTTTCTTGATCGTTAGTATATATAAAATATCCACTAATCATAAAAAACAAGGGTACGGAAAGTCGAAAGAGTGGAAAAAATCCATAAGCTTTGTCAGTTAGGTGTATACAAATTATCATAAAAGCAAGGAAAAATCTAAAAATATCTAAATAGACGTTCCTACTTTTTCTTTGTTCTAACATATTAAACTCCTTTTGTAAAATTAAATAGAATTAGTTTTTAGATATTCTATAATTTGTTCGGTAAGCTGATCCATTCCTAATAGATCGGGGTGAGAGTTTTCTTTTGAAATATTTTGTGGCTTAATATATTCAATAGATAAATGATCGCAAATAAGAGCAAAGTTATCTTGCATTTCTTGTCCGAGATATTCTTCTATGATGACTATTATCCTTGCGTTAGGAAGGTTTGCTTTTAAGTTAGAAAGCAAATAACTAAAAGCAGGGTAAATAGAATACAAATCTTCAGGTGTGATATTTTCATACTTAATTTCGCCATACGGCGCATTTGCCCAATAATCGTTTAATCCACCGTAAATAAATACTGTATTTACTTGTTCTTTATTAAAATCTTGTTGATTAAAAAGTTTAGTCATTCTTCCAACGAAAGAAATTTCACAAACGTCTGCGCCGTCATATCCCGTATGGCAAATGGTTGAGCCTGAAAAACTAGAGTTTAATAATAAATTTGAATAAGTTCTATCTATTAGTTGATGCCACCAAGTTTGTTTTGCGCTATTTACGTCGGTATAATCAGCCGTTTTTGAATACCAAGTAAAATATCCGTCGGGGATATAATCGGCAAAGGTAGAATAACTGTCGCCAAAAATTAAGACGTTTCCTAAATGAATATCTTCCTTTTTAGTACAGCCAGCAAAAGAGCAAACTAATGAAAGGATTACAAGTATTAAAGATAAAAACTTTTTTTGCATATAAACCTCTAAAATAACGGATATCCGTGTCTATGCAATAAGTATAACAAAATTCCTTACAAAAATCAATGGTATAACAATAAAAATAATAGATCAAAGGTTTAATGCAAACGATTAAGTATAAAAAACGCACCGACAAAATCGATGCGTTAGTATGCCAGAGAGGAGAAGATTCTCTTCTCTCGAGCCTCCCGCAAAATAGTCCACTGGACTATTTTTTGCCTAACGGCAATACGCAACTAAAGTTGCTAGCTCCTAATTCAAATCCTCTCACATATACAAACAAAAAACCTAAACCAAAAAAATGGTTTAGGTTTTCCGTGGCAGAGAGGAGAGGATTTGAACCGTAAACACTATATTAAATAAAATTAGTAATTCGCTAATGATTTCAAAATTTTATCCCCCAAAAATCCCCCAATATGATGCCAAGTGACAATGCTTATCCAAGTAAAGACGATGTATTGAATTTATTATTAAGTTTAGTATTAGCAGTGTGTATTGTTATTAAAAATATTTAAACGAGTTTAAGTATTGTTTTTAGCAAAATTATTTTTTATATTAGGCAAGAGAGATAATATTAAGAAGTAAAATTAGAACTAGATTCGTATAAAAAATACTTTTTTTATCCCAAATTTCTATAACTGAGTATAAAAGCAATGTTCCAAATCAAATTTTGGTGCATTGCTTTTGTCATTTTTTGTAATATTCATACGGTTTTACTTGTTTTAAAATAAAAGAAATAAGTGAAGTAGATAAAATTTTACCAGCATTAAAAAATGACGGAATAGAATACGCCGAAATAACGTTTAGAACGGCTTGCGCAGAAGAGGCAATAAAATACGCAGTAAAGAATTATCCAAATATGATAATAGGCGCAGGTACTGTAATAAACGTTGAACAATGGCAAACAATCCAGTCGGTGGTGGTTATGCAGGACGAGATTATATAGTTATCGGTCTAAACCAAGTAAAGACTTACGACTTCTATTTCTTTAGCGTAGTTGAAGGCTGGGTTAACTAATTCAGTTGATGTAAAAAGTTATTAAAAACTAAACGAAAGCCGTGATTGAAAATAAAATCAATCACGGCTTTTATGTGTCTAAATCCCCCAGATAGTCTAGGGGTAAAATTTAGGTTTACCGATGAACAAAAGACACCTCCTATGTTAATATATAAATGTTGCCTAAACAAAAATACAAAACATAGGAGGTGTCTGTCATGAAATCTGACACAAATAGTTTAGCACATACGAAGTGGAATTGCAAATATCATATAGTATTTGCGCCAAAATATCGAAGGAAAGTTTTTTATGGACAAAAGCGATTAGAAATAGGGGCAATTCTACGAAGTTTGTGCGAATGGAAAGAAGTAGAAATAATAGAGGTAGAAGTATGTCCTGACCATGTGCATATGTTATTGAGTATCCCACCCAAATTAAGTGTGAGTGGATTTATGGGGTATTTAAAAGGGAAA
>SVHP01000037.1 GCA_015055735.1 Clostridiales bacterium | reverse complement strand
GCCCATACTTGCAGAGTTCATCAAAATATGGTCTATTGCTTGAACTTGGGTAGTAAACTTCTTACAGTAATACCACCATTGAGTTTTCTTTCCGTTAATTCCGACAAGTCCATTTCTTTGGCTATCGTAAGTTCCGTCAGGAAGAGTTGCTTCACCTGGGTATTGTACGCAAGTATAGAACTGAATACCCTTTGCACCGAAAAGCAAACTGATGTTAGCATCGAAAAGGAATTCGCCTTCACTTGGTGCATACGGTTCAGATTCAACCATGCCTTCCCATTGATGTCCCGCTTGCATCATACGCCAGAAAGTCATACCGTACTCTAAAGAAGTCTTTCTTGCGTGATTATATTTTACAAGATTTTCTTTTAAGGTTTGATGACTATCTTCATCAGTTGGACCATTGCCAGAATCGTACGGATAAAGCGTATTTGAGAATACTTTCAAATTTAATTTGCTAAATTCTTTAACGTATTCATCGTAAGTGACGTTTGCTAATCCAAACCAATCATAGCCCGTACCGTACCAACCGTGAGCATTAGAATAATAATCTAACGGTAAGCCCATGCTGTTTAGCGCATTTAATACCTTCGTAGCGTTTTTAAGTTGGTTTGTTGGGAATAATTCGTCTGAAAGTTGGAATCCTAATAGCGACTTATACTTAAACCCATAACTTGCATTAAGCACACGCGAATAAAGTTCTTTCATTGGAACTTCTTCTATTGGAGCAGGTGATCTATCGCCGATAAGACTGCTAAAATATAATAAGTTTAGATAGAAACCCATTCCGTATTTTTCGCCGAGTTTTAACAATTCTTCAAAAGCGTCAGGGTAATGCTCTTGACGGCTACCCGTATATACGATTACGTTTATACCGCATTCTGATAATGCCGAAACTGTTGCTTCTTCCATAGTGTTAGGAAAATCGTTACCATTATTGCTACCACCCGAAACGAAAGGACCATGGAAACCACCGATAGGCATAACGTCTTTACCACCCGTTACGTCAAAGTAATGTGACGTATAATGGATAGGAGTTCCTTTAACCGTTTCAACGTAAGAGATACCTTCTTCAAATTTAACAACGTCTTGCTTACCTACAGAGCCTTGAGAACATGCAGTACAAGTAAATGCGCAAATACACGCCATTGTAGTTGATAATACGTTGCTTATTAACTTATTTTTCTTCATTACGGTTTTTCCTCCTTATTATCATTACTGCCATTAAGCATGCAATAGTTGGTAATACTACGGTTGCAGGCTGAGCGATACTTCCTAAACATCCACCATCTTGCATTTCAACCGATTGATCTAATCTATTTTCCAATAGATCGGTATCACGATCTTTATCTACGTACGGCCAGTCACTGCCCGTATCGTAAATATTACTCTTGAATGCAGGCATATCGCAAATCTTAGGATCTTCGTCAAGATTCTTTATTTTAATGCTATCGAGAGAATAGTTAGGTACTAAAGTTCTTTCCCAACCGTTTGTATCTATTTGTGTATCGCCGTAACAACCAAATCTTACGTGGCCCGTTGGCTGATTACGTAATTGCATTTCTAAAATTGGTTCGCCATAAGATGAATCACTATCGTATTTCATCCACATTTTTGCAACCATATCCACTACTTCAATCTTAACGTTGGTTCTTCTACCGTTAGTTAAAACCTTATCGCATGGATTTACCGTAGTCAATTCTACAACCTTGCTATCGCCAGCACAAGACATACTTACACGCTTATACACTTCGGTAACGTCTCTACCTGCGGCAGTAGTCGTTCCACCAATAGATACTCTTAAAGCAGAAGCACTCGTAATAGAAGTGTAAATATCTTCGGTATAATTGCCGATACCGATATATACGGTCAAAGCTTCTGAACTGTATTCTATTGCATTACCATCTTCATCTTCGGTATAGCAAGCGTAATCAAAGAGTTCAAATTCTAATGAAAGGTTGCTATATTGATATAAAGTTGTAAGGTGTGGTTTATGCGCATTGCTTATTCTAAAGTAGTTATTTTCAACGTGCGCAAAACTTGGACTTTTAACACCGGTTTTTGCTTCACTCCACCAAAGATTTGCATTAAATTCGTTGTTATCGAAGTTTTCAACGATAGTACCAGGATTTACAGGCGTATCGTAATCCGAAACGTTGATAACGACGTTGGTCATTTCAACCTTACATTTTGCCCCTTCATAACCAAAAGCAACGAAACCAGTCGGCATAGTAGTTCCTATATTTACAGTTGAAAGAGCCGTTCCTTGTTCTACTATTTGCATAGAGCCGTCTTGATTTATGTCTATAACCAAATCAACTTTTTGACCTACTGATAAACCACTTGCTATCTTATTTACAGAACCTGTACTGTACTTATTTACGCCTAAAACGTAATCCGAACCAGATTTAGTAAACCTAAATTCAAGCGATCCGTTAGAGCCGAAATTTGATTTTCTTTCAGGTAGCCCCATTGCAAATACGAATGCGCCTGACGATGGAATATCCGTTATATTCATTGACAAATTAATAGTAGCAAAATCATTACCTTTATTAGTTAATTGATTTAATTTTGCTCTTAACGATAATTTAGTAGAAGTGTTTTCATTACTTTCAGTATGACCAAAATAAATAACGTTTTCACTATCAATTTTCACGTCGTCGTTAGCGGTGTATTCAAATACACCTTTACTTAATTCTCCGTTAAACCCAGATGATTCAATGTAAAACGAACTTGTAAGACCTGCGTACGCTTTATTTACTGGCGCAACGGCAAATAATGCCGTTGCCACCATAAAGATTAGTATAATTGCAGAAATTACTTTTACGGAGAATATACTTGATAATCTTTTCATGATTTTCTCCTTATATTCTTATCTATTAAGCTTTTGCCCAGTTATCCCAGTTTGAATAAATAGTTGCACGCATTTGATCGTAAATTTGACTTGCACTCTTTCTATCAGATGCTAAAGGTGCAGTAAACGTGTTAACAATGCTTACGTTTGCAAACATATCTCTTGCATTTCTAACCAATACTTTACTAGAATTTAAGTCACCACCAAGAACGTAAGTTACGTCTTCTAATACTTCTGCGATTGATTTATCCCATTCATCCCAATTAGATTTATCTACTAAAGTTTCATCGATAAGTCTAGTTGCAAATGGAGTGTGTTGATGATCCATCCACGCTTGTGCGCCTGCATCAGAATAGAAGTATTTTAAGAAATCTTTTACTGCAGGAAGAGCTGAAGAATATTTAGGTGCGAACACAATTTGTCCACATTCACCAATCGTACCGTACGTCATTCCACGAAGAGTTTTAAGCATATCGTAATCGGCTTGTACTAAATCAGCGCAAACGTCTGCTTTAACTTGTTCAAAAGTCTTGTTATCATCGATAGCTGAAACGATATCAGCTAACATATCATCAGACATATTATTATATTGTAAATGTTTAACGACGCCACTGTAAATAGGTGTACGCATGAACTTGAAGTTGTTTACCGTATTACCCATTTTTGCTTCGTTCTTAAGCCAAGAACCGTTGATCATCATTGCTGATTCACCATTTACAAATGCTGATTGTGCTTGAGAAAGTTGGAATTCACTTACTCTTGAGTGAGCAGTGTTTGTATTAAGAATTTCTTCAAGATATGAAAGAACGTGATATCTTGGGTCGTTTTCTTTATTATCTGATCCGTCTGGATTTTGTCCAAGATATACGTTTTGTTGGTTTATGCCGTTAGCATCTTTTAATTGAATAAAATCTTCGTAACCCTTTATTCCCATTGCTTGAGCAGTCCAAACTTCATAAACGTATTTCCAGTAACCGTTATTTCCATCACCCCAATGAACGAAAGGCGAAATGGTTAAGTTATCTTCAGTTTTCAATGCTGCTGCTTGAATATCCCAAACAACGTCTTTAAATTGCTCTGTTGTTATCGGTGCTTCAGTAATACCAGCGTCTTCAAATATTTCTACATTGTAGAAAAGACCTGATGCTGATGAACCTAAAGTCAACGCAGTAAGTTTGCCGTCAACCGTATGCTTTTGAAGAGCGGCTTGACTCATTTTAGAGCCGATTGTTACGCCTTCGTTGCCGTAAGTAGCGTTTACAACTTCAGAAAGATCTGCCATATCACTTATAGTACCCGTCCAAGATTGAAGACCTGTCAAATACAAGTCGTAAACGTTGCTAGTACCTGCTGATAAAGTATCCGTAACGGTATTCATGTTTGCATGAGATTTCAAATCAACGGTATAACCTGTGTTCATTGCGTTATATTCGTTAACTATTTCTTGAACCCATTCGATTCCGAAACCTGAATCCCACACGTACATTTGGACTGTGTTATTGTCCGCATCTTTAGTTGTTCCTACTTGTCCACATGCAGTACAAGTGAGCCCTACGATTGCGCATAACGCAAACGTAATTACTTTGCCAA
The DNA here is from genome assembly GCA_015055735.1 of Clostridiales bacterium. Taxonomy (GTDB): domain Bacteria; phylum Bacillota; class Clostridia; order Christensenellales; family Borkfalkiaceae; genus UBA1259. The sequence continues at coordinate 13,016 of SVHP01000037.1, read as the reverse complement.
AAAGTTTTTTCATAATTTTATCTCCTTATATAAAATATTTTTTACTCTTTAATGCCACCTAGCGAAATACTGCTAGTAAGCGTTTTGTTAAACAATGCGAAAAGTATTAGCGGTGGTATTGCTATAATAAAGCAAGCGCCGTAAACGTATTCCCATTGCGCCGTTCTTTCTACGTGAACTTGGAATAGGTATAACCCCGCCGCCAAATTAGGAAGACCTGGCATATAAATTAAGAATCCTTCATATCCGTTCCAACCACCTATCCAACTGGTCAAAAATAATGCCGTAATCAAGCCCATGGCTTGTGGTATTACTATTTGGAAGAATATGGTATAATCACCTGCACCGTCAATTTCAGCCGCTTCCTTATAAGTGTTAGAAAGTCCACGGTAAAATGCGTTAAAATAGAGATACCCCATACCTAAACCACTTGTTGAACAAACTATTGCTTGTAGTGGGTTATTTATAAGACCCATATCTACGTACAATTTATAAGTTGCGCCACTCGTGCCGTAAATAGGAAGCACCATCAGCACCATTACAATGCTATAAACCAATTTTGAACCTGGAAATTCGTATTTAGTAGTGACGTAAGCGAAAGACGCCGTACAAAAAATGTTAACCACTACACTCGTTATTGAGAAGTACAAACTGTTAATTAACATTCCTACAAATCCAGTTTGATCGGTAGTCAATTTATCGAATACTTGAATTATTTTTATAGGTTGTAGTCCTTCAAACATATTGACAAACGGTAAAAGTGTAACTTCTTTATGCGTTCTCATACCACTTATCATACACCAAAATAATACGTAAACGTACGAAAAGGCTATTAGGGTAAATATACAGAACACCATAGTATAAACTACACATTCACTAGGGGTTTTGTTTTTGTATATCAATCTTTTTAACTTTAATAAAATATCCATAACTATCCCCCTTAAAACTCAACGTCTGGCACTAATTTAACTAGCCATTTTCTAGCAGTTAAACTTAAAGTACAAGCCACTACCGTAATCATCATACCAAGCGCCGACATTTGGCTTAACGAGTTATCGCTTGGCGTTCCACCGCCGGCGTACATAGTTCGATAGAACCAATTAGATAAGGTTTCGGTATGCACACCGGTTGCAACCGTAGGGTCGCTAGTCAGTAAGAATACCGAACCTGATGCCGAGAACAAGCCTGCTAATTGCAAAATAAGGAACAACGAGAAGGTTGGCCATACCATAGGCAATATTATTTGCACCATTTCTCTAACCCAACCTACGCCGTCAAGTTTAGCGTACTCAACCACCGATTCTGGAATACGGGCGAACGTACCACTCCAAATTATAATGTTTCCAGGAAAACCCATCCAAATCATATGCAAAAGCACGAAGGTGTTTGCCGTTTTAGAGTTTGTCAGCGCGCCTATCGGCTTTTCAAAGTTCCAAATATCTTGAACGATACCTGCAATAGGCCCAACTGACGAAACGAACTGCTTATAGAAATACGTCCATACTATACTTGAAATTATTTGTGGTAAAAAAAACAGTACTCTAAAAACGTTATGTCCACGAACTTTTTTATACAAAAAGTAAGAAACTATAATACTTACGGGATACATACATAAACTTACACCAAAAGTTTTAAGCGTATTGATAAGCGCGTGAAGCATTTCACCGTCAGACTTTGCAAAGTCATCCAAAATACCCTTAAATTGCGTAAAACCCCAAATTATAGTACCGTCAACGTGTTCTTGAAAGGCAAGGGTAAACGAACTTAAGTTTACGTACACGTAAAACAATAAAAAATTGAATAACGGTAAAATAGTAAAAGAAATAATAAAAATTATAGTTTTCCACGTCTTTTTACGCTTTTTATTAGGGTCTATTGCAATACCGTTTATAATTATCTCTTTATTTTGCGTTGCCATTTTTATTCATTTTCCTTTGTTTTAAGATAACCACTGCTACAAGTGTTAATGCCGAAATTAACATAATAACGTTTCCACTGCTAATAGAAGCGAAACAACCGTCTTTTGCGTTACCTTCTACTACGTTATCGTATTGCATAATTGCATAAATTTCAAGTTCTCTAGTTATTGCTTGATCAAAGTTATATTCTTGACCATTACCCAATCTCCAGCCTTTGAAAGTGTACCCTTCTTTTGATGGTTCATCAGGAACATCAAACAAGAAATTATCTTCAGCTCCAACTTCAAAAGTTTCTTTTCTTTCATTATCGTAATGTACGGTTACGGTAAAGGTCTTGTTGAAAATCCAATAGTCAACCCCGTCGATAACTATTTCTAGTGGGCCTACGTACATTTCGCCTTGAGAACTTGAAGAAGTTTTCATAGGTCTAAATTCGTATAGGTCTTGCCCAACGATGAGTTTGTTGCTCTTTGTTATCTTATATTCGCCAACCGTACTTACCGAGCCGTTTTCTACTTTTACCAAGTTGCAAACGCCGTTTTCGTCGGCTGACTTAACTATATAAATAATGCCCGTTTGACTACTGTAATAGGTATTTTGATAACTTGCGTATTCTTCAGTCGCTATTTCGTTTACTTCAAGATCGGCGCTTAAAATCAAATCGCTATCGATAGTAGTTGCAAAATCAAAAAGTTGTTCACCACTCTTCCAACCACCGAAAATAAAATCTTCGGTTTCATATTCGTACTCAATCGTATTATAGCCTTCAGGAACAACGATACTCTTATAAGTAGTCCCTAAAATTTTATATTCAACGGTGTAAGCCTTTTCTTGTTTAACGAAATCTTTGCCACCTATATTTATGGTGTATCCGTCTAAACTAGCAACGCTTTCGCCGTCAAATAGAACTACTGATTGAGAAAGTTGATAACTCGTAAAGTTTGTTGCGCCCGTCTCGTCTATAACCTTTCCACCTAAAGCAAGTTGGAAGAATTTTCCACTTTCTTCATTTGCATAAACGCCGATATAATCGTTTACGTTTGAAACGGGTGTTCCGTAAGATGCGTAAAGATTAAGAGTTTGACTTTCATATCCAATTTCGTTTACATTATAATAATCTTCGCCACCAAGAGTGTTTGTCCAGCCTATGAATTCTTTACCTGCAACTTCAGGAATATTTACGCTAATTTGGTCATTTAACGAATACCCTGAATTTACTTGTTTAGAATCAATTAAAGTTCCGTTTTGGTCGTAAAGATTAACGTTTACAGGAAGTTTATAGAAAACTTCGTCAATGTAAACGGTGTAATTTGCAGATTCCCAAGCACCCATCCAGAAAGAAAAACCCTTAAAGTTGCCGTCTTTATCACAGAATTTAAGTAAATCTTCATTAGGAATTTCTAAATCCTTAAAAGAATTTTGGTTGCCGATATTCATAATTTCTCTAAAATACTCTTTAGAAAGAGTTGAATTGTCAAACCCTCTTTGGTCCATATCAAAAGGCGCTAAATTACATCCATAAAGGTAAGAATCGTTATGTTGACTCCAAACTCTAACGATTACGCTACCACCTTTAGCAATATCTTCAGCCGTTAAAACTCTACCCATTTGAATAGAGAAAGATGCTGGTTGTGGTGGTTTCTTAATTTCTAAAACGCCACCGTTTGCGCCACTACCACCTACTTCTTTAGCATCAACTACGTTCAATATAGATCTGCTGTGGGCCATTTCAGCAACACCCCAAGCGTTGTTGTTAAGGAAATAATCGTTTTTGTCAAACGAAGCGAGAGTTGCGTATCCATTAGGTTTTTCGGTTATTCCGTCAACCCACATACCACCTTGCATTGAGCAAACTTGTAAATCTCTACCCTTATCGTCAAAACAACGAACGTCAAGTTCTGCATACCACGCATTTGCAAGTTCAGCGTCGGTAAGCTTGTTATTTCCGTCTTGGTCTATATCGCTAGAAGCAAAAGCAAAACCTATATAATTAACAGTCAAATCTGGGTTTGAAAGTTTTGCATCCTGTCTAATATAGTGTTTTTCCGTTTCACCAACTACTGTGTAGAACCAATCTGCTGTAAGGTTTACCATATCGACTTCTATCGTGTAAACTCTTCCGACTCTAGCAAATTCACTAACCCAGTTAGTACCGTTAGGCACGCCGTAGCCCGTACCAAAGGCACTGCTTACAACTGCGCCCGTGTTTTGATTTTCACCGGTATAAGCCATCAGTGCGTTATAGTTCCCCGTACCAGTACTTACGATTGGCGTGTACTCCAAGGTCACCTTTTCAGCGTCCTTGCTAATAGGAATTCTATTAGTCATAGAACGAGCATCGCCCAAGTACTGACGTTCAATAGTCACTCTATAAACGGGAACCGTTTGGTCCGCTTTAGCGACAAATGCCGTCATTGCAAAGGACATAAAACATATTCCTGCAAGAAGTGCAAGAATTGCCGTATAGACCTTTTTACTTAATTGTTTCATCTTAATACCTCCTATATATTGTTAAATTTTTTCTTTAACGTATTTATTAAACACAATTATTTTTATACAATAGCGAATTAACCTTTTAGTATGGCAATTCGTAATCATTTCTCTCTAATTCTTCAAAGTTATACAAATGCGACTGCGAGTGATAACTTGCAAGCCCAGCATCTCTAGCGTCTTGTATAAACCATTTTGCAAGCGTTCGTTTTTCTTCTTTGCTTGCGTTAGGATAATAATACTCAAAGCCTTTATACTTACAAAATAACGGCGTACATCTCACACACTTCAAATGTTTTATGTAACGAGCCTTAGTTTCTTGATCAATATCTTCACTTTCAGTTTTTGCAATGGCTTGATTAGCTATATCTAAAGTTTTGTCGATTATTTCTATATCGAGATTTTTGGCTTCCCTATAACTTCTCATCATCGTAAAGAATATATCTCGTTCAGGCACTGCCTTTGCATAAAAGTCTTCATAAACCTGCATAAATTCTTTTACGTATTTAGCACCAGTTTTTCCAAAGTAAGCGTCCAAAAATTCATCTGCCATAGTTTGAACGTCTAAATCGGGATTCCATAATAGTTTATTGTATATATATCCCCTAAAAGCATTTTGCCAACTGTTTTTATGCTCGCTTTCTACTTGAACGTATATCAAATTTTTAGATATTAACCCCTTTACGTTCTTTTGCAAGTTCTTAAAAGTCGGCCAATACCAACAAGGGCAATCAAAACCAATATCATATCCCCAGAACATAAACTTATTACCCAAATTCCACCAATCGTGTAGTGGATCGTAAACTTCAGGTGGTTGAATTTCGTCGAATAACGGATAAAAATCGTTTGCAAAGATTGCAAGTCGCATAACCAAGTTATCTCTAGGAATTACAGTGCTATCGATAGGCACTTTCTTACCTTCCTTTTCTATCACAGGCGCTTGCTTGGTGTATGAATAAGCAAAAGTGACTATGTTAATTTCTCTACCACCGAGTTCTTTGTCAGCCCACTTTTGAAGTTCTTCGGCAATAACGTTGCAAAATCTTACTAGCATACCAGAGCGTTTATATTTTTTCGCTTCTTCCATACATTTTGGACATTCACAACCGTAAGACAAGTCTTCTTGTTCAAATGTAAAATATTTTGTATTAGGATTTGCAAGTATATCTTTCTTAAACTCTTCAATAACAACTTTTGCAACCGAAACGTCCATACTCTCGTCGAGTTTTCCATCATCGGTAATACCGTTTGTCAAACACACGGTAAGGTTTGGCGAACAGCCCGTGCCGTCTTCGTTATACCCTTGAACTTCCTTAACACCTTCTTTAACGTAAAAGAATTCAGGGTGAGTATCGTGCCAAGTATTATAAGGAACGTAGTAATTCATATTATGAGTAGAACAATGCCTACCTATAAGGAATTTTCTATCCCCGTACTTTTCACCGATAGGCGTAAATGGATTATGCGTTCTACTTCTAGCCATAAATTCTGGTACACATCGAGCGCCAAAGCAGTCCCCACTCATATACGCCCTATAATCTACGGCAGGTATTTCAAATCTATCTATTACTTTATCTATCTTTTCAGTTTTTGGAACTACGGTAGTATCGGCAGAAAAAAACCTTACGCCTAAATAAACTTCTAAAAAGTCGTAAACACCGTAAAGCACTGCAAAATCAGTGTTTCCGTCTATATAAACTACCCCGTCTTTTTTAGTAATGAAAAATCCGTCTTCACGAAGAATTGAATAATCTTTTTCTATATTCGACTTTTCAAGCAACGGTGTTTTCCCAAGCGAAAAGATAATATTTTTATCCTCACAACTTTGTGCGATCGTTAATTTTTTACCCGTACTTTCAAAATAAAACTTTGAAAGTTCTTCTACGGCAAATTCTATCGTTTCCGAAACGTTATTCGATAGCAAAATCGTCCCATTTCTTAACAACATAAACTAGTCTCCTTTTAGTAGCAATTTTATCTTATATGTACTATGATTATACACCGATGCAACAACCTTGTAAATATCAAAAGTAATAAAGAAATTATCACATCTGGAAATACCTTTTGAAAATCAATTGACAAATAATCACAAGAAAGTTATACTACAAATATGAATGAAAAAATTGAAATTCTATCAGTAAATATGTTTTCTCGTAGTATTCGTCCAGTAGGTTTAACCCCTTTTGCGCATCAACAATCGCAAAACTGGTTCTTTTATCCTATTTCTGGTGCGCTTAATTATTCCGATTCGGACGTTGAATGCGTTATGAAAAAGGGAAATCTTTATCTTTTACCTTATAAAAAAGCCTTTTCTTTAAGGGATATCGAAGGGGTTAATTTTAACCATTTATACATCGCATTTAACAGCACTCAACCATTTTACGAGTTTATGCAATTTGACGTTAATAGCGATAATTTCTTAAAAAATTATTTGCAATTTTTGAATAATAATTATAAAAAAATACAAACCGACCCAACCGAAATTAACGATACTATAATATCTTTAACAACTGCCCTTTTAAACCATCTATTTCCTAATAAAACTACTTCCAATAATTTTGCAACACAACTCAAGAAATTTATTGACGACAACTTGCCCTCTTTTGATATTGATGCAATTTGTGAACACTTCAATTATTCTAGAAGATATTTAGACCTAAAATTTAAGCAGACTTTTGGTCTAAGCGTATTTCAATACGCTAAAAATAAACAATTTGCAATCGTTGCCAATATGCTTACTAAAAACTTTGCTTTAAACGACATATGTGATGCTATAAATTATTCTTCAACGGCAAATCTAAGCCGTGATTTCAAAAAACAAGTTGGTATGACACCGTTAGAATATCGCGCATTTATAAACGAAAACAAACCTACCAAAGGTCCTAAACAAAGAATCAAGCAACAACCTTAATTTGTATAAATATCTATTTTTACCTTGAGTTCGGTTTTCCCGAGCTCTTTTTCTTTTTTATCGAACTATTCGTGTCACAAATAATTTTGTTTAACTTTTATTCAAACAACCCAAATTTCTTAAACGAATAATTTTCTCTTTCTATACTACTTTTTCCATCTTTCCACGTACCTGTTGATTCGTACTGTTCTGGGCCGACGAAAGGTGGTTCTTCAGCTTGGTTATAGTGGTGTGGACCAAGTAAATTTCTATTGCCCGACCAAAGGGTTATTTTAGCAACGTTTTGACCGTTAACAACGTAATCGGTTAAATCGACCTTACTGTCAAAGTAGTTTTTAGGCGCTTTCTTGCCGTTTACTTCAAGTTCAGCAAGGCAATAATTGCCCTTTAAATTTAATACGCAAGGTTGTCCATCTGAATAAAAGGTTTTTTCTATGGTCATATTGCCGGCAAAGAAAGGATATCCGTCTTTTACCGTATCAAATATAATTTCTTTCTTTTTATCTATATAAAAATCGTCTGCAAAAAGTATAGTTTTATCCTTTCCGTGAGTAAAGCCACTATCGGTATATACTCCGAAATCGCCTTGCAAATAGCAAGGTTCTATATTAGTATCGTAAACCAAACAGTTTTTAAGCCCTTCTTGCACGTCTTCTCCGTATAGCACGTAATAAACGTGGTCACTCTCGTAAAAGTTTATCTTCACTATAATATCGTTAACACCAACTTTAACAAGGCTTGAAACGTCAGTTTTGTAAATTCTCTTTTCAAATTCCCACTCGCCACCAAGCGAGATAGCCGTGCCGTTTATAGTACAACTTAAAACGTTCATATCTTCCACTAAAAAGAAGAGTTGACTAGGTATATCCCTAACATTAAACGAATATTTAAGGTAAACTTCGCCACTATATCTTAAATCCAACAGGTTGTTAAACACGCCTATATGCTTAAATTCATCACTATAATTTATTCCGTCGAACGAATAGCAAAGTTTATCGAGTGTCAAGTAGTTTCCACTGTCTTTAAGCACCTTAAATTCACCGCTCAAAGAAAATTCTTTTTTTCTTTCTACTCGTTCGCACTCGTCGTTTGACAAATACAAAATGTGCGATTGATTTGCGTCAAAATGAACGCAAGTAGCAATCTTTTCAGTTTTTCCCGATTGCAAATCGTAGCGCATAAAACTCTTAAAATCGCCACTAAAAGTAAGTTCGCACTCTTTATCAGAAAGATTAACGGCGTAAATGAATTTTTTACCGTCCATTTCCCTTATGGTTGACTGAACTTCGGTATCGAAATTATCTATGCGATACTCTTGTGCGCAAAGTATTTGCTCGTAATCGGTGTTAGTATTCAACTTATATTGGTATAGTTGACCTTCTAAATAGGTAGGCAATCCGTCGATAAACAAGCATTTACCACCCGTACGATAAAATTGTTCAAACAAGTCTTTGGTACTCTTATCCATAGTCAAGGTCTTTGGAAAGATAATCGTATCGTACTTACACTCGCCTACAATAAGTACGCCGTCCTTAACGCTACCGTGTTTTGCCATGATCGTTTCGTCAACGATATGGTAAGAAATATTCATTTTAGCAAGTTTTATATTTAGCTCATCGTAAGAATCGGAAATCTCTTGACTTTCTTTATTTTCTTCACCACGAACGTAATCAAAATACAAGCTTCTTATTGGACAAAATACTGCAACCGACGCCTTATCTTCACTTTCGCCTAAAAGATAGCCGAGTTTTGCAAAGTAATCGTTAAACGGCTTAAAGTTATCCCTTATCCACGGATTAGCCCAAGAAAAATGCGCTGGGTAATCACGTTTACGCTGACCTCGCTCTGAATATGGTAAAAGGTGTTGACACATTAAGTTTACACCGTTTACGTATTGCTTTTCGGCAATCCTTTTTAGGTGTATAGGGCTAATATCCCAACCACAACAACCAAAAGTTTCGGTAAGGATTTGGTTTTTGCCTAGTTGTCTTGATACCGAATAAACTTGTTTTGGCGCAACGGGACAGTTAGTACCACGAGTTAAATGGTCTATCCCTGGAATATGCTCGTATTCGTAAAAAGGCATAATCCCTGCGCACGCCCACATATTACCCATAAGCGAAGTTTCTTCAACGAAATGCCCCGTCAATTGCGCGCCGTTGTCGTCGCACCAATCGTAAATCTTTTTAGCAAAGTTGTTTAGCATTAGCGTTTGCATGCCTTTGTAGTAATCGTATCTAAACTGACGATAACCCTTTTTCTTAACGAAAAGTAGCCCTAAATTATCTAAAATATCTTGACCTAGTTGGTTCTTAAAATATTCGATTATAGCCTTTGTAAAAGGCACTGCCCAACGATAATATTGTGGTTCATCGGTAAAAAAACCTTGAAGCGAACTCTTAAACTTTTCCTTTAATCGTTTTTTATATTCTTCATGGGTGGCTTTAATAAATTTATCCACCACTTCGCCGTTTAATATATCTGCTGAGGAGGTTGAATAGTGCTGATAAACATTTAGACAGTTTTCACTATCCGAACTATCGCTAATTCTAACTAATTCTTCCCCGTCTGTAAGGTAAGACACCAAAGCGTCTTTATCAAACTTACCCATTTTATAGGTTAAGTATCTATCGTGGTTTTCCTTTTCTTCTAAAAGCTTACCACCGACGAATCCACTCGGCCAGCCGTTTTCGTCGTACGCCCAACTTTGCATACCGAGAGCATCGCCTTCGTCTATGCACGCTTTTACAAGTTCAAACCACTCGTCGCTTAAATATTCAGTTATTAACCCACTTCTAGCGTGCATAAAATATCCGCCGAAGCCTTGCTCTTTCATCCACCTTATTTGGCCAATTAGTTCTTCTTTTTCGAGTTTATCGTTCCAACTCCAAAACGGTATAGATCGGTAAGAATCCACCGTTCTTTTTTGCTTTCCTTTTGCCATACTTAAAACCTATAATATTCGTTCTTTTATTTTTGTCTTTTAATCAATTTTTTTCTTTTTTTATAACAATTCCGTCTAAAATGCCACTTTCTTCAAGATAACACTCCATTTCATTACCTAAAGAATTGGTGACTTCAATTTTAATCTCTTTACTACCTTTATCACTATAAAAATCAAAGGTATAAGGTGGGTATATCTTTCTTCCCACGCTCTTTCCGTCAACGAAAACTTGCGCAATATCTCTTACCTTTCGTAAGTCTAATTGATAATTACCTGCTTCTTCAAAATTATAATTAAACTTATAGATCGTCTTTCCCGAATAGAAAGGCTGTCCTTGCTTTGCCCACGATTTTGACACGACTAGACTATTCGTTCTTTTTGACAATATAATTTTCGTTTGGTTAGCGATACTTACGCTCAAATTATAGAAATCAATTACTGTTTCAAATGATTTATTATCGGTTAAAACCTTTACGTCAAATTCACCTGTGATAAAAATTCTATCAAAGAATTGTAATTTCTTATCTTTCTTTAAGGTAATTTTGTGTTCGCCAATATCTAAAAATTGTATATCGTAAACACGATATTCTTCATCAAAAACAAGTCCTTTTTTACTAGATACTTGTTGTCCATCTATCAATACTTCACTAACGGCGTCAAAGGCGTTTTCAGGGATATAAAGTTTTAAGTTAAATAAACTATCTTTTGCTGTAAAACAAAAATCAATAGTCTTTTCTTCGCCCGTTTTTACGCAAGTTTTTCCATTTGATACAAACGTTTCGAGTTGAATATAATTAGGCTTATCGTACTCAACTTCTATTTGTCCGTCTATAAAATCTACTTGAATATATTCTTTATCGTCAGTTTCTATATTTTGGTAAGTTTTTGATATATACTTAATTTCGCCTTGATACAACTTAAACTCTTGATTTTTGCCAAAACCGTTAAATTTTACGTTAATCGGTCTATCGTTTTCAATATTAGAAAGGAAAACGAACTCTTCGCCGTCAATTAGCCTACGATTAAACATTAGGTGTCCGTCGGCTTGATACTCAAAAGGTAAAGATAAATACTTGCAAATATCATCTACTTGATTTGCTTGTAAAACGATTAAACCTTTTCGTCTTAATTTTTCAATCTTATCCAATTCTAAATCGAAACCACTTACAACTACTATCTTAATATCTTTTGCAGTATCCCAATACAGTTTTTCATAGTCGGTAATAATAAAACCGTAAGGCAATCTATTGAGAGTAGCAAAAGTGTTGCAGTATTCATCAAATCGAATATTATTCTTCCAAACTGCTTCAGTTGGATCTAGTAAAGCAATCGGATAAACAGGTTTGCCTTTTGATAGCATAGCGCAAATTTCAGCAATATTATCGTTAAATTCACGCACGTATTCGCCAATTATTCCCCTTTTTGAAAATTCAGGTGGCGCAAAATACTTCGTTTGTCCAAAATATTTGTAATGATATGCGTGAGGTACGACCATAGTCACACCTTGCATAGCCTGAAATGCAAAAATTTGTCTTAGCTCGGTTGGAGAAACGGCATAATTACTTGCAGCAAACATTTCGCACATAACCTTTTCTTTGCCGTATATAAATGCCGTAGATGACGTTTGTTTTGCTCTAGTATCGGTTGAAATATCGTAATACCCCGTCATCTTCTCAACTTGCATAGGCTCGCCGTAAATAACTTTAGGCGTGTGCCAAGTCGATGCTGATAAATGCTTTCCACCGTCTAACGCCAATAATTCTTGGTCTGTTCCAGGATAGTCAAAAATACTTTCCATATCCGAAAATCTGCCTTCAGTTAAGGCTGACGTCCTAGGTGAAATAGAATAAGAGTATGGCGCAGAATCGCTAGTGTGCCCCGTATATAAAAGCCCGTTTTCTTCAAGCCACTTTTTGTTGCTTCTAAACCATTTTTGGTATTCAAGTCCTGCTAATCCCCAATAATCAACGGCTTGTGGAATAGCTTTCCTTTGCATAATATCTAATAAATACGGTTTAATATCGTACCCGTACTTATCGAAAAAATCTTTTTCAAAATTATCCGACCAAGGAAAATAATTTCTACATTTATGAGTTTCGCTAAACATTACTGGTGGTTGAACTCTTCTATTGTCACCATCAGTAAAGAACCCCACGATAGGATTGCCAAAAAATTCTGATACGTTCTTTTTGTATTCTTCGTGAACTAAATCGTGATATATTTCATTTGCCCTTTCGCTTTCAAACGCAGGAAACCCCCAATCAGCGCACACAACTTCAACTTTTCCGTCTTTTATCGCCAAATGCTTTTGATTAAGAGTTGGATCAATATCGTAAACCCTACCAGCAACGCTTCCTGGTGGATAATCGTGCCCGTCGTTTATCCATAATTTAAGTCCTAATTCTTTACAGTAAACACAAAATTTTCTCACCACACTAAACCAGTCGTTAGAAAGATAACTTTTCTTATCAAAGCCACGTGGTGGCTTATTAAAGAGTATTAACCCACCGTATCCACAATCGATTAAATCAAGTAAACTTTGACGAACTTTTTGGTCGGTATATTCACTCATATTTGAAGTAGTAAGAAAAAAGAAAGGTAGTGGTCTATATTCAAATATTTCTTTTTTGCCTATATTGTATTTCATAATTATTCACCTTTAACAATCGTAAGGTAAGGTTATTTTCATTTTAGATATAACTTTTTTCCAATCTTCAACACTCGTTTTATCAACAGGGTATTCTTCATACAA
>SVHP01000036.1 GCA_015055735.1 Clostridiales bacterium | reverse complement strand
TACGATTTGGCAGGCTTTGCAGTAGGCGTAGTTGATAAAAAGAAAATTTTAGACAATAAGAAAATGCAAGAAGGCGACGTGATTATCGCTATTCCATCAACCGGTGTTCACAGTAACGGTTTCTCTCTCGTTAGAAAAGTCTTGGACGTTGAAAATAACGACCTTAAAGTTCCACTAGAATCTTTGGGCGGAAAGAGTTTGGGTGAAACGCTATTAACCCCAACTAAGATTTACGTAAACGATATTATGTCGCTTCTACAAAAGAAAATTAACGTTCGCGCTATTTCACATATTACTGGTGGTGGCTTCTATGAAAATATTCCAAGAAGTATTCCTGACGGATTCGGCGCAAAGATCGAAAGAAACGCCGTACAAGTTTTACCTATCTTCGACTTGATTGCAAATATCGGTAAGGTTTCTGAAAGAGATATGTTCAATACCTTTAACATGGGCGTTGGTATGAGCGTAGTCGTTAAGAAAACAGATGCAGATAAGGCGCTTAATATTTTACATGCGTGTGGAGAAAATGCGTATATTATGGGCGAAATCGTTAAGGGCGATGCTAAAATTCAAATTTGCTAATCGATAGGCTATATACAAAAGCCAAAAACAATAAATTAAGGAACAAAATAATGAAAAAACTAATAAATATTGCCGTGTTGGTTTCGGGTGGTGGCACTAATTTACAAGCGCTGATCGACTTTTCTGCCGACGGAAATCTAACTAGTGGCAGGCTTGTAAAGGTAATATCAAGCAATAGTGACGCTTATGCGTTGACCCGTGCAAAAGAGTCTTATATAGACAGCGCAGTGGTTGAAAGAAAGGGTAAAACCCAACAAGAGTTTGAAAGTGCAATTATTAAAGAACTTGAAGAGTGCGATGCTGAAGTTATAGTCCTTGCAGGATTTATGTGTATCTTGTCTAAAGATTTTACCGATAGATACAAGGATAGAATAATAAACGTTCATCCATCGCTAATTCCAAGTTTTTGTGGACAAGGGTATTACGGACTAAAAGTACACGAAAAAGCTCTTGAATACGGCGTAAAAGTTACGGGCGCAACCGTGCATTTTGTAAATGAAATTCCAGATGGTGGAAAGATAATTATGCAAAAGGCAGTTAGCGTAAAGGAAGGCGATACGCCTAAAAAACTTCAAAAGCGAGTTATGGAACAAGCCGAATGGAAAATCTTACCTATGGCTGTAGAAAAAGTATGTAAGAGTATATGTAAAGGAGAATAATTATGGCAAAGTTTGATCTTAAAAATCTATTAAAAGACAACACCTATCCAGGTCGTGGAATAGTTATAGGCAAATCAAAGGACGGTAAAAATGCGCTTATCGCATATTTCATTATGGGAAGAAGCGAAAACAGTCGTAATCGTATTTTTGAAGAGTTTGACGGTGGAATGAGAACCAAGGCGTTTGACGAATCAAAATTAACCGACCCAAGTTTGATTATTTATAATCCGTTCTTGCAAATCAACGATAGCGATATTATTACTAACGGCGATCAAACGGATACAGTTTATAACTATATTAAAGAATTTGGCGACGACGGTTTTTCTTTTGAAAAAGCCCTTTATACTAGAGAGTTTGAACCTGATAAACCTAATTACACGCCTAGAATTTCGGGTATTCTAAACTACGATTTTGCTAATAAGGCCTTTAACTATAAAATGTCTATACTAAAGAGTGCAAACGGTAACCCTGAAGTTTGCAATAGATATTTTTACGGATATAATCCACTTGACGGAATAGGACACTTTATTCATACTTATTTGCACGACGGTAATCCTATCCCATCGTTCTATGGCGAGCCTGAAGAAGTTGAACTTCCTAACACGGCTGAAGAACTTGCAAGTTTAGTTTGGGAAAACTTAAATGAAGATAATAAAGTTTCACTTTTCGTTCGTGCAATCCCACTAGACGGCAGTAAAGCAACTCAAATCATCATAAACAAAAATAAATAAGAAGGATAAGAATATGCAAGAATTAGAACTTAAATACGGTTGTAATCCAAACCAAAAACCATCTAGAATATATATGTCAAACGGCAAGGACTTGCCTGTTAAAATTTTGAACGGAAAACCAGGATACATTAACTTTTTAGATGCTTTTAACTCTTGGCAATTAGTTAAGGAAATGAAAGAAGCAACGGGAAAACCTTGCGCAGCATCTTTTAAGCACGTTAGCCCTGCTGGCGCTGCCGTTGGCGAAAAGTTGAGCGATATAGTTAAAAAGGCTTGTTTTGTTGACGATATTGAAGGCTTAAACGATTCGCCTATCGCTTGCGCTTACGCAAGGGCAAGGGGAACGGATAGAATGAGTTCATTCGGCGACTGGATTGCTCTTTCTGACCAATGTGACGAAACGACGGCTATGATAATAAAAAGAGAAGTTAGCGACGGTGTTATCGCTCCGTCTTACTCTGAAAAGGCTTTGGAAATTCTTAAACAAAAGAGAAACGGAACTTATAACGTCGTTCAAATTGACGCCGACTATGTTCCTGAAGAAAAGGAAATTAAGCAAGTGTTCGGCATTACCTTTGAACAAGGTAGAAATAATTTTAAGATAGATAGAGAATTAGTGACAAAACAAATCGTCACTGCAAATAAGGATTTACCTGAAAGCGCAATTCAAGATATGATAATTTCTCTAATCACCTTAAAATATACTCAATCAAATTCAGTTTGCTTTGCTCATAACGGACAAGCAATCGGCATAGGCGCAGGTCAACAATCTAGAATTCACTGTACCCGTCTTGCTGGCTCAAAGGCTGATAACTGGTTCTTACGCCAAAGCGAAAGAGTTCTAAATCTTCCTTTCTTAGATAGTGTTGGTAGACCTGACCGTAACAACGTTATTGACCTATACATATCTGACGAATGTGAAGATTTGTTAGTTGACGGCGTATGGCAAAAATATTTTAGCGTTAAGCCACAACTTTTCACTAAAGAAGATAAAAAACAAATCTTATCAAAGATTAAGGGTGTAACTCTCGGCTCTGATGCTTTCTTCCCATTTAGTGACAACATTGATAGGGCAGTAAAGAGTGGCGTTTCTTACGTAGTTCAACCTGGTGGATCGGTTAGGGACGATATCGTTATCAAGGCTTGTGACGACAACGATATGATAATGTCGTTTACCGGAATGAGATTATTCCATCATTAGAAAACAAGGTTCTATCACATCAATTGGTTGATTTTTTAACGGAAAAATACTGTGAAATACTTAATTTTTTATTTAGTTACATACTTTTCAAGTATGCTCCTGCGTCGCAACTCGAAAGAGAGCAAAAGGGCAAATTAAAATTTACCCTATACGCCACTCGTTCGGTTGCTCCTTATCACAAAAAATCTTTTACAGGTAAAACATTTTTTGTGAGTTAGGTTTAAAACTCGTCTTTCTTACATTTTTCTCGTTAAATCTATAAAACAAAGTTTATATAAATCAACCACTCTTTGTGATAAAGCCAAAAAATATAATAGTTAAACTTAATTAAGGAGAATTTTATAATGAAAGTTTTAGTGGTTGGCAACGGTGGTAGGGAACACGCAATCATTAAGAGTCTTAAAAAAAGCGATAAAATAGATGAAATTATAGCCATTGCTGGCAACGGTGGTATTGCTAGCGACGCTACTATCGTTAATATCAACGTAAAAGACGTTGAGAAGATTGCCGATTGGGCAAAGGAAAACGAGATAGATTTTGCAGTAGTTGCACCCGACGATCCGTTGGTGCTAGGCGCTGTTGATTTACTAGAACAAAAGGGAATACCTTGTTTTGGTCCAAATAAAAATGCAGCAATAATTGAAGGTAGTAAGATTTTTTCTAAAAACTTAATGAAAAAATACAATATTCCTACTGCAAAGTATGAAACTTTTTCGGATATGCAAAGCGCATTAGATTACTTAGATACTTGCGATATGCCTATCGTTATTAAGGCTGACGGCTTGGCGTTAGGCAAGGGCGTTATCATTGCTGAAAATTTACAAGACGCTAAAACAGCCGTTAAGTCTATGATGCAAGATAAAGTGTTTGGAAACTCGGGCGCTAACGTAGTTATCGAAGAGTTCTTAACCGGCCCTGAAGTTTCAGTTTTATCGTTTACCGACGGCAAGACTTTAGTGCCTATGGTTTCTTCTATGGACCATAAGAGAGCCTTAGACGACGATAAGGGATTAAATACGGGTGGTATGGGAACGGTTGCACCAAACCCTTACTACACTGAAGAAATAGCAAAAGAATGTATGGAAAAAATATTTATCCCTACCATGAACGCTATGAATAACGAAGGTCGTACCTTTAAAGGTTGCTTGTATTTTGGACTTATGTTGACACCGAAAGGACCAAAGGTAATAGAATATAACTGCCGTTTTGGTGACCCTGAAACACAAGTTGTGCTACCTTTATTAAAGACCGACCTATTTGAAATAATGAGAGCGGTTGCAAATCAAACTCTTGATAAAATCAAGGTGGAATTTTTAGACAAATCGGCTTGTTGCGTAATTATGGCAAGTAAAGGCTATCCAGAAAGTTACGAAAAGGGCTACGAAATAACAATCGATAAAGATTTAGACAACGTATTCGTTGCAGGCGCAAAACTAGAAAACGGAAAACTTTTAACAAACGGTGGAAGAGTTCTAGGCGTTACAGCAATCGATACTAACTTAAAAGGCGCAATCGAAAAAGCTTATAAAAACGTGCAAAAAATTACTTTTGAAAACGCTTTTTACCGTAAAGATATAGGTAAAAGAGCGCTTAAAGCATATGGAGAAGAATAATGGTTTATAGAATTTATGTAGCAAAGAAAAGCGAATTTGCAAACGAAGCCAAAGCATTGATGGGCGAAATTAAAAACTTACTTAAAATTGAAGGCGTTAAAAACCTTAAAGTTATCAATCGTTACGACGTTGAAGATATCCAAAAGGATCTTTTCGATAAGTGCATAAACGCAGTTTTTTCAGAACCGCAAATTGACGACGCTTTTGAAAAATTACCAAAAGCCGATTATATTTTTGCAGTTGAACCATTGCCAGGTCAATTTGACCAACGTGCCGATTCAGCAGCGCAATGTATTCAGTTATTCTCGGCAGGCAATCGTCCCGTAGTTAAAACTGCTAAGGTTTACGCAATCGACGGAAATCTTACCGATGCTGAAATTGAACAAATTAAAAAATACGTTATTAACCCAGTTGAGTGTAGAGAAGCCGATTTACAAGAAAAGCAAACTCTAGCAGTTGAATACGATTTACCTGAAAGCGTACAAACTCTAGTAGGATTTAATAAACTAGACCTAGACGGATTAAACCTTTTCTTGAAGGAAAAAGGGCTTGCTATGGATATAGACGACCTTAAGTTCTTGCAAGCATACTTCGTAAAAGAAGATAGAGATCCAACCATTACTGAAATTAAGATGATAGACACTTACTGGTCGGATCACTGCCGTCATACGACCTTCCTTACGACTATCGAACAAGTTGAATTTGAAGACGACTTGGCAAAGGAAATTTACGACGATTACGTTGCTACAAGAAAGGCTCTAAATAGAACTAAACCTATCAACCTAATGGATTTAGCAACTATCGCAACCCGTTATCATAAAAAGACGGGCGCTCTTCCAAAGATTGACGATTCTGAAGAAATCAATGCTTGTACTGTTAAGATTAAAGTCAACGTACAAGGCGAATTACAAGATTGGCTATTATTATTCAAAAACGAAACGCACAATCACCCAACCGAAATTGAACCTTTCGGTGGCGCAGCAACCTGTATAGGTGGTGCAATTCGTGACCCACTATCGGGAAGAAGTTACGTTTACGCTGCAATGCGTGTTACCGGTGCTAGCGATCCGTTAAAACCACTAGACCAAACTATCAAGGGTAAACTTCCACAAAGAAAAATCGTAACTACTGCTGCAAGTGGTTATTCTTCTTACGGTAACCAAATAGGTCTTGCAACAGGTATGGTAGATGAAATTTATCACGATGGATACGTTGCAAAGCGTATGGAAATAGGCGCAGTTATCGCTGCTGCTCCTGAACAAAACGTTAGAAGAGAAGTGCCTGAAAAGGGCGACGTTGTAATATTACTCGGTGGCAGAACGGGTAGAGACGGTTGTGGTGGCGCTACTGGATCTTCTAAATCGCATAATCTATCTTCATTAACTACTTGTGGGGCAGAAGTTCAAAAAGGTAATGCACCAGAAGAAAGAAAATTACAAAGATTATTTAGAAACCCTATTGCGTCACGCTTAATCAAGCGTTGTAACGACTTTGGCGCAGGTGGCGTTTCAGTTGCTATCGGCGAACTTGCCGACGGCTTAAATATAGACTTGGATAAAGTTCCAAAGAAATACGACGGACTTGACGGAACTGAACTTGCAATCAGCGAATCTCAAGAAAGAATGGCTGTTGTAGTAGAAAGTAAGGACGTTGAGAAGTTTATTTCTCTTGCTACCGAAGAAAACTTGGAAGCAACCGTAGTTGCAACCGTTACCGACGATGCAAGACTAAAGATGACTTGGAAAGGCAACACTATCGTTGACATTTCTAGAGAATTCTTAAACTCTAACGGCGCTGAAAAGAAAACTGCTATAAAGGTAGTAAAACAAGATTTACTCGAAAAGGAAATACCTACCGACTTTATTGACGGTATGAAAGATTTGGCGTCGGATCTTAACGTATGTTCAAAGCGTGGATTATCTGAAAGATTTGACTCGACAATCGGCGCAGGTACTGTGCTTATGCCGTTCGGTGGAAAAAATCAAAGAACGCCTATTCAAGCAATGGTAAATAAGGTTTCAGTAGAGAACGCCGATACGGATACTTGCTCGTTTATGAGTTGGGGTTACAATCCGTTCATAAGCCAAAAGAGTCCACTCTACGGTGGATATTACGCAGTTATCGAAAGCGTATGTAAACTTATTGCAACGGGTGCAACCTTTGAAGATACTTACCTTACCTTCCAAGAATATTTTGAAAAACCAAACAAGGACGCAAGCCGTTGGGGTAAACCTATGAGTGCGCTCCTTGGCGCATATAAGGCGCAAAGACAACTTAAACTTTCGGCTATCGGTGGAAAGGACTCAATGAGTGGTTCGTTTGAAGATATTGACGTTCCACCAACGCTAGTGTCTTTTGCAGTTACGACCGATAAACTAGAAAAGGTTGTTAGTCCTGAATTTAAGAAGGCAGGTAGCAAGGTTGTGTTCTTACCTGCAAAAATTGATGCAAACGGATTAGTTGATACCGACGACCTTTTAGAAAACTTTGCAATAATAGAAAAATTAAACGCTAACGGTCAAATCTCGGCTATGTACACTCCAACTTACGGTGGAATTGCCGAAGCCGTTATGAAGATGAGTTTAGGAAACTCTATCGGCTTTACCTTTGCTGATATCGATAAAAAAGATATTTTCGGCTATAATTACGGTGGATTTATCATTGAACTTAACGGTGAAGTTAACGTCGATAAGGCAAGCCTATTAGGTTATACTAACGACAATAAGGATATCGTATTTTGTAAGGACGCTATTTCTATCGAACAACTATTAACCATTTACGAAGATAAGCTAGAAAGCGTATTTAAGTGCAACGACGTTGACTTTGACAAGGGCGAAATACCTGAAATTAAGTACAGCGCAAACGATTGGATTTCAAGCCCAACTAAGTTCGCTAAGCCTAGAGTATTAGTACCTGTATTCCCAGGCACAAACTGCGAATACGACACGAAGAAGGCGTTCGCAAGAGAGGGCGCTGACGTTGAAATTTTCGTTATCAAGAATATTTTAGACGTGAAAGAATCGGTAGATGCTTTTGCTAAAAAGATTAAACAAAGTCAAATCATGTTCGTACCAGGTGGATTCTCTGGTGGGGACGAGCCTGACGGATCAGGTAAGTTCATAACTGCTTTCTTTAGAAATAAGGCAATTAAAGAAAACGTTAGCGAATTGTTAGACGTTAGAAAGGGATTAGTAGGTGGTATATGTAACGGCTTCCAAGCCCTAATCAAGTTGGGACTTGTTCCTTATGGTAAGATTACCGACGAGATTAGCGAAGATATGCCAACTCTTACCTTTAATACTATCGCAAGACACCAATCAATGCTAGTTAAAACTAGAATTGCTTCAAACAAATCGCCATGGCTCATGGAAACTAACGTGGGCGACGTTTACACCGTTCCTATTTCACATGGTGAAGGTAGATTTATCATTAAACCTGAACTATTAAAATCGCTTATCGAAAACGGTCAAGTGGCTACTCAATACGTTGACCAAAACGGAAAACCAACTTACGATATTAAGTTCAATCCAAACAACTCAGTTTACGCTATCGAAGGTATCACTTCGCCTGACGGAAGAGTTTTCGGTAAGATGGGACACTCTGAAAGAACGGGTAACGGCTTGTACAAGAACGTTTGCGGTGAATACGATATTAAGATGTTTAAGTCGGCTGTTAAATACTTTAAGTAAAACTGAGCAATCATTTACACAAAGGGAAAGGAGATTATTATGGGATATAAAAGCGACATTGAAATTGCGCAAAGCGTTAAACCACAACATATTTTAACTATTGCTGAAAGAGCAGGTGTTGAGCAAAAATATATCGAACAATACGGCAACTACAAAGCGAAGATCGATTTATCCATATTAAAAGAAAGTGATCGTAAATACGGTAAACTCGTTTTAGTGACGGCAATCACCCCAACCCCAGCAGGCGAAGGTAAAACCACCACTACTATCGGGCTTGCCGACGGATTAAAGAGAATAGGCAAAAACGTTATCGTTGCTTTAAGAGAACCGTCTTTAGGCCCTGTATTTGGTGTTAAAGGTGGCGCAGCAGGTGGCGGATACGCTCAAGTTATACCTATGGAAGATATCAACTTGCACTTTACAGGCGACTTCCATGCAATAGGCGCTGCAAACAACTTGCTCGCAGCTATGATTGATAACCATATTTATCAAGGCAATGCCCTTAATATAGATCCTAGAAAGATTACTTGGAAAAGATGCGTTGATATGAACGACCGTCAACTTCGTTTCGTGGTGGACGGTTTAGGTGGAAAGGTAAACGGCGTGCCTAGAGAAGACGGCTACGATATTACCGTTGCTTCTGAAATTATGGCAGTATTGTGCCTAGCAACTTCAATTACCGACCTAAAAGAAAAAATTAAGAATATCATTATCGGCTACACCTATGACGATAAGCCTGTTACGGCAGGGGATATAAAGGCTCACGGAGCAATGACAGCGCTATTAAAAGACGCCATTAAACCAAACCTAGTTCAAACTTTAGAAGGAACGCCAGCGTTTGTACACGGTGGGCCGTTTGCAAATATTGCGCACGGTTGTAACTCGGTTATGGCAACAAAACTTGCTTTAAAACTTGGCGATTACGCTATAACTGAAGCAGGCTTTGGCGCAGACTTGGGCGCTGAAAAATTCCTTGATATTAAATGTAGAAAGGCAAACTTAAAACCTAGCGCAGTCGTGATAGTGGCTACTATTAGGGCGTTAAAGATGCACGGTGGCTTGCCTAAGACCGAACTTAATAATGAGAATTTAGACGCTTTAGAAAAGGGTTTACCAAACTTACTTCGTCACGTTAACAATATCAAAAACGTGTATAAACTTCCATCGGTTGTAGCAGTAAATCGTTTTCCAACCGATACCGATCAAGAAATTCAACTAGTTATCGAAAAGTGTAAAGAACTAGGCGTTAAAGTAGTGCTTTCAACTGTTTGGGCTGACGGTGGTAAGGGTGGCGAAGAACTCGCTAAAGAAGTCGTTAAACTTTGTGAACAAGATAACGATTTTACCTTTAGTTATGACGAACAAGATAGTATAGAACAAAAGATAGAAAAGATTACTACCAAGATTTACGGTGGTGACGGCGTTATATTTAGCGACGAAGCGAAGAAACAACTTAAAGTACTTGAAGGTTTAGGATTTTCTAATCTTCCTGTATGCGTTGCAAAAACTCAGTATTCTTTCTCGGACGATATGACTAAACTTGGCGCACCAGAAAACTTTAAGATAACCGTTCGTTCGTTAAAAATTTCGGCAGGCGCAGGATTTATCGTTGTGTTAACGGGAAATATTATGACTATGCCAGGCTTACCAAAAGTACCTGCCGCTGAAAAGATTGACGTTGACCAAAACGGCGTAATTTCAGGCTTGTTCTAATATGACGAGATTGATTTTAGTAAGGCACGGGCAAAGTCAAGCCAACCAAAAAAGAAATTTTGCAGGGCAAACTGATAGTCCTTTAACCGATTTAGGAAAAGAGCAGGCATTACTTACTGCTCTTTACCTATCAAAAAACTATAAAGTTGACGTCGTTTATTCAAGCGATTTACAAAGAGCCTATTATACCGGTCAAAAGATTGCCGAAAAATGTGGCGTTCCTATTATTAAATGTCAAGGGTTAAGGAAAATTTTTGTTGGTGAATGGGAGAATAAGGGAGTTAAAGACCTTTTAAAAAGGGAAGATTATATCGTTTGGCTAACCGATATTTATGAGTCAAAGCCTGAAAATGGTGAAACTTGTAAAGACTTTGCAAATAGAATATTAAATACCTTAAATGAAATTGCAATTAAAAACCCTAATAAGACGGTCGTTGTAGCAACACACGCAACGCCTATTAGAGTTTTAGAAAGTAAGATTAGGTTTAATAATATAAAAGCCATGCAAGACTTACCTTGGGTTTCCAATGCATCTTGTTCGATTTTTAATTACGAGAAGGGCGAGTGGACTATTGAAAAAATGGATATATGCGAACATATGAAAGATAAAATCACTCGAATAATGGACCCAAGAGAAACTTTGCAAGAAAAAAAGTAAAATAAAACGTTCCACAAAACACCATTTGTGGAACGTTATCTATTTATTCAGTTTTATCTGCACTTTCACTTACTTTTTAGGATACCACTTCAATAAAGCACCTTGCTTTTTTACCCGTTGCCTTCTTTACGACAACCTTATAAATAATACTACTTATATCCTATTTTGCCTCTCCAAGTACAGGCTTTAATATCTCTTCGGTTGAACTGTTCATTGGTCTGTACCTCCTAGAAAAAATTTCCTTTTTTTCCACTCCTTATCTTTATTGTCACCTAGATTGTAACATGGAAAAGCCGTTTTGTCAATATGTTTTTTAAAAATTTTAACGACAATATTTTTTAAAACCCCCTTGACGAAAGGGACGTTTAATAGTATAATTAAATTTATGGGAATTGGAATTATAGTTGTAAATCCATACTTAGTGCCTGAACAAAGTATTCATCAAGCACGTAGATTACAACAAGAATTTAATAAACTTAACGTAAACGTTCAAATTGTCACCGACGCATTTTTGCACTCTAGTATAGATAAAGACAATATCAAAACAAAACTAAATGGTGTGGAATTTGTAATTTATTTAGATAAGGATAAGTATCAATCGGAAATACTATCTAAATCAGGGATAAGGCTATTTAATAGTCACGAGTCTATTAGACTTTGCGATGATAAAGGTTCAACCTATATAACGCTTGCAAACAATAATATATATATGCCTAAAACTATCTTTGCACCGGTATGCTACCATAAGGATTTAACTGTTGATAAAGAGTGGGCGCAAAAAATAGGCGATGAATTAGGTTATCCTATTATCGTAAAAGAAAGTTTCGGTTCGATGGGAAAGGGCGTGTATAAAACCGATAATAAGGACGAGCTATTTTCTTTAATGCAAGAACTAAAGTTAAAACCACATTTGTATCAAGAATATCTAGATACGGCTAAAGGTATTGACGTAAGAGTAATAGTTATAGGTGGCAAGGCAGTATGCGCAATGCAAAGAAAAAACCCAAACGATTTTCGCTCTAACATTGAACAGGGTGGAAAGGGCTATAATATCCAACTGCCTAATGATTTTAGACAGGTTGCTGAAAAATGCGCAAAAGTTTTAGGTTTAGACTATTGTGGCGTTGATTTGCTTTATGGTAAAGATAACAAACCTTGTGTATGTGAAGTCAATTCCAACGCATTTTTTAACGGCATTGAAAGTACTACAGGTTTTAACGTTGCAAAAGCGTATGTTGAACATATTGTAAATTCACTTAAGAAAAAAGAAGGATTTTAATAATAAACAAAAAACCCCTAGTCAAAAGACTAGGGGTAATTTTTTTAAAGGACACAAGCAAAAACATTGTCGGACTCACATAATTCGACACTGTATTGCAAAAATATTCAATCTAAAACGCTTATAATTTATTCGATAGGTTTTGATTTTTCTTGTTCAAAAGCGTTTAAGATGATTTGAATAAGTTCTTCTCTCGTTTCTGTCTTAATAGGGTGAGCAATGTCTTTGTATTCGCCGTCAGCAGTTTTTCTGCTTGGCATAGCGATAAAGTAGCCTTCGTTGCCTTCGATAACTTTAATGTCGTGAATAACGAAACAATCATCTAAAGTTATAGATGCAACAGCTTTTAATTTGCTATCGTCTTTTTTAACAATGCGCACTCTTACGTCAGTAATTTTCATAAAATTAACCTTCCTATCAAATATTATTTATATTTTAACATACTATTGTTAAAAATTCAACTATTTTTGAGAAAAATATACATTTTTTTGATAATTTTTGCATATTTTTAAACAAAATATAGCATTTTTGGTGGAATTATGATCGATTTAAGTGATAAAAATAAAAAAATTCATTTTATAGGTATTGGTGGCGTAAGCATGAGTGCTATTGCTAAGCACTTAAAAAACAGTGGTTTTACGGTAACGGGGAGTGATATTTCAATCCAAAACGATAGTTTTTTAAGTGATTTAGACGTAAAAATCTATAATAAACACGATGAAGAGAACGTTAAAAATTGCGATGCAGTCGTATATACTTCTGCGATAAGTGAAGATAACGAAGAGTATAAAAAGGCGCAAGAAATGGAAATTCCATTGATTAAGAGAAGCGTTTTGTTAGGGCAAATAATAAGTGGATATAAAAATTCCATAGGGGTATGTGGTAGTCATGGAAAAACGACGGCAACTGCTATGATTTCACACGTGCTAATTGAAGCGAACAAGTGTCCGACAGTATTTTTAGGTGGACTAGATAAAAAAATTGACAATTATATTGACGGAAAAAAAGATTTTATAGTAGCTGAAATTTGCGAGTACAAAAAGAATTTGTTGGATATGCCCGTAAAAAGTGCGTTGGTGTTAAATATCGATAACGACCATATGGATTGTTATAAGGATATCGACCAAGTAATTGAAACCTTTCGTGAGTATACTAAAGATAGCATATTAGTTATAAATGCCGATGATAAAAACAGTCAGTCTTTATATCATGCGTCAACTTTAACTTTTGGAATTAACAAAAGGGCGCACTTTATGGCAAAAAAAATTGTGTTTAACGGTTTAGGGTATTCGTTTACTGCGTATGCGTACGGAAAAAAACTAGGTAGAGTAAACTTAAAAGTTATGGGTTATCACAACGTTTATAATGCCCTTGCAACGATTGCGTTAACTTCTATTTACAATATTGAGTTTTTTTATCAAAAAAAAGCGTTAGAAAATTTTAAAGGGGTAAGTCGTCGTTACGAGTTTTTAGGCGAAGTTAACGATACCGAGTATTACGCCGATTACGCCCACCACCCAAAAGAAATAACTGCAACTATGACTTCGTTCGATAAGGAAAACTGTCTTAGTATATTTCAACCACATACTTATTCAAGAACTAAACTTTTAATGCAAGATTTTTTAGACTGCTTGATAAAAATAAAAAATCTAATGATTGTGGATACTTACTCTGCAAGGGAAAGTTTTGATGAAGAGGGAAGCGCAAAAAGGCTTTATGAAAACTTGATTAAAAAAGGCAAAAAAGACCTATGTTTTATTTGTGATTATGAAAGCTTAAAGCTTAAATTGGATTTGGAGAACGATAAGTTTGACAAAGTGTTGTTTTTAGGGGCTGGGGATATTTACGATATGGCAAAAAAATATTTGAAAGAGAGTAAAAAAAAATAGAAAAAATAAGCAAAAAATAAAAAAATTAAAAAATGCCTATCAAACGATTGCAAAAAATTTATTTAAATTGTATGATATTATAGTAAATAGTAAAATAATGGAGAAGCAATAATGGTACAAAAAAAGAGAAAAATTGCAGTTTTAGGCACTGGTAACGTAGGCGCAACTATCGCATATGCTTTAACACTTCAAGGTGTATGTTCGGAAATAGTTCTTGTAGATATAAATAAAGAAAAGGCAGAAGGCGAAGCGTTAGATATTTCACAATGTGGAGCATGCGTTCCGTCTTGCAAAGTTTGGAACGGTGAATACGCTGATATCGCTGGTTCAGACATCGTAGTTATCACTTTCGGTGTAGGTAGAAAGCCTGGTCAAACAAGACTAGATTTAGCAGCTATTAACGTTGGTATCTTAAAGAGCGTTATTAAGGAAAATCAAATTGATAAAATAGCACCTGATGCTCTTTATATCGTTGTAAGTAACCCTGTTGACGTATTGACTTACGTCGTTATGAAAGATACGGGTCTTCCAAAGAACCAAGTTATCGGAACGGGTACGCTTCTTGACTCAAATCGTCTTCAACAAGCAGTTGCTGAATATTGTAAGGTAGACGTTCATAACGTTACCGCATACGTATTCGGTGAACACGGCGACGCTTGTATGACTCCTTGGAGTTTATGTACCGTTTGCGGTATGCCTATTAGAGAATATTGCGAAAAGATTATGGGCTTACAAAAAGACCAAATCGAAGCTGAATTAGAAAATATCTATAAAGGTATGGTTGCAGCAGGTTCAAAGGTTATCAAGGCAAAGGGCGCAACTTTCTATGCTATCGCAGCATCTACCGTTCAACTAATCAAAGCGCTTGTTTCTGATACCGAAACAATTCTTCCTGTCGCTACTTATTTAGACGGAACTTACGGCGCAAAAGATCTTTGCACTGGCGTTTTATGTAAGGTTGGTGGCAACGGCTTTAAGCAAATCGTTGAAGTTCCACTACCAGAAGATGAAATGAAGCTTTTCTCTGAAAAACTTGAATCACTTGATAAAACGTTTGAAGCACTTAACGTTAGATAATCTTTATACAATAAAAACAAGACTTTTATCGTGTGTAGCGATAGAAGTCTTTTATTTTGCAAATAATATTCTTAGGAGAAAATTATGACAGTTTGGACGATTATACTATTAGTGTTAGGCATGGCGCTATTAATAAAGGGTGCAGATTTTTTTGTAGACGGGGCAAGCAGTATCGCAAAAATACTTAAAATTCCTACCATTATCATAGGGTTAACCTTAGTTTCTATCGGAACAACGCTTCCTGAAGCCGCCGTTTCTATAACTACTGCTCTTCAAGGTAGCGACGGTATGACTATAGGCAACGTCGTTGGCTCAAATATATTCAATACTATGCTGATTTTGGGGTTAAGCGTTACCTTAGTTCCCGTTGTTATAGATAAGGAAATGCGAAAATCTTATCTTCCAATTTTATGTTTTGTGTACGCCCTTTTAATTGTCTTTTCATTTTTGATTACCCCTTATAAGTTGGATAGGTGGGAAGGTATAATTTTATTAGTTTTATTCCTTTCATATATTTTATTTTTAATCTTAAAAGCAAAGAAAAGTACTGATAACGCAATAGAGCAAAATCAAGAAAAGAAAAGCCCCCTTTGGATTTCAATATTGCTTATAATATTAGGTGGCGCAGGCATTATAGTAGGGAGCGATTTAGTGGTCGATAACGCAACTATAATAGCAAAAGCGCTAGGTATGAGCGACGAACTCGTGGGGTTAACCATTTTATCGGTCGGCACGTCTTTACCAGAACTTGTGACTAGCATCGTCGCTGCTGTAAAAAAGGAAAAAGATATATCTATCGGCAACGTAGTGGGGGCTAGCATATATAACGTAATATTTATATTGGGTGTTAGCTCTACGATTACTCCACTTGGTGTTATTTCTCAAAGTTTAGTAGATATGCTAGTAATGCTTGGAACTGGGCTTTTAATTTTTCTTTTTACCCTTTGTGGTAAAAAACTTAACAGGTGGCAAGGAATAGTTATGATAACGATATATTTGGCGTATTTAGCCTTTATAATCGCTAGAAATTACGCTTTTTAGGAAAAATTTTGTGAGTTTAACATATTTTTTGTTGATTTATCAACAAAAACAGTTGAAAAAAAGTTTAATATATGGTATTATGTATGTAAGGGAGAAAGCAAATGAAGAAAGTGCAAAAAAGATTTGATATGTACAAAAAGCCGAATAAGCCTATATGGTATTTTAAGCTTGTTATAAAGTTAGTAGCACCATTTTATTGTTTATTCAGCAACTCACACACCAAAGTCGATAAAGAAGTTAAGAAAATTAAAGCGCCGTATTTCATTTTGGCTACACATCACGCATTTCTTGACTTTCCACAACTAGCCGCAGCAATTGCGCCTAAAACTACCAACTGGGTAATAGCGGTTGATGAATTTAGACGTGGGGACTGGTTGATGCGTGGTATCGGGGGAATAGCAAAGCGTAAGTTTACGCACGATATTTCAACTACCAAGAATATGATATATTCATTAAGACAGTTAAAACAATCGGTAGCCATTTATCCAGAAGCTAGATTTTCGCTTGCAGGCGTAAATGAAAAGTTGGACGGAGCGTTGGGTAAATTTTGTAAGTTCGCAAACGTACCAGTATTGATGTTCAAATCGTTTGGTAATTTTATAAATTCGCCACAATGGTGTAAAAAACCATATAAAAAAATTAGAAAAGAAGCGCATCTATACGTTCTATATACGGTAGAACAACTACAAAGTATGACGGCTGAACAAGTTCAAAACGGAATAGAAGAGGCGTTCGTTCGTGACGAATATAGATGGCAAGTAGAAAATAATTATCACGTTAAATGTAAAAAACGTGCTAAAGGACTACATAGATTGTTATATAAATGTCCTAATTGCGGAAACGAACACGAAATGCAAAGCGAAGGTATTTATCTGTGGTGTTCGCACTGTGGCGCAAAATGGGAGATGGATACATTAAGTAGACTTAAAGGCGTTAACACTGACAAGGGATTTTCACATATTCCTGACTGGTATAATTGGGAAAGAGAAGAAGTAAGAAAAGAAGTTCAAAATGGAACGTATCATTTTGAAGACGACGTTAGGGTAGAAGATTTCTATTCGGGAAAGGTTGGGTTTATTCCCGTTGGCGATGCGCATATGACTCACGATAAAGACGGTTTTAAGTTTGTTGGTACGGTAGATGGTCAGCCGTTTGAAGTGCATAAGTTAGTGTCCGATATGTATTCATTACACATAGAATACGACTTTATAAAACGTGGGGACGCAATAGATATTGCAACCGATAAGACAACATATTTTATGTATCCAAAAACAGCTAAAAACTGTTTGACAAAATTACATTTCGCAACTGAAGAGTTATACGATTTTTACGTTAGAAATAAAAGACAAACCGAAGGAAAAGTTTAAAAGTAAAAGCACTTTGATGATAACAAAGTGCTTTTCTTGTGTAAACAATAAACCCCCAGATAGTCTGGGGGTCCAGTAAAGGTTTACCGTTGAGTAAAATCCTCCGTTTGTGTATAATAATAGTTGCGACCTGCCAGTTGCAACCAATAAAACAAACGG
>SVHP01000035.1 GCA_015055735.1 Clostridiales bacterium | reverse complement strand
AAAGGTGCGAGACTGGCAGGTCGTTTAAATACGCACTTGTGCGTAAGCCAGAATAGTTTAGGGCTAATTGCCCGAAAATGAAAAACCACCAGCTAGGCTGGTGGATATTTATTTTTATTTGATTATTAAATATTCAATTATAAAATTTCCACGCCTGAAGGGGAGAACATAAAAATATTCTTACCCATTTCGTATACGCCACCGCCTAGCGCATAGATAGCGCCAGAGAGCATATCTATAACACGAATAGCCGATTCGTTTTTAAGTTCGGTTAGGTGTACGACAGTGTTTTTTCCCGACTTAATGCAGTCGATAATTAGTTCAACGTCCGAAAACTTAGTAGGGCTAAAAACAGCCACAGGCCCGTTCTTATCGTTGACTTGAGTGGTGTAAGAAGCGTTCATTCTAGTATGTTCGCTTCTCGATCTTTGTTCTCTGCCGAATAAATCAAATACTCCCATAATTTCATCCTTATTGTTGATTGTAATTTCTTTGTCCAAAAATATCTCTACCCAGTCTAATCATATTACTGCCGTGCTTTATGGTCAATAAATAGTCGTTAGACATGCCCATAGAAAGATACTTAAACGGTAAACCTTTTTGTTTTAACTCGTCGTATAAACTTCTTGCCTTATCGCAAAGACTAGCCAAATAGTCTTGGTCTTGGCTATTTGGAAGCATAGCCATAAGCCCCAATATACGAAGATTTTCACATTGTTTTTTTATTTCAAGTGTTTCAGTTATTGCATTATTTAAATCAAATCCACTCTTAGAAAGTTCGCCACCGACGTTTATTTCGATCAAAACGTCTTGAACAAGGTCTTTATTCTTTGCAACACGGTCAATCTCTAGCGCTAACTTAACGCTGTCTACCGACTGAATTAAACTTACGTTGCCAACTAAATATTTGACCTTATTAGTTTGTAGATGTCCGATAAAATGTTGTTCGGCGTCGTTAATTAAAAGGTGTTTATCCCTAAACTCTTGCACTTTGTTTTCAGCCACGACTTTAAGCCCTAAGTCCACGGCTTGGTTTATAACTAACGGGTCAATCATTTTAGTCGCACCGACGAGTGTTATACTTTCGCCTAAATTATTGCCGTCTTTAATGGCGTTAAAAATTTTTTCAAGATTGCTTTTTAGCATATTATTTTTGATTTATAACGTCGTTCATGTTATAAAGTCCCGTCTTCTTAGTGGTTATATATAGAGCAGCCTTAATTGCACCATCTGCAAAAACGCTTCTATCGGTTGCTTGGTGGGTTAGGGTAATGGTTTCAAAGTTAGAAGCGAAAATAACTTGATGTTCGCCAACTATTCCACCACCACGAACGGCGTGAATACCTATTTCGTTAGGATCTCTTTTTCCAACTATACCTTCTCTGCCGTAAGTGTAGAACTTTTGGTCGTCAACGTCCTTAACGGCATCGGCAAGCATAAGCGCCGTGCCACTAGGCGCATCTACCTTTTGGTTGTGATGCTTTTCGATTATTTCAACGTCAAAGTCTTCAAGCCCAGCAGTCGCCTTTTTAACTAGGTCAATTAAAACGTTTACGCCAAGCGACATGTTTCCCGAACGGAATAGGGCTATGCGAGAACTGTATTCTTTAATCTTAGCAATTTGTTGTTCAGAATATCCCGTTGCACATAAAACTGCAGGGATATTATTTTTTGAACAATACTCTAAAACTTTGTCTAGAGTAGCAGGTGCAGAAAAGTCGATAATTACGTCGATTTTTTGGGTTACTTTGTCAAAGCTATCGTAAATAGGGTAGTTAGGGTTAGAACAATCGCAAGCGATATCTACACCACAACAAGCTTTAATGTTATCGCATTTTAACGATGCTTCAAGCACTTTTTTGCCCATTCTTCCATTTGCGCCGTTTATTAAAAGGTTAATCATTTTTACTCCTTAATATCAAATCCAAAACTCTTTAATATAACTTTCATTTTTGCAGTATGATCTGGTTCAAGTTCGGTAAGTGGTGCACGAACAAGTCCACTGCCAAGCCCGATAAGTTCAGCTGCTTTTTTAACAGGGATAGGGTTAACTTCAACGAACATAGCGTCTATTAAAGGCAACAATCTTTCTTGAAGTGCAGTTGCTTCTTGGTTCTTTCCTGCATAGTATAATCTTGCAACGTCGCCAACTTCTTTTGGTAAAATGTTAGAAGCAACCGAGATTAAACCCATAGAGCCTACACTCATCATAGCAAGGTTAAGGTTATCGTCCCCAGAATATAGTGCAGTTTTTCCACGGATAAGTCTTGCCGTTTCGCAAATTTGTTCCATGTTTCCACACGCTTCTTTAATGCCACCGATATTTTTATGTTGGGCAATTTCAGCCATAGTAGTAGGAAGAATATTCACGCCCGTTCTTGCAGGAACGTTGTAGCAAAGTACGGGAATATCTACGTTATCGCAAACGTCGTTGTAATATTTAACCAAGCCTTTTTGAGTACATTTATTGTAATATGGAGTTACGACCAAAAGACCGTCAGCGCCAACCTTTTGAGCAAATTGGCTCTTTTCAATGGCTTTTTTAGTGCAGTTACTGCCCGAGCCAAGTATGAACTTAACTCTACCTGCAATTTTATCAAAAGAGAATTTAGCAATTCTATCGTATTCAGCGTCTGTAATACAAGGCGCTTCACCCGTAGTGCCTAAAATAACGATAGCGTCAATTTGGTTTTCAATTTGATAATCTATTTGTCTTGCCAAAGCATCGTAGTCGATGCCGTCAGCCGTAAACGGAGTTATTGCCGCAGTACAAGTTCCTTTGAAAATAATTTTATTCATAGTCAGTCCCCCATAAAACTTTTTTTATAATTATACGTTTGTTTTGTTAACTTTTGTGTTTATGTTTAGTTTAATTTGCCCTTAACGAGTCCTAATTCAATTACTTTTTCAGCGATTTGAACGGCGTTAGTAGCAGCGCCCTTTCTAATGTTATCAGCAACGCACCATAGGTTAATACCACTTTCAACCGTATCGTCCTTTCTAATTCTACCAACGAAAACTTCGTTTTTGTTTTCAGCGGTAAGAGCCATAGGGTAAACGTTGTTTTGAAGGTCGTCTTGAATAACCACGCCTTGAGCGTTAGCTAAAACTTCCTTAACTTGTTCAACCGTACAAGGCTTTTCAAATTCAAGGTTAATAGATTCGCTGTGCCCAAAATAAACAGGCACTCTAACGCAAGTAGCAGTTACCTTTATAGATTGGTCGTTTAAGATTTTCTTAGTTTCGAAAACCATTTTATCTTCTTCCTTAGTATAGCCGTTGTCTAGGAAAACGTCGATGTGAGGAATACAGTTACCAAAGATAGGGTAAGGGAATTTCTTAGGTGGTTCGCCGTTTATACCGTTTTTAAGGTCGTCAAATCCCTTAACACCTGCGCCAGAAACTGCTTGATAGGTCGAGTAGATAACTCTCTTTATTTTGAACGCTTTATGTAAAGGTTTCAAAACTACCATTGCTTGAATGGTTGAACAGTTAGGGTTAGCAATAATATTTTTATGCCAAGCGATGTCTTCAGCGTTACATTCAGGAACTACTAGAGGAACGTCCTTATCCCTTCTCCAAGCGTTAGAGTTATCGATAACCAAAATGCCGTGTTTAGCAAAAATAGGCGCGAACTCCTTACTAACGTCGCCACCTGCTGAGAATAATGCGATATCGATTTTCTTGTCGATTATATTTTTTTCAGCAAGTTCTATAACTTCGTGGGTTTTGCCCATGAAATCGATTTTAGATCCTGCCGATTTTGCCGATGCGAATAAATAATAGTTTTCAACTGGTAATTGTCTTTCAGTTAAAACTTCCAAAAATTTTCTGCCAACCATACCGGTTGCGCCAACTACTGCTACGTTATACTTTTTCATAGCTAAATCACTCCTATAAACATAATATACGCATAGTTTAACAAAGAAGAGCAAAAAAGTAAAGTTTTTTTTACACAATACACGATTTTTATTTGTAAAATATTTGATTTTAGTGTATATTCTTATATGAGAAGTTTTAAACAAACCGTTTTCGTTTGTTTTTTAGTTTATTCACTTTTGAAATTTGGAGATAATAATGGCAGTAAAAAAGAAACGTAGTTTAATGGACAGGTTTTTGCTAGGCTCAGAAAAGTCTGAAGGTTATGCAAGAGCCACACTTCCATCAAATAGATGGGAATTATTTTGGGATATTTTTAAGGGCAGTTTTTTTAAGCTCATTTTGATAAACTTACTTATCTTAGTATTTTGTATTCCGTTTATCGCCCTTCTAATATTTAGATATATGTCGATTGCAAGCTACGGTATGATATTTCCGTTTTCACAATCGTTTGGCGTGGGGTACGGCGCACCGTTTTCAATGGTCGGTTTATCGGAGTCTATCGTTTATCAAACCGATTTAATGGTCATGGTGCTAATGCCTATTACTTTCTTAATTGCAGCAGTTGGTATTTCAGGTGGCGCTTACGTAATTAGAAATATGGTGTGGACCGAAGGTATTTTCGTTTCAAACGATTTTTGGCATGGAATAAGAAAGAATTTTAAGCAAATTTCTATCGTTATGCTAATTTATTCGTGCATTTTATATTTCTCAATGATAACGCTTGCGCTTTGCGACTTGCAAATTGCAAGTGGCGTTTCTAATCAATGGATTTTCGTCGTTTCTAAAGTGATGACCTTAACGCTAATCGTCACGCTGACGATTATGACCTTACACATGATACCTATGTCGGTCACTTACGAAGTTAAGTTACGTGCATTGATTAAAAACTCTTTCTTGTTTACTATCGGAATGTTGCCACAAAATATTTTCTTTATTGTACTTGGCTTAATTCCATATTTGATAACTTTACTAGGTCAATTTTTCTCAATCATAGGCGTTTTGATAATAATAGTTTTCGGCGTGGCTTATTTCTTGCTAGTGTGGACTGATTTTTGTCAATGGGGATACGATAGATTTATAAACGATAAAGTACCTGGCGCTCAAAAGAATAAGGGTATTTATACTAAGGTTGGAAAGGACGAAGCGGCTGCTCTTAAAGAGTATAAAAAGCAAATTGCTTTGGCTGAAAGATCAAGTTTAAGTAATAAACCTATTAAACCTATTACCGACGACGAGTTGAAGGTTGCTGAACTTCCTACTTCGTTCAACAGAGCCGATATAGAAAAACTTAACCAAAGTAAACAGGCTATATACGAAGATCACGAAAGATACGTTAAAGAGCATATGTCTGATCCTGAATTCCAAAAAAATGAACAGGATATAGAATATGAAAAACAACAAGAAGAACGTCAAAAACGTATAGAAAAAGCCAAGAAAGAACTTAGCAAACGTAAACATGACGATTAGTCTATAAACAATAATCAACTACTAAAAAGACGCTTATGAAAATAGGCGTCTTTCAAAAATTTATAAATTTTAGAGGTAACTACTTTGAACAAACTATTAAAGACCATAGTTTTTGATAACGAAATTACACTTTCAGTTTTAGATACGACCGATATGGTCAATGAAGCCATAAGGATACATAACCTTACGCCACTAGCCGCTGCGGCGCTTGGCAGAACTTTAACCGTTTGTACTTTTATGTCAAGCAACCTAAAAAATCAAAGCGATAAACTATCGGTAACCATAAAAGGCGACGGTGTGGGTGGTAAGATAACCGTTTGTGGGAACGGACAACTTGAAATGCGTGGTTTTATCGATAATCCACAAGCCGACTTGCCGTTAAGGGCGGACGGAAAGCTCAACGTAGGTGGTTGCGTAGGTAAAAACGGAAGGCTTACGGTCGTTAGAAGTATGGGCTTAAAAGAGCCGTACTCGGGCAGTAGCGAACTAATCACGGGCGAGATAGCCGAAGATTTTACTGCTTATTACGCTTTTAGCGAACAACAGCCTACCGCTATGGCGCTTGGTGTAAAAATAGGCAAGGACGGAACTTGCGTAGGGGCAGGTGGCGTTATCGTGCAAGCATTACCTGGCGCAAGCGATAATTCTTTATTCTTGGCTGAACAAATAGTAAGGGATTGCTCTGCCGTTTCAACTTTGATTGAAGAACACGGCGCTGAGTGGATTGTAAACGAGTTGTTCTTTACCGATAAATACGATGAGTATCACCCACAATATAAGTGCCATTGTAGTAGAGAGTATATAGAAAAAGTTTTAATTTCTTTAGGGAAAGAACAGTTAGAAGATATAATTAAAAAGGAAGGAAATATCAGGGTCGATTGCGAATTTTGTGACAAAGTTTACGAGTTTGACGATAGCGACGTTCAACGATTTTTTAAGTAGAAATGAATAGGGTTATACAGTTTGATAAAAATGAAAATAGATACGTAAAGATTGCTGAAGTTAGGGAGAGCGAAGGGGATTTGCTAGGCGCTTTATCTATGCTTTTTAGCGCTGAAAAAATCAATCCTACCTATAAAATCTATTCAAAAATTGCCGATATTTATACGCAAATGGAGTTGTTAGAACTAGCAAATAAGTATTGGTATAAGTATATGTTTTGCGCTCCTGAAGATCAGGTTAGTATATGTTATGAAGAACTTGCTATAAACTATTTTTACCTAGATAATTTATGGGCTTCGGGATACTTTTTGCATAAAAAATTGACCGTTGACGGATATATTACGAGAGACGATATTGATAAAGAAGTCATGGATTTTTTCACGGGCGAAGAAATCAAGAAGTACAATTATAGAGTGGTATATCCTTATGATAAAGCCAACTATTCGTTTGAGATAAAGAGTGCGAAACGCGCTTTAAGGTCAGGTGCGTTTAAGGACGCCATCGAAAGTCTAAAAAAAGTGCCGTCACAATGTCACGACCAAGAAACTTTGGGGGATTTTTCGCTAGCGTATCTAATGACCGACCAGTTTGAAAATGCCGAAGAACTTTGTAGGCAGTCAATAGAACAGTTTGGCGACAGCGTCGGGGCGTATTGTAATCTTTCTACCCTTTACGAGTTGAAAGAAGACCAAGATAAAGCCGATTATTACTATAAAAAGGCGTTGTCATTAAGGACGGGTGAGCAGGACGAGCCGTATAAAATTGCGACCTGTTCGATAGAAAGGGGCGATCACCAAACGTCTTTAGAGTGCTTAGAGAAAATATTGCAAGATAGACCTTACGAAATTCCTATGCGCTTTTTCTATGCCGTTGCTTTATTAAATTTAGGTAAGTACGATAGCGCAGTTAGAGAATTTGCTACTATTTATAAGCAAGACCCAAAAGATTTGGTTATAGAGTACTACCTTGACCTTGCAAAGAAGATAGTAAATAAGCAGGTTTCCGAAAAGATATTGCCGTTAAAATACGTAAAAGAAATACCACGTAAGCAAGCGTTAGAGTGGACTAAAAAAATTAAAGACATGGCAAAAACACCCGACAAGTTTTCGGGCGAATTGAAAAAGAAAGAAACTGAAAAGATGCTACTTTGGGGATTAGAGAGCGTAAACGACCAAGTAGTTAGGTCAAGCGCTATGCTCTTGTCTTCAAAAAGCAGTAAAAAATTCGGTCAAATAGCCTTTGAGTTTTTACTAGACCCACTCGCTCAATTAGAAACTAAAAGGTTGTTGCTTTACGCTTTAATCCTTAAAGGCTATAAGGGTAAAATTGGAGTTGTAATAGGTAGTTATTACGGTACTTTCGTTCAAAAAACTTTAAGTTGTGAAAAGGATAAGGACGGCGCTCTTTATTTTTCAGCGTATGCACTTTGCGTTTCTAGAATGATCTTTTACGGCTTAGAAGACCTAAATAAAATTTCGCAGTCGGCAAATAAAGTTTATAAGAGTTTGCATAAGCAAATTTCGGACGCTGAGGTCAATAACGAAGAACTTGCCGCTTTAATGCTTCTTGAGTGTGGATTAGAGAATTTGGACGAAATTGAACAGGTTTGTAAAATTTTTGAAGTGGGACAAAAGAAACTTCAGTTATTAAAAAATATGTTAGAAAAATAGGATAAATGGAGAGAAAATTATGAAAATTATTGATATAGACAGCCTTTTTGACGAATATATTTCCGATTACGTTTATAAAAATATAGGCAAGGTAAAGCCTGAAGAAATAGAGAATAAAATTCCAACTTTATACATTGAGTTTGGCAAGACTAAATTAGAAAAACTAGACGGACATTCGCCTGAAGAATACTATCGTGCCTATTCGGGAGAGCAACTTGTAGATTGCCTAAAAGAACATTTAGAAAAGGGCGTTTCGGTTTCCGATTTTCTTTGCGAAGCAATCACTGAGAACGCCGATAACGAAGGCGCACTTATCAACCGTTTGGACGGCGAAAACGACGAGGAATTTACACTTTATATTATGAATATGCTAGTGGAAATGGGCAGTAAGAAGTGTATAAATCGCTTTTTGGAAATGGTAGTTTTCGATTATAGCGAGCCGATAAAGGAGTTGGCGACCGAATATTTAAAAGAAAGGGCAGAAACGGTAAAAGAAAGCGTATTAGTACAGTTTAGCGAAAGTTCAAAGCAAGTGCAAGAATATCTATGCGAAATTTTATCGGGTTGTAAAAAGGACGATAAGGTTTTTGATATCCTAATCGAGCAATTTGCTAAAAATCAAGATAAAATCCCTATTTATGCGAGTTATTTGGCAAAATTCGGAGATGAAAGGGCGTTGCCATTTCTAATGGCGGCAATAGAAGACGAAAAGATTAGTTACGCCGATTTTGAAGAGTTAAGATTTGCTATCGAAGCGCTCGGTGGCGAATACAATAAAATTAGAGATTTTTCTAAAGATAAGACTTATCACAAAATAAAAACCAAACAGTACAAGAGTTAATAGTTTGTCGAATTTGAATAAAAATTAAAAAGAAAAATTCTTGGTATAATTACACTCCGAATTGTAGATAATATGTACATAAAAGGGGGTAATTATGTCTAGAAAAAAGAAGAATAAAGACAAACCTAGCAACAAAGTTGTAAAATTAACCGATGAGCAATACAGTGCGTATATAATGGCGCTTAAAGATGAAAAACCACCTTCACTCATACGAAAAACGCAAGAGTAGAAAAGTATAGTTTTTCACGCTTAAAATCAATTAAAAATATTATTAAAAATGAAAATTTAATAGAAAATCAAAAAAACTCCAAATCTGAAGGAGTTTTTTTGTTTTTTATGCCGTACCTAAATCAAAATGTTGGCTAAAATTCTTGAAAAACTCAACTAATAATGTTATAATATATAAGTATAATTTTAAAAAGTACTATGAAGGTGCATTATGAAAAGAATAGAACTAAGAAAAATTTTTAACTCTTATGCCGAATACGGCGAGCAAACCGTGACCGTTTGCGGTTGGGCAAAAACTATAAGAGACAGTAAGTCTTTTGGTTTTATTGAACTTAACGACGGTTCGTTTTTCAAAAACTGTCAAATCGTGTTCGATAGAGAAAAGATAAATAATTACGATGAAATTGCAAAGCAAAACGTTGGCGCTTGTCTAAAGGTTGTGGGTAAAGTAATACTTACCCCTGAAAATAAGCAACCGTTTGAAATTAACGCTGACCAAGTGGAAGTTTTAGGCGCGTCGTCACCTGACTTTCCATTGCAAAAGAAAAGGCATACTCTTGAGTTCTTGAGAACTATGCCACATCTTCGTCCAAGAACTAACATTTTCAGAGCAGTATTTAAAATCCGTAGTGAAGCGGCGTTCGCTATCCACAGTTTCTTTAACGAACGTGGATTCGTGTACGTTCATACGCCTATTATTACGGGTAGTGACTGTGAAGGCGCAGGCGCAATGTTCCAAGTGACCACTCTAGATTTAGATAACGTACCACTTGATGACGGAAAGTGCGACTATACTAAAGACTTTTTCGGCAAGAAGGCTAGCATGACCGTTTCTGGTCAACTAGACGTTGAAAACTTTGCTATGGCGTACTCTAACGTTTACACCTTTGGACCTACCTTTAGGGCAGAACACTCGAACACCGTTCGTCACGCAGCAGAATTTTGGATGATTGAACCTGAACTTGCTTTTGCCGACCTTTCGGACGATATGGACTGCGCTGAAGCAATGGTTAAATATATCATCGATTACGTTATGGAATCGTGTAAAGAAGAAATTGAATTCTTAAATTCTTTTGTGGATAAAGGCTTAATTGAAAGATTAAACAACGTTAGAAGTAACGAATTTAAGCGTTTAACTTATACCGAAGCCATTGAAATTTTGGAAAAGGTTAAGGACCGTTTTGACGCACCTGTTTATTGGGGCTGTGACCTTCAAAGCGAACACGAAAGATACATTACCGAAGAAGTGTTCAAAAAACCGGTATTTTTAACCGATTATCCAAAGGAAATAAAGGCTTTCTATATGCGTCTTAACGACGATAATAAGACGGTTGCGGCAAGCGATCTTCTCGTTCCAGGTATCGGCGAACTAATCGGTGGTAGCCAAAGAGAAGAAAGAATGGATATTTTAGAAAAGAGAATGGAAGAGTGTGGTCTAAAGGCTGAAGATTACAAGTCTTATATCGACCTAAGAAAATACGGTGGAGTTATCCACTCGGGCTTTGGGCTTGGCTTTGAAAGAATGGTTATGTACTTAACGGGTATATCTAATATTCGTGACGTACTACCTTTCCCAAGAACGGTAGGAACACTTGAAAACTAATTTTACAAGGTGATAATTATGGATATTTTAATAGATGCTTTTGGTGGGGATCACGCACCTGAAGAAGTAATTGCAGGAAGTATAGAAGCGCTTAGCGAAAGAGATGATTTTAACGCAGTTTTCGTTGGAAAACAAGACGTTATTGAAAATCTTTTGAAAAATTATAAATACGATCAAAATAGAGTTAGGGTAATAGACGCTCCGGACGTTATTACTTGCGAAGAAGAGCCAACCGTTGCAGTTAGAAGAAAACCAAACAGTTCTATTTGCGTTGCGTTTAAGGAACTAAAAGAAAACCCAAACGCAGGCGCATTCGTGTCGGCAGGATCGACGGGCGCAGTGCTAGTTGGCGCAACCCTTAAACTCGGCAGAATAAAGGGTATAAATAGACCTGCAACAAGCCCTATTTTACCGACTCTTATCGACGGCAAGAACGTTATATTATTAGACTCGGGCGCAAACGCTGACTGCAAGAGTATAAACTTAGTTCAGTTTGCCATTATGGGCAGTTGCTATGCTGAAGCAATGGGGGTTGAAAACCCTAAGGTTGCACTTTTATCAAACGGCGCTGAAGACGAAAAAGGCAATATGTTAAATCACGAAAGTTTTCCTTTGTTAAAACAATTAAAGGGCGTAAACTTCGTTGGTAACGTTGAAGCTCGTGATATCCTAACGGGCGAATACGACGTAGTAGTTTGCGACGGTTTTAGTGGCAATATCGCCTTAAAGGGTATAGAAGGCGCAATAAGTATGCTATTAAAACTTCTAAAACAAAACATTTATTCATCAGTGTCTGGAAAAATCGGTGGTCTTTTCCTAAAGGATACCTTTAAGAAATTAAAGTTAAAACTCGATTATAACAATCACGGTGGCGCATTGTTCTTAGGCGTAAACAAGGCTGTTATAAAAACGCACGGTTCGTCAAAGCGCACGGCTATCAAGAATACCGTTTTACAAGCTGCGCATTACGCTACTTTTGATATTTCGGATAGAATTTCAGCAAAATTACAGTTGAACGAGCCGGAAGGAAACGCTTAATGCATATCTTTGACATTGACGAGTGTGAAAAAAAGATAGGTTATTCGTTTAAGGATAAGATGCTACTTAGACAATGTTTTACGCACGCATCTTACGCTTATGAGAATAACGCCGAAGACAACGAACTTTTGGAGTTTTTCGGCGATTCGATAATCGAATTCGTAATAACCGAATATCTATATAAAAACTCTTTTGGTAACGAAGGAGAATTGACCAAGAAAAGGGCTAGCGTAGTGAGTAAAACTCCACTTCTAAAGTGTGTGGAGCAAATGGGGATATCTCAATTCGTCCTATTAGGTCGTGGGCAAGAAAAGTCTAAAGTAAGGACGAAAAATTGTATTCTAGCGTCTATGAAGCGTTAGTTGCGGGTATTTACATAGACGGAGGAATTGCAAGCGCTAAAAAATTTATTAAAAACACGCTTATAGCGCAGTTTGAAAAACAAGAAAAAGCGCAAAAACAAAATCAATTGACTCAAAAGAACGATTATAAAAGTCGCTTTCAAGAGTACGTTCAAAAGAAAAAATTAGGCTCGATAGCCTATGAATTACTGTGGAAAAAAGGACCTGATCATATGCCTGAATTTAGAGTGGCTGCAACCCTTAACGGCACCAAAATAGCCGAAGGCGTTGCAAGTTCTAAAAAAGGGGCTGAGGCAAGCGCAGCAAAGGTTGCGCTAGAAAAACTAATTAAACAAGGTGGTAAAAAGAAGTGAATTTCGAAAAGGTGGAAATTTACGGATTTAAATCGTTTGCTGATAAAGCGGAAATTAAGTTCGGCGATGGAATAACGGGAATAGTTGGCCCGAACGGCTGTGGAAAGAGTAACGTTGCCGATGCTATCCGTTGGGTACTTGGCGAACAATCTGCAAAGAGCTTGCGTGGTTCTAGCATGCAGGACGTTATTTTTAGTGGTACGCAAGGAAGAAAATCGCTTTCTTATTGCGAAGTTTCGTTGTACTTTGATAACTCTAACAGAATGTTTAGCCTAGACTATAATGAAGTTATAATCACTCGTAAACTATTTAGAAGTGGCGAAAGTGAATATTTTATAAACAAGCAACCTGCAAGGCTAAGAGATATAGTCGAACTATTGCATGAATGTGGTATAGGTAAGGAAGGTTATACCATTATCGGTCAAGGCAAGGTTGAAGAAATTATGTCGGCAAAACCTGAAGACAGAAGAATGATTTTCGAAGAAGCGACGGGCATTGCTAAGTTTAAGACACGTAAAAACGAATCCGAACGAAAACTCGATAGAACGCACGAAAATTTGGTTAGATACATAGACATTTTGTCCGAAATAGAAAACCAACTTGCACCACTTGAAAGACAAGCCGAAAAGGCAAAAGAATTCAACGAACTCTCCGAACAATTAAAGTTCCACGAACTAAATACCTATATTGCTAAGGTTGACGGCGTTGAATCGGCAAAGGATAAAATCAATACTAGAATTAAGGGGATAGAAGAGCAATCGGCGTTAAGAAACCAAGAACTAAGCGTGGCTCAAGCCGAATACGACCAAATTTTTGCTAATATTAGTCAAGCCGACCTAAACCTTAAGAAATTAAACGATGAACTTTTGGAAAAAAGGGTTAGCATGGAAAAGTCTTCTGGCGCTAAACAACTTTACGAACAAAAGATTACATATTTATTAAGCCAAATAGAACGTGCTAATAGCGAGATTGAGAAAAACGTTAATCTCATTGCTAAATATAAGGAAAATTTAACTAATAACCAAACTCAAATTCAAGTAGATAGCCAAAAACTTGAAACCTTAAAGGATAAATGGGAAAAAATATCTAAAAAACTTCTTTCTATTACCGAAAGGATTGCTCTCGGCGAAGAACTTGCCGATGCAAACAGAAAGAAAATGATAGAATCTATTGAATCACTATCCGACTTTAAGGTTAATAGGGGTACGATGTCCATTGAGAAAAATAACCTTTTAGATAAACTCAATGAACTAACGACTAAACTCGACCAACTTTCGGTAAAGAGAAACGACCTATTTAATAATAAAGATAGTGCCGATAAAATTATCGACGATTTAGATCGTTCGGTTTTCGACCTTAAAAACCAAATAGAACAAAAGGAAGACGAAGTTAGAAACAACAACCAAAGCGTTGCTAATGCCGAGAATTCGATATTTACCTTAAATTCAACGGTTACCACTTTAATGACTAAGGATAATTTCTACAAGGCGTTAAAGGATAACTACGACGGCTATGCACCTTCGGTTAAAAAACTTCTCAATAAAGCAAAGGAAAACAACACGCTAAAATCTAAAATCAAAGGCGTTGTTGCAGAACTTATAAAGAGCGATA
Organism: Clostridiales bacterium; assembly: GCA_015055735.1. Lineage (GTDB taxonomy): Bacteria > Bacillota > Clostridia > Christensenellales > Borkfalkiaceae > UBA1259. The sequence goes on along the minus strand of SVHP01000035.1, from coordinate 3,855 downwards.
AAAAGTACGACGTGGCGTTAGAAACGGCTCTTGCCGCAAGTGCGCAAAACGTTGTTACAGCCACTCCTGAAGACGCTAAGTATTTGATAGAATACTTAAAGGCAAATAGTTTAGGTAGAATAACCTTTTTACCCATAACTAGCGTTAAAGGTAGAGAGCAAAATATACAAGTAACTAACGCCCTAAACGAAAAGGGGGCGCTAGGCGTTGCTAATAAACTCGTATCTTACGATAAAGAATATGAAAACGTCATTTCTAATCTTTTGGGTAATACTTTAATCGTAGATACGCTTGAAAACGCAACTAGAATTGCCGATAAGTACCGTTTTGCATTTAAGATGGTTACTTTAGACGGCGACGTGTTCACCACCCAAGGCGCTATGACGGGTGGGTCTAGACGAAACGACGCAGTAGGTCTTTTATCCAACGATAGAAAGATAGAAGATAACTTTAAGGAATTGCAAGTAAAACGTGCTGAACTTAACCAAATTAAAGAGTTAAAAGCCGAAAGAGAAAAATCTAGGGATAAGGCGCTAGAAGATTTGGCGATCCTTAACGATCTATATAACGGCAAACGCCAACAAGTCGTGCTCGAAAGAGAAAAACAATCGGCTATTGAGCGTTCGCTAATTGATTTAGGTAGAGAAATAGAAACTACTAGCGAGATTATCGATGAAGTTAAGGAAAGAATTGCTAAGATCGACCAAAAATTCGCAAGCGTGTCTAGTGGTGGACAAAAGTTAGAAGCCGACAAGGAAAGCGCAAGAGAAAGCGCTGATAAACATCAACAAGAATACGATATGCTCAAAAAAGAAAGGGACGATTTAAGCGAGCAAGGTACTGAAGTTCAAGTACAAATTACTCAACTTACCGCTACCCTTTCAACCTTAAACACCGAAAATCAGAGATTATCTAGTTTGATTAGTGAAACAGAGCAAGCCAACGAAAGCTTAGAAAGTAGCAATATAAACGCTAGCGAAATCATAGAAGAACTTCGTAGAGATCAAGAAAAAGTTGCGCTAACTAAAGCCGAACAAGACTACATTAACGGCATTAGGGAAAAGATAGAAAATATCGAAAACGACAAGTCGGATTTAAGGGAAAAACTCAATAAAAACGACGAGAAGAAACAACTTCTCATCAATCAAATAGCCGACCTTTCGGAGAAAAAGCACGAGCAAGAAATGGCTCTAACTAAGATCGATTCGGATTTAGAGTATATGCAACAAAGCGTTTGGGAAGATTATCAAGAAACTTACCAAACGGCAGTCAAGATGCGTGCTGAAAATTACGACGTACGTTTTGGCGAAAGCGAAATTATCCGTTTGCGTAAAAAACGTTCATCGCTCGGTGCAATTAACGCCACGGCTATTGAAGATTGTAAGGCGTTAAAAGAGCGTTATAACGAAATGATAACTCAAAAAGAAGACCTTGAGAAAGCCGAACTCGACTTAAAGCAAGCAATCGATAAGATTAAGGCTGAAATGTTAACTCAATTCGACCAAGGCTTTACGACTATCAACGAAAATTTCCAAAGAATATTCAAAGAACTCTTTGGTGGTGGTAGGGCAATGCTACAAATGGACTACACTAACGTCGATGACAAGTTGGAAGCAGGCGTAGAAATAGTTGCCGAACCACCTGGAAAGAAATTACAAAAACTTTCGCTTTTATCGGGTGGGGAAAAGGCTCTTACCGCAATAGCAATACTATTCTCTATTTTAAGACTTCGCCCAATGCCTTTCTGCGTGCTTGACGAAATAGAAGCGGCGCTTGACGAAGCAAACGTAGATAGATTTGCGAGATACTTGAAAAAATTTAGCCAAGATACGCAATTTATCGTTATCACTCACAGAAAGCCTACCATGGAACTTGCCGATGCGCTATTCGGCGTTACCATGCAAGAAAAGGGCGTTTCAAAGATGGTATCGGTTAAACTTGCCGACGTTGCCGAAATTACGGGCGACCAAACTTTATCGTAACTAATAAGGCTTAAAACTAGCCATACTCAAGGTATAGAATAGAAAAGGACAATCAAATGGGATTATTTAGTAAATTAAAATCAGTACTCACAAAAACTCGTGACGGAATATCTAAAAAACTCAACGACCTATTCGCTTCGGATAAGCTTGGCGAAGAATTTTACGAAGAGTTAGAAGATATTTTAGTATCGGCTGACGTTTCCATTAAAACCACTATGGAAATAGTCGATGAAATCCGTGAAACTGCAATAAAAGAAAAGTGCAAGGATAAAGAATACGTAGTAGAACTTCTTAAAAAAGAACTTTTCGACACGTTAGATTATGCCGAGCCACTTGAAATTAAACGCCCTGCCGTTATAATGGTAGTTGGCGTTAATGGTGTGGGAAAGACCACTACCATAGGTAAACTAGCAAATAAGTTCGTAAGGGAAAAGAAGAGCGTTACCATAGCCGCTGGCGACACCTTTAGGGCGGCAGCAGCCGATCAGTTATCGGTATGGGCAGATAGAGCTAACGTTAGAATTATTAAGCACGACGAAGGGGCAGACGCTTCAGCCGTGGTTTTCGACGCTATCGGCTCGGTTAAGGCAAAAAATACCGACGTTTTAATTATCGATACGGCAGGTAGATTGCACGTTAAGGCAAACTTAATGGAAGAACTTAAAAAGATGGATAGAGTTGTTAAAAGAGAATATCCTGAAGCCAACTTCTACAAATTGATAGTTTTAGACGCTACGACTGGTCAAAACGCTTATAATCAAGTAGAAGTATTCTCTCAAGCTGTGGGGCTTGACGGTATAATTTTAACCAAACTCGACGGTACGGCAAAGGGCGGTTTTATTATTTCGCTATCTTACGAATTGGAAATTCCCGTTTGCTACGTGGGTACGGGTGAAAAAATCGACGATATCGAAGACTTTAACGCTAAAGATTTTGTCGATGCTATATTTTAACCTTTTAGATTAAGCGTAAAAAGTCCTTAAAAACGCTTGACAAGAAGGTTTATAACGTATATAATATCATGGTGTAAAGCATTTTTGTTTTACACCATTGGTTTTTTATTATGGAAAAAGATTTGAGATACGTTGAACTCTTTGAACTTTATCAAGGTTTACTGACCGAAAAGCAAAGGGAAATGTTTTTATCACATTATTGTTACGATTTGTCGCTTGCCGAGATAGCCGAGCCTGAAGGGAGTACACGTCAAAGTGTTTACGCAGTTATAAAGACGGTTAAGGAAAAGTTAGATGAATACGAACAAAAACTTGGATTTTTGGACAAAAACCAAAAGTTAGTTGAGATAGCAAAACAACTTGAAAAGGCAAACAAAGATATTGCCGATAAAATTTTGGATATAGTAGGTAAATAGTAAATGGCACTTTTTTCTGGACTTAGTGACAAATTAAATCACATATTCAGTAAATTAACCAAGCACGGCAAACTTTCCGAGCTGGAAATTAAGACTGCTATGAGAGAAGTTAGAATTGCTCTCTTAGAAGCCGACGTTAATATTTCGGTTGTTAAGTCGTTCGTAGCGAAGGTTAGTGAGCGTGCCGTTGGTCAAGAAATATTAAAGAGTTTAAGCCCAACCCAACAGGTAATCAAGATAGTTAACGAAGAACTTATCGAACTTATGGGTAGTAGCAACAGCAAACTTATAGTTGCGCCAAACCCACCGACGGTAATAATGATGTCGGGTCTTCAAGGTGCAGGTAAGACGACGCTTGTTGGTAAGCTTGGCTTAATGTTAAAAAAGCAAAACAAAAAACCACTTTTAGTCGCTTGTGACGTGTACCGTCCAGCAGCTATAAACCAACTTAAAGTCGTGGGTGAAAAAGCGGGTTGTACGGTATTCGAAAAAGGACAAGGTGAC
>SVHP01000034.1 GCA_015055735.1 Clostridiales bacterium | reverse complement strand
GCGAGTGTGATGGCGGTCACGCTTTGCAAGGAGGCAGGCGTTAAGAATGTTATTGCAAAATGTGCGAATGAAATGCAGAAAAAAATATTGCTTCGTGTGGGTGCAGATCAAGTGGTTTTCCCTGAAAACGAGTCTGGTATACGCCTTGCTAAGAACCTCTTAAGCTCTGGATTTATTGATATGATCTCTCTGGCAAAGGACGTCTCTATAGTTGAGATCGATGTGAAAGACGAGTGGTGCGGCAAGAACTTAATTGAATTAAATCTCCGTAAAAAATACGGATTCAATATCGTTGCAATCAAGAAGGGCGAGAAAGTCACCGTAAATATCAATCCCGAGCAGGTACTTGATGCTCAAACTACACTGATCGTGATTGCAAACACGACAAAATTGGGAAAATTGAAATAAAACCGTCAAATTCCAATTTGTCAAACTGAAATGGGTGCAAAGCATTTCGCCTAAATGCACCCATCATTCTAAAATTTGCACCCACTATAAAATGGTATCAAAATTTTAGTTTACTCACAAAAATAAGTTCTTACATTTTTGTAGGAACTTATTTTTATATCATTTTTGTTTTCTTGATTTTTAATTTCTAGCTTTCTTTACTATACAAATAAAAATCCACCAGTGAACCTGGTGGTTTTTCATTATACGGGTAAAACCCTACTTTATAGGCAGCACGAAATCGTGCGTTGCCTAACTATGCCTATATTTCAAATCTTACCCTATTTCTTAAATGGGTCTGTTATTTCATATATCGTCATTTGTTCCATTTCTTTATCTTCTTGTAATTGATTTGAAATATATTCGGCTATCGCCTTTTTATTTTTACCTACCGTATCTACATAGTATCCTCTACACCAAAATTCTCTATTGCGATACTTAAATTTCATGTTTGCATATTTTTGGTATATTAGTATACTACTTTTCCCTTTTAAATACCCCATAAATCCACTCACACTTAATTTTAGTGGGATACTCAATAACATATGCACATGGTCAGGAGATACTTCTGCCTCTATTATTTCTACTTCTTTCCATTCGCACAAACTTCGTAGAATTGCTCCAATTTCCAGTCTCTTTTGTCCGTAAAAAACTTTTCTACGATATTTTGGAGCAAATACAATATGATATTTGCAATTCCACTTCGTATGTGCTAAACTATTTGTGTCAGATTTCATGACAGACACCTCCTATGTTTTGTATTTTTGTTTAGGCAACATTTATATATATTAACATAGGAGGTGTCTTTTGTTCATCGGTAAACCTAAATTTTACCCCCAGACTATCTGGGGGATTTAGACACATAAAAACTCGGCTTGTTTAAGCCGAGTTTTTGATACCCTAAAATTCTTAATTATATGTTTTTATAATTAATATGTTTATAATTTTATAAATAATCCTGTAACTAAAATTATAAGAATACAAATAGGTGCAATATATTTAACTACTACGTTAAAATATGACTTTAACCATTTATTCTTCTCTAAACCAATTTCTTTTGGAAGAATATTTTTATCTATAAACCATCCTGCAAAAAGACAAGTTGTTATCGCCACCACTGGTATAATTATATTATTAGCCAAGAAATCAAATGCATCTAAGATAGATTTGCCTGCAATTTTAAAACTTGATAAAGTGCCATTACCTAAAGAAGACAAAGTACCTAAAACGATAATTACAGCAAAAACTATTATACATGCAAGCACTCTATTTATCTTCTTATTTTCACATAATGCAGCAACGATTGTTTCAACTAACGAAACGGAACTAGTAACAGCAGCAAAGAATACCAAAATAAAAAATAAAACACCAATAATTTGACCACCAGGTAAATTATTAAACACGTTTGTTAACTGAACGAACATAAGTGAAGTGCCTTGATTTTGCAAAGCCGATTCCCCACCACCAAACGCAAATACTGCAGGAATAATTATAAGTGATGCGATAAAAGCAAAAGCACTATCAAAAATCGCAATCTGAAGTGACGATGATTTAATATTAACGTCTTTTTTCATATATGAACCGTAGGTTATCATAATACACATACCGATTGACAACGAATAAAATAACTGTCCTACTGCGCCTAACAAAGTATTAAACGTTATATCTTCAAATTTAGGAACTAAAACAAATTCTAAACCTTTAAGCGCATTTTCTTGGCAAAGCACGTAAAACATTAAAAAAACAGCAATGACCGCTAGTGCTGGCATTAAAATTTTGCTCATTTTTTCTATTCCTTTTTGAACACCTAAACAAACAATAAGGATTGTTACGGCAGCAAAAATTAAGAAAAATATCAATGGTTGCCAAGGATCTGTAACAAAAGCATTAAAGAAATTTTTAGTAATTTCGGGCGTAATATTAGCACCTATTATACCTTCAGCACCTGAAATATAAGCAAACGCATATTTTAATACCCAACCACCAATAACACAATAGTAAGGTACAATTATAAGTGGCGCTAAAATTGACAAATACCCCATCCACTTAAACTTTTTATTTAGTAAAGGGAATGCTCCTATAACACTTTTACCAGTGTTCCTACCGATACCGATTTCAAGCATAAGCATAACTAAGCCAAAAAATACGGCAAGCAGCACATAACAAAGTATAAAAGCACCACCACCATATTGTGCTGTTAAGTAAGGAAATCTCCACAAGTTTCCTAATCCAACTGCTGAACCAGAAGCGGCAAGAACAAAGCCTAACTTACCTGTAAAACCACCTTTATTTGATTGAACTGCTTGTCCAAAATTATCTTTATTATTCGATTTATTCATAAAACGCTCTCATTAGTTATTTATAATTGCATCTAGTATATTATCTAAGTAATTACCTTCAAAGTTTTCTATTGCACCATTATCCGAAAGTTTTGCAAATTCAGGATTTATTGGTAATTTTGCAACGTTTTCTATTCCAAATTCTTTAGCAGTTTTATCAATCTTACTTTCGCCAAAAATATTTATTCTCTTTTTACAATCAGGACATTCAAAATAAGACATATTTTCAACTATCCCTAAAACAGGAATATTCATCATGTTCGCCATTTTAACAGCCTTTCCAACTATCATTGAAACAAGTTCTTGAGGAGAAGCGACAACAACTATTCCGTCCACAGGAAGCGATTGAAAAACCGTCAAAGGAACGTCCCCAGTTCCTGGAGGCATATCTACGAACATATAATCCACTTCATTCCAAACTACGTCCGTCCAAAATTGCTTAACTGCGCCTGCAATTACAGGGCCACGCCATACCACTGGATCATTATCATTTTCTAACAAAAGGTTAATAGACATCATTTCTATACCTGTTTTTGAAATAACAGGTAGTAAAAACTTATCATCAAGCGCCTCGGCCCTTTTATTAACGGCAAACATCTTAGGTATAGAAGGTCCCGTAATATCAGCATCTAAAATCGCTGTCTTAAAACCTTTTCGTTTTGTTAAAACAGCAAGCGTTGAGGTCACAAAAGATTTACCAACGCCACCTTTTCCACTAACAATACCTATAACCTTTTTAATGTTGCTTAATTCATTTTGTTTTTCTCTAAAGTCCTTTCTTTCAGCACAATCCTTACTGCAAGAAGAACAATCATGCGAACAATCACTCATAATATCACCTCTATAATTATTACTGCTATCTAATGTTTATCATTATGAATTTATATTTATAACGCAATGGTTAAAACTTATACAATGACTTAAAATCTACGTAACAAAAATCTTCACACTTATCTTTTGCGCACAAGGTTAAAAAATATTCTTCGCCATTTTTATCGTATATTTTTCTACTATAAAATTCGCATTTTTTACCTGCCTTAAACGCACTTTCCTTTTTGGTCCATTCCCTAGTAATATGTTCAATATTAGACATATTAACAGGTTTGTAGTCGCCGAGTTTTTTTTCTAATTTTAAAACTTTTTCAGAAATCTTCTCAACGTCTATCCCCAAAAATTCAGCATCGCCAACTGCAACGGCAACAATATTTCCCGAATGAGCAATAGAAAATTTTGCTCCACCTTCGATAATTCGCCATTTACCTTTTGAGTCAACAGAAAAATTGCCCGACACGTTTATATCCGACAATACTTTTTGCAACAACATCCATACGAACGCACTTTGACGTTTTCTATCCATATCTTGAATGCTATTTACGTAGTCCTTACGCAACATATGGAAATTATCGACCTCTACTTGACTATACTCACAATTTGTGATATCCGAATAAAATACCTTAACCATAATGATTATTATATCAAATATTTGTATTTTGTGCAAATTATTATGGCTTTTTTCTTAAATTCTTTTTGTAAAAATGTAAAATATATATAAAAAACTTGCATTTTAAGCAAAATAATGCTAAAATAACAACACAACAACATAAGGAGTTAATTATGAATATTTGGCACGATATCGAAAGTAACAGAATTAAACCCGAAGAATTTATTGCCGTTGTAGAAATAAGCAAAGGCTCTAAACAAAAATATGAAATGGATAAAAAGACGGGATTATTGCGTCTAGATAGAATTTTATACACTTCTACCCACTACCCAGCAAACTATGGATTTATTCCTCATACTCTTGCCGCTGATAACGACCCTTTAGACGTATTGATTTTATGTTCAGAAAGTTTAATACCTATGAGCTTAGTTAAGTGCTACCCTATCGGAGTTATCATTATGGACGATAGTGGTGACGTTGACGAAAAAATTATAGCAATTCCTGATACTGATCCTAACTATAATACATACAAGAGCATCAACGACCTACCAAAACACGTTTTTGACGAGATGAAACACTTCTTCTCTGTTTATAAGCAACTAGAAAACAAACAAACTACCGTTGACTTAGTTTCAGATAAAGATGAAGCGCTTAAAATTATTTCACAATCTATGGATAGCTATAAGGCTAACCTCTACGAATTAACTGCAAAATAAACAACAATGTTTATACAAAAAAAGTCCACTTACAAAGTGGACTTTTTTCAATGCTTTTATATAAGATTGTATACTTTTGCAAGCTCTTTAAATCCTGGGAGGGAGTTTTTAATTCTATCATAATCTACACAATATGCTATTCTAACGTAACCTTTTACACCAAAATCGTCACAAGGTACAACTAGAATTTCTTTTTCTTTTGCCTTTTCATACATCGAATAAGCATCTCCATCAGGAGATTTTACAAATAGGTAAAATGCACCGTCTGGTTTTACACAATCATAACCATATTCAAGTAAACTATTATAAAGTAAATCTCTATTTTTCTTATACGCTTCAATATTAACTTTTGCATTTATGCATTTTGCAACGACTTGTTGAAACATACTTGGAGCACAAACGTATCCTAGGCTTCTTCCTGCACCACAAACTGCTAAATATACTTTATCGCTATCCTGCATTTTTGGATTAACAGCAATATACCCTATTCTTTCTCCAGGTAATGACAATGATTTTGAATACGAATAACAAACCAAAGTATTGTCATAGTAATTCATTAAATATGGAACGAAAATATCACCGTAAACAAGTTCTCTATAAGGCTCGTCAGTAATCAAATAAATAACTTTATTATATTCCTTTTGTTTTCTTTCTAATATTTCGCAAACGGATTTTATTATCTCTTCACTATAAACAACGCCACTAGGATTGTTTGGCGAATTTAATATAATAGCCTTAGTATTCTCGGTAATTTTACTTTCAAAATCTTTTACGTCAATTTGTAAATTGCTTGCTGGGTTTGAAATAACTAACTTTCCACCTGCATTTTCAACAAAAACTCTATACTCAGTAAAGAATGGCGCAAAAACAACACATTCATCCCCGTCGTTTAACGTTGCTTTTAAGCAAATAGAAAGCGAAGCAGCCGCACCACAAGTCATATATATATTGTTTGGCGAAAGATTTACGTTAAATCTTTGATTTATATTATTTGCAACAACGGTTCTTACCCTCAAATCACCTTGTGCAGACGTATAACCGTGCAAAAGCGTTTGATTATCAATATTTATAAGCTCTTTAACTGCATCGATAACTTCTTTAGGTGGCTCAACACTAGGATTCCCCAAACTGAAATCAAAAACGTTTTCTTTACCTATCTCGTTCGCACGAGTTTTACTATATTCAAATATTTCTCTTATTATAGAACGCTTACTGCCAAGTGCAAAAGATTTTTCATTGTATTGCATATATTTCTCCTATATCCCTAATAATTTTAAGGCATTTTTATGAGTAATTTTATCAAAAACGTCTTTATCTAGTTGATAAGACTTTAAGATTTCATAACCTTCTTTAATATCGCCCCATGGACAATCGGTTGCAAATAAGATTTTATCCACACCATGTTTTTCTAAAATAGTTAAAAACGTATTCTTATCTATGTAAGGTAAGGTTACAGCCGTATCAATATAAACGTTTTTACCTGCTATTTGTCTTTCAACTTCTTCCCACAACCTATTAGCCCCAAAATGCGCTAAAACAAGCTTATCGTAATTAACTTGTTCAATAACTTTCAGCGCTCTGTCAATAGAACATCTTACAGGCTGATCCATATATCCAGCGTCAATTCCTGCATGAGTGACTACTATTAAGTCGTATTTTTTAGCGCATTTGATGATATCTATATATCTTTGATCATCAAAGAAAGTCGCTTGATAATCAGGATGAATTTTTATCCCTTTTATCCCAACGCTCTTAAGATATTTTAATTTAGCGTCAACGTCGTCACAATCAGGGTGCATTCCAGCAAAAGAAATAAGTTTTTTTGTAGCATTAGCAAATCTTTCGTTAACTGAAATAGCAAATTTTGTCACACTATCAAATTGTGATGCTTTAGTCAATACCGGTAACGTAACAGCAATATCAGCACTAGCACGTTCTAAAGCCTTCAACATACCGTCAACAGTACCGTCAGTATGTGGTGTAGTTCCCGATTTGTTCGCTAGTGCGTTTATTGTAGATTGCGCAATTTTTTCTGGAAAAATATGTGTATGAAAATCAATAAGCATTATAATTTTTCAATTTCCTTTGAAGATAAAGTTTTTACGCCTTGATTTTTAAAAACAAGTTCTGCCATTTCAACGTTTGAAGTCTTTAATACTACCGACGCCTCTTCACCATCAATAGAAAGTCCGTACATATATTCAACGTTTACGTTGTTGTCGGATAAAATCTTCAACAAGCCTTGTAAACTGCCCGATTGATGAGTTATCTTTAGCACGATAACGTCAGTTAAAATAGTCGAAAAGCCATCTTCAGTTAATTTTTCTTTTCCTAGTTCAGGATTGTTTACAATAAGTCTTAAAAGACCGTATTCAGTTGTATCAGCAAGGCTTAAAGATAAAATATTGATATCGTTTTCTTTTAAAACGTTTAATACTTCACCAAGTCTACCTTGTCTATTTTCGATAAAAACCGATAATTGTTTTGCTACCATTTATATATCCTCCTATCAATATAATTTTCTTTTATCAATAACATGAACTGATTTACCTTCACTTCTGTTCAAAGTTTGTGGTTCTACAAGTTTAACTTTTGGGTTAAGCCCTAAAGCTTGGTTTAATACGTGAGTAATCTTTTTGTTTAGACCTTCTAGTACTCTAATTTCGTCAGTATAATACTTAGGATTTAGCTCGACTTGAATTTCTAAAGTATCTAAATTATTTACTCTATCTACTATAATCATATAGTGTGGAGAAACTTCTTCAACGTCGATAAGAGCAGCTTCAACTTGACTTGGGAAAACGTTTACGCCACGAATAATAAGCATATCGTCAACCCTACCTTTAAATCTACTAATTCTTGCGCTCGTTCTCCCACATTCACAAGTAGAATAATCTATGCTAGTCAAGTCTTTGGTTCTATATCTAATTAAAGGCAACGCTTCTTTAGTAAATGTTGTAAATACTAATTCGCCTGTTTCACCTGCCTTTTGTGGTTTCATCGTTGCTGAATCAAGAACTTCTGGATAGAAATGATCTTCACAAACGTGCAAACCTTTATGGAATTCACAGTCACAAGCAACGCCAGGTCCCATAATTTCACTTAGCCCATAAATATCAAAAGCAGAAATATGTAATCTTTCTTCAATTTCCTTGTGCATTTTTTCTGTCCAAGGTTCTGCGCCACAAATAGCTTTTTTAAGTTTTAATTGTTCTATCAAGCCTTCTTGTTCCAAAATTTCGGTTAAGTGCAAAAGATATGACGGTGTACAAGCAATAGCGGTAGCCCCAAAGTCAACCATCATAGTAGTAAGTTTTTTACTATTTCCGGTACTCATAGGCACAACCATTGCACCGATTTTTTCAGCGCCGTAATGCGCTCCAAGACCACCCGTAAATAATCCGTATCCATACGCAACTTGTATTGTATCTTCTCTCGTTATCCCAGCCATAGCCATACATCTTGCAACGCATTCAGCCCAAACGTCAATATCTCGCCTAGTATAACCAACAACCGTTGCTTTACCCGTCGTACCACTTGATGCATGCACTCTAACTACTTGAGATCGTGGCACTGCAAATAAGCCGAACGGATAATTCTCTCTTAAATCGTCTTTAGTTGTAAAAGGCAACTTAACGATATCTTCGATATTCTTAATATCCCCTGGTAAAAGTCCAAGGGCTTGCATTTTCTTACGGTAAAATTCAACGTTATGATACACGTAATCAACAAGTTTGACCAACCTCGAACTTTGAAGCGCACTAAGCTCGTCACGACTCATACATTCTTTTGCTTCATTCCAAATCATATATAATACCTCCAAACGAAATTAGCACTCATACCCACGCATAAATGCTTTCTCGTTAATTTCAATAGTTTTTGCAGGAACTGTTGTTTTAACAATTTCAAGCCACTCTTCTTTAGTAAAACCAATATGTTTTGCAGAAAGCCCTAAAACAACCGAATTAAGTACTTTACTATTTCCTAATTCTTTTGCTATTGCTCCACCGTCAATAGAATAAACGGTGTGTTCCTTTTTTAATTCTTCGATAATATTTTCAGGATAAGAACTTGCCCCTACGACTACCGTCATAGGATCAATCCTACAATCGTTAACAATCATAATCCCATCTTTTTTCAAAAAATGTGAGTATCTCAAAGCTTCTAACCTTTCAAATGAAATTATTATATCGGCTGAGCCTTCTTCTACGACAGGTTCGTTAACTTTTTCGCCAAATCTAACAAAAGTTACAACGCTACCACCACGTTGAGCCATTCCGTGAACTTCTGAAAGTTTAACGTCAAAACCTGCTTTAAGAGCTGTCTTTCCAATTATTCTACTCGTTAAAAGCGTGCCTTGTCCACCTACTCCTACAACCATAATATTCAATTCTTTCATATTATCTTTCCACCTTATTTATAGCGTTAAATTTGCAATAACTCTTGCAAAGTCCACAACCATTACACATAGTTTCATCTATTTTAATGGTTCCGTTTTCTTGCTTTGTAATTGCAGGACAACCAATCTTTAAGCACATTCCACATTTTTTACAGTTACTCTCATCGCAATTGCAAACGTATGGGAATTTTTGACCTTTAAGTAAAGCGCAAGGTGCTTTTGCTATAATAACAGTAAGTTCATCACCATTAACTGATGCTTTAATAGTTTTTTCTAGAGTAACAATATCAAATGCATCAATGGTAACAACGTTATTTACCCCAACTGCTTTACACAATACTTCAAGATCAATGGCATTTGTAGGCTCTCCTTTTAAGGTTTTACCAGTTGCTGCGTGTTCTTGGTGTCCAGTCATACCTGTAGTACGATTATCTAAAATAATAACAGTTCCAGTAGCCTTATTATACGCTAAGTTTATTAAAGAGTTTATACCAGTATGCAAAAAGGTTGAGTCGCCAATAACTGCAACCCAATTTTTAATAAAGTCTTTACCCCTTGCCTTTTCAATTCCGTGTAAAGTAGATATACTTGCACCCATGCAAAGAGTACTGTCAATAACGCCAAGTGGAGCAACTGCCCCCAACGTATAACAGCCGATATCTCCTGCTGCATGTATTTTTAATTTGTTTAACACAGAGAATACGCTTCTATGTGGACAGCCTGGGCATAAAATCGGAGGACGATTTGGCGCATCTTTTTTGTCAAAAACTATATCGTTTTGACCAAAAATTGCTTTTTTAAGTAGTGACGCACTATATTCGCCTTGTCTTGTAAACAATTCTTTTCCCTTAACTTCGTATCCCCAAGCTCTAACTTGTTCTTCAATTACAGGTTCTAATTCTTCGAATACGTAAACGGTGTCAACTTGTTGAATAAATTGTTCAATGAGCTTTTTTGGTAATGGATTTACTAATCCCAATTTTAACACGCTCGCATTTGGACAAACTTCCTTAACGTATTGATAAGCAACACCGGCCGTAATAAATCCTATCTTTTTATCGTTAATTTCCATTTTATTTATAGGAAAATCACATCCGTCTAAGGCTAATTTATTATCACGTTCTTCAACAACGACGTGTCTACCAATAGCTGAAGCAGGCATCATTACGTATTTTCTTACCTGTCTTTCATAAGGTTTATCTTCAACTTCCTTTCTATCGCAAAGTTCAACGATACTTTGAGAGTGAGAAAGTTTAGTAGTCGTTCTTAGAATTACAGGAGTATCGTATTTTTCACTTATTTGGTAAGCAAATTTGATAAATTCCTTTGCTTCCATACTATCTGACGGTTCGATTACAGGAACGTGCGCTGCACGAGCAATCATTCTTGTATCTTGTTCATTTTGTGAACTTGCAAGACCAGGATCATCTGCTACAACGATAACGTTACCACCATTGACACCCGTATAAGAAAAAGTATATAGTGGATCGCTTGCAACGTTTAAACCAACGTGTTTCATACACGCAAGACTTCTAACTCCTGCAAAAGATGCACCGAATGCAACTTCTAAAGCAACTTTTTCATTTGGAGCCCATTCGGTATATACTTCTTGATATTTTGCTAAATTTTCGCTAATTTCCGTACTTGGAGTACCAGGATATGCACTAGATACTTTAACACCTGCTTCATATGCACCACGAGCAATCGCTTCGTTTCCAAGCATAATAATTTTATCACTCATACTATTATCCTCTTAAATCCTTTATTCTTTTAGCCTTCCCTTCAAATCTTTGAAGTGTATTTGGAGACTCTAATTTAACTTTTGCATCAAGTCCTAACATGGTTTTTAGTTTTGCCCTAACGGCGTTAGTAATCTTTTCTAAAACTGCAAACGAGTCGGTTGTATGCGTAAGCTCAACTCTAATTTCTAATTTATCAACGTAACCTTCTCTAGTTACGATAATCTCATAATGTGGGCCTAGTTCATTAAAACTTAAAATTACTTCTTCAATTTGGCTTGGGAAAACGTTTACCCCACGAATTTTAAGCATATCGTCACTTCTTCCCGATAAATTTTCCATTCTACAAAAGGTTCTTCCACATTTACAAGGTTCGTATATAAGTCTAGTTATATCTTTTGTCCTATAACGAATAAGTGGAATACCTTCTTTTTTGATACAGGTAATAACTAATTCTCCCTTTTCCCCAATAGGTAGTACTTCGCCTGTTTCCGGATTAATTATTTCAGGAATAAAAAAGTCTTCGTTAATATGCATACCATCTAAGTATTCACATTCACCTGATACACCTGGTCCCATAAGTTCGCTCATGCCATAATTTGAAGTTACTAACATATCTTCGCCCCAAGCTTTATGCATTTCTTCTCTCATAGCATCGGTCAAAAGTTCGCTTCCTACAAGACCTATTTTTACGTTCAAGTCCTTTTTAGGATTAACGCCTATTTCTCTAGCAACTTCGGCAAGTCTTAACGCATATGAAGGAGTTGCAACAAGCAAAGTAGTTCCAAAATCTTTCATATACATGATTTGTTTTTCCGAATTACCCGTTGAAGACGGAACTATCGTAGCACCGATATTTTCTAAACCATAATGCAAACCCAATGCACCCGTAAACATACCATACCCAAAACAAATTTGAGCAACGTCACTAGGCATCGCTCCACCCATACAAGCGATTCTAGATACACATTCAGTCCAAACTTTTAAGTCGTTAGCAGTATAACCAACAACCGTTGGCTTACCAGTCGTACCACTTGATGCGTGAATTCTAACTAATTGTTCTTTTGGTACTGCAAACAATCCAAAAGGATAAGAATCTCTCATGTCTTGTTTAGTAACAAAAGGTAATTTTGCCAAATCTTTTAAAGATTTAATATCGCTAGGTTTAATACCTTTGTCAATCATTTTTTGTCTATACATAGGTACTTTTTCGTAAACCCTATTTACAGTTTCTTGCAGTCTTTCAAGTTGAATTGCTTCAATTTCTTGTCTTGAAAGAGTCTCTTCTTTAGACCAAATCATATTTCTCCTTCTTATAAAAATGATAATTATTCTTTATTCTCAAATGCTTTTTGTATTGTTTCCTTTGATGGTGCTTTCGTACACAAACTAACTATAAAAGTTAAAATTATTGATAAGCACATACAAATAGAACCGATTAAAGGCGAACTATTTATACCATTTTGAATTGCAAGTTCGAACGGACCATTAAAATCTAATTTCGCATAGCCGAAAACAATGATTAAAACTACTGTCATAACTAAAGAGGTTATTATCGAAACCCAAGTAGCAGTACGCGTTGTTCTTTTCCAAACCAAACCTAAAACGTATGGTCCTAAGAAACAACCTGCTAAAACGCCCCAACTTAACCCCATTAAGTATGCTATCGCCGAAATGTGATATATATCGTTCAAAATTGCAAGAATAACGGAAATCGCAACAAAAATAAGGCATAAAACTCTCATAATAGTATTAACTTTTTTGTCGCTTGCATTTTTGTTTATTTTACCTTTGTACAAATCGATAGCAACAACCGATGCACTAGATAAAGAAACTGAAGAAAGCGTTGACATACTAGCCGATAAAATTAAAACCGCTATAATACCTAGTAGCCAAGGTTGTCCTAATAACTTCAACATAGTCGGTATAACGTCATCAGATCCAACGTTAGTAAGACTTTGAGAAAAACCGTCTAATTGACTTAAACCACCTGTAAAATAAGCACCAAAACCTATAATTAATGCAAACACAGTGCTTACAATCATTCCTTGATTTATTGCTTTATCGTCTCTAACCGTGTGGTATTTGTGTATAGTTTGTGGCAAAGCCCAAACGCCAAAAGACGTTAAAAATATTAAGGAAATAAGAGAGACGGTATCGCCAAATAATCCTGTTTTTTCGCTAGAAAAAGTAAACCATCTAAGGGTTGATATATCCCAGTTTACATATTCGCTTTTTAGGAAGAATAAAACCATTAAAACTACACCGATAAGCATAATAATGCCTTGAACAAAATCTGAAAGCGCAGTCGCAAAATACCCACCAAAAAATAAATATAATGCAGTAATACCAGCAAGGATTAGCATTATAGCCCAACCTGGTATGCCAAAAACCATTTCAAACAAATTACTCAAACCATTATAAACTGAAACTGAATAAGGGATTAAAAAGACAAAAATTAAAATTGCAGAAAAAATCTTTAATTTAGTACTTTCGTATCTCTTTTCAAAAAATTCAGGCATAGTTTTAGTATCTAAACGGTGAGTCATCACTTTAGTTCTTTTTGCAAGCACTTTCCAAGCAAGCAATGAACCAATAAAGGCATTACCGATTCCTATCCAAGTTGCTGCGAGTTGATATGATTGACCAAACTTACCTGCATAACCAATAAAAATAACAGCTGAAAAATATGTAGTTCCGTAAGCAAAAGCACTCATCCAACCATTAAGCCCTTTTTTTCCTGCCATTAAAAAATCATTAACAGAACGGGTACGATTTTTGGAATAAATAGTAATTGCCACCATCGACAACACATACAAGACTAAAATCACATAAGCAACAACCATATATACCTCCTAACAAAAAACCGCCACAAGCACTGTGACGGCATAAATTATACAGTTAAACCACTTTATACCGCACTACAAACAAAATCTATCTAAAATAATAGTAAAAGTATTTGTAACTGCAGTAAAAAAGCGCTTTTTTCATAGTTTGACCCTTCGTATTTTTTTATAATTATATAACTTTAAAAGAATAATGTCAACTATTTATCTATTTTTAACCCGTTTTTTATTTGAAAAATCGAAGATTTTACATAACTTACTATCTACCATTTTTGGAGGTTAAAATTAAAGAAAATTTTTAGATCATAAATAGCGTAAACTTTTATTTATTCAAAGATATTATGTCAGACATAATTATACCTATTTTAATTAGTTTTTTACTTTGAATTTTGCATAATGATTAATATTAAACAAAAATAAAATAAAAAAATAACCAACCATACTTATAAATTGCTTTATCCTAATACAATTTCGGCAATTTTTTCTTTTTAGGCGTTTATTTCTTGACTAAATAGTTATAAAAGTATATAATTACTTTGTTTTAACAAGTATATATACACTAACGGAGGCATATTCAATTTATGGATATCAAAAAAATTGAGAAAAAGTGGCAATCGATATGGGAAAAAGAAAAGTTAGCAAATTTCAACCCAAAAAATATGGACAAGAAATATTATTGTCTAGAAATGTTCTCTTACCCATCGGCAGCAAAACTTCACCTAGGACATTGGTACAACTATGGACCAACCGATAGTTTTGTTCGTTATAAAAAAATGAAAGGTTATGAAGTATTCCAACCTATGGGATTTGACGCTTTCGGTCTTCCTGCTGAAAACTATGCCATAAAGACTGGTATTCACCCACAAGACTCTACAATGAAAAACATTGAAAACATGGAACAAACCCTAAGTGAAATGGGCGCAATGTTTGATTGGAGCGCAGAAATTAAAACTTGTAATGAAGATTATTATAAATGGACACAATGGTTGTTCTTAAAATTGTTTGAAAAAGGACTTGCTTATAGAAAGGAAGCGCCTGTTAATTGGTGTCCAAGTTGCAAAACAGTTCTTGCAAACGAACAAGTAATAAATGGCGAATGCGAAAGATGTAATTCAATCGTCGTAAAGAAAAATTTAACACAATGGTTTTTCAAAATTACCGATTATGCTGAAGAATTATTACAAAGCTTAAACACTTTAGACTGGCCAGAAAAAACAAAATTAATGCAAAAGAATTGGATAGGCAAATCTTCAGGTGGAGAAATTGAATTCACTGCTGAAAGTGGCGATAAGTTCAAGGTTTTCACAACACGTGCCGATACCCTATTCGGAGTTTCATACGTTGTATTAGCACCTGAACATCCTCTCGTTGAAAAACTTACGTCAAAAGCACAAAAAAGCGCTGTTGAACAATACGTTTTTGAAGCATCAAAGAGTAATGAAATCGATAGACTTTCTACCACTCGTGAAAAAACCGGCGTTTATATCGGACATAATGCAATTAACCCCATAAACGGTAAATCAGTTCCAATTTTCGTAGCCGATTACGTGCTTTATTCTTACGGAACAGGCGCAGTTATGGGTGTTCCTTCTCACGATGATAGAGATTTTGCTTTTGCCCAAAAATATGATTTACCTATCAACAGAGTTGTTAAAGGTGCAAGCTGTGATGATACTCTACCATTTACCGAAGACGGAATCGTTATTAATAGCCCTGGTTTTGACGGATTATCTAGCGAAGAAGCAAGAAAGGCTATCATTAATAAACTTGTAAAAGATAGAAAAGCCGAACACAAAACTAACTATAGATTGCGTGACTGGCTAGTTTCTCGTCAACGTTATTGGGGTGCTCCAATCCCTGTAATTTATTGCGACAAATGTGGCACAGTCCCTGTCCCATACGACCAACTACCAGTAAAACTACCATACGACGTTGAGTTTACCCCAGACGGAGAATCTCCTCTTGCTAAACACGAAGGATTCATGAATACAACCTGCCCTATTTGTGGTGCACCTGCTAAACGTGATCCTGATACTTTAGATACTTTCGTATGTTCTAGTTGGTATTACCTAAGATATCCAGATTCTCAAAACGATAAAGAACCATTTAACCCAGAAATAATAAACAAAATGCTTCCTGTCGATAAATACGTTGGTGGTGCTGAACACGCTTGTATGCACCTATTATACGCTCGTTTTATTACTAAAGCATTACGAGATATGGGTTATCTAAACTTTGACGAACCATTCAAATCTCTTGTACACCAAGGTATTATTTTAGGACCTGACGGTCAAAGAATGAGTAAATCTAAAGGCAATATTATTGCCCCAGATCCATACGTACAAGAACATGGTTCTGACGTTTTACGTTTGTATTTGATGTTTGGTTTCTCATACACCGAAGGTGGTCCATGGAGTGACGACGGAATTAAGGCTATTACTAAATTCTTAGACAGAATCGAAAGACTTGCTGATAAAGTTATACAACCACCACAATCAAAATATAATAAGATTGAAAAGGAAGAAAAAGCGCTTTTATACGCAACTAATTACGCTGTTAAGAACGTTGATAGAGATATGGATTCTTTCTCTTTCAATACTGCAGTTGCTCGTCTAATGGAATTATTAAACGCTTTAACAAAGTACGATGCTTTAGAAACTAAAAACCACAATGTATTCAAGTCATGCTTTAAGACTTTAATACAATTACTTGCGCCTTGCGCACCTCACTTCTCTGAAGAAATTTGGGAAATTTTAGGTAATAAATCTTCAATTTTTACCACAAAGTACCCTATCTGTGACGAAAGCGCACTCGTTTTAGATGAAATAGAAGTTGCAGTTCAAATTAACAGTAAAATGAAAGCTAAAATCATGATTCCAAACGAAGTGACCGAAGAGCAAATAAGAGAAATTTTATTTAAAGATGAAAAATTAGCAAGCGAATTACAAGATAAAACTATCAAAAAACTAATTATTGTTCCAAAGAGATTAATCAACATTATCCTATAATAAATTTTAAGGCTTTATTATGAAAAAACAACCTTTAAACGAAAATATAGAAAGATATAATCCTTCGATGGATTTTGGACTAACTGACACTCAAGTCGCTAAACGATTTGAGTGTAGTTTAGTTAATAACGTAAATAAAAAATATTCTAAGTCATATTTGAATATTTTCGTAAATAACGTTTGCACGTTTTTTAATTTATTGGGCTTAATTTGTTTTATTGCCCTATTAGTAACCAAAGCACCATTTTCTAATTTCTTTTTTGTTTTTTTCTACTTAACCAATATTACTATTGGTATAATACAAGAAATTAGAGCAAAACATTGTATCGATAAACTATCTCTTATTGCATTAAAAGCCATAAAAGTTATTAGAAATGGTAAACAAGAAGAAATCCTATCTCAGCAAATAGTCTTAGACGATATAATTCTTCTTGGAATAGGAGATCAAATCCCTACTGACTGCTTAATTTTGCAAGGAGATATTGAAGTTAACGAATCGTTACTAACCGGCGAATCAGTTGCTATAAAAAAGAAAGCAAACGACAACCTATTAGCGGGAAGTTTTATTACTAGTGGAACGTGTACAGTTCAAGCAATAAAGGTTGGAAAAGACAATTACGTTGAAAAACTTTCGGCAAAAGCAAAAGAATATAAAAAACCACAATCGGAAATTATGGGTGCGTTAAAGCTCATAATAAAAGTTATTAGTTTCATTATAATACCTATTGCAACAGCATCAATTTTACGTTCAATATTTGTTTACAATACTAATATTAACGAAGCCGTTTTGGGGACATCCACAATCGTTATAGGAATGATCCCTGCGGGAATGTTTTTATTAACTAGTGTTGCCCTCGCTGTAGGAATAATAAAATTAGCTAAACATAATACTCTCGTACAAGATTTATATTCACTCGAAATGCTTGCTCGTGTAGATACCATTTGTTTTGACAAAACCGGTACTATTACCGATGGAAAAATGTTGGTCACGGACTTAATCAATCTAGTAGACCAAAATATAAACCCTAAAGACATCATAAGTTCTATGCTATTTGCTTTAAAAGACAACAACCAAACAGCAATAGCATTATTAAATAAATTCGGTGAAAAATGTTCTTTTTCCCCTATTCAAGTTTTACACTTTAACTCGGCAAGAAAATTATCGGCTGTTTCGTTTGAGAATATGGGAACATACGCTTTTGGCGCACCAGAATTTATTTTAGATAAAGAAGAATATAATAAGTATAAAGAAAAAATAGATGACTTTGCAAAAAAAGGTATGCGAGTACTTGTTCTTGCAAACTCGAATGAATATTTAACCGAAGATTATATCCCCCACAACTTCGTGGCAAAATCGCTTATAATAATTGCCGATAGCATTCGTGAAGACGCCATAACAACAGTACAATGGTTCAAAGATAACGGCGTTGCTATAAAAGTTATTTCGGGTGACAATCCCCTTACCGTTTCTGAAGTTTCTAAAAGAGTTGGTATAGAAAATGCTGAAAAATATATCAGCCTTGAAGGATTAAGTGACCAAGAAGTTTACGAAGTCGCAACCAAATATACAGTTTTTGGTAGAGTTTCTCCTGAACAAAAAGCAATTTTAGTTAAATCATTAAAAGATGCAGGACACGTTACCGCTATGACTGGTGATGGTGTAAACGACATTTTGGCATTA
>SVHP01000033.1 GCA_015055735.1 Clostridiales bacterium | reverse complement strand
CCGTAAGATGGTGCCGACCTGCCAGAAGAATTAGACGAGCCGAGCCCCTCCACTTACGGAAATAAAAATAGGGGCAGGGTGGTTGTGTTAAAACACGTTCAAACGAGAATTCGTCCACACGATAAAAAATAAGGAGATTTGGATTATAAGGAATTAAAAGAACAGAAAATATTATTAAAACAGATAAAGAATCTAACTACGATAGTGGAACAGTTAAAATTAAATCCACTATTAAGTATAAATGGGGAGCAAAATTTTGAAATCGTTAGGGATTTGCAATTTTCAGAAAAGGAGATTAGAAAAATGCCGAGATTAAAAGATTTCAAAATTAGAATAATGAAAGGTAAGTATTATGAAATTCGTTTTAGACGATATGGGTACGACATGAGCTTTTCTAGCAAAAGTTTAGACTTGGCAAAACAAAAAGCATTTGCGTGGCTCAAAATATTTGAACAGGAAATACAAATGAATCATAACTTTGCAGTGGTAAGAGAAAAGGAAAAACCGACAAACAAGAAAAATACAATTTTTGGCCCATTTGCGATATCTTATATGGAAAATGTTAAAAAACGTATGGTTAAAGCAAATACTTATCAAAATTTATGCAATGCGTTTAAATTGCATATATTAGCAAAGTTCAAAAGTTTGCCGATAAAAGAAATTACGCCGATTGAGTTGCAAACATACTTATCAAAATTGCACGATGAAAAACCAAGGCTTTGTGAAACTATAAAAATGCTACTCAATAATATTTTTGATTATGCCGTCAATAACGAGATAATAACAAAGAATCCGATAAAAGCGGTATACATACCAAAACATTATAGAACTACAGGACAAGCATTAACAAGGCAGGAAGAAAAGGCTTTTATTGAAAAGATAAAAGGACATAGGTTTGAAGAAACGTACCTTAAGATGCTGTATTCGGGCGTAAGACCTTGTGAAGTAAACACTATAGAAGAAAGTCTATTAGATGAAACGATAAAGATTGAAAACGGTAAATTAAAGAACTATCAAAAGAATAAACATAGAATTTTACCTATGTTTCCTATGTATAAACCTTATGCTACAGGAAAGCC
This sequence comes from Clostridiales bacterium, assembly GCA_015055735.1. Taxonomy (GTDB): domain Bacteria; phylum Bacillota; class Clostridia; order Christensenellales; family Borkfalkiaceae; genus UBA1259. Next base: position 18,217 of record SVHP01000033.1, on the reverse strand, counting down.
TAAAAAGGTAAGTCAACAAAAATTAGGCGATGAGTTTAGTGCGTTGTGTCCAAATCACACGTTAAAAGATTTACGCCACACATTTACAACGAGAGCAAGAGAGTGTGGAGTTGACAATGAACTCGTTGCCGTTTGGACGGGGCACTCATTAGGAAATATTACAAGTAGCGTGTATACTCACTTTTCAATAGAGTTCCAAAAAGAACAGGCACAAAAGCTTATTTATACATTATAATATATAAGAAAAAGGGATTAAATAAAATCCCTTAAAAAAATATTAAGTTTTCCCCCAATTTTCCCCCAAAAAGTCTGTTTTTATGCTTTTGAAAAAGTGCAAAAGTGGTCAAAAGGGTATAAAAACAAAGGTGTTTTAGTCAGGTTTACTGTCTAAAACACCCTATAAAGTGGGCAAACGCCCATATTTTGGCGGAGAGGAGAGGATTTGAACCTCCGGTACGTTGCCGTACACACGCTTTCCAAGCGTGCACATTAGACCACTCTGACACCTCTCCGTAAAATTGCATGATTTATTTTAATATATTTAGTGTATAAAATCAAGTTAATTTTCACTATATATTGTATATTTTTTTATTTTTATTTCAAATATGCTAGCCTTTTAATCAATATTTCATTAGGTTTTTACTGAAAAATAGCCAAAAAATCACACCTTTTGCAAATTTATTCAAATATTTCAATTTTTATTCAAAACACAATATATTGTGGTTTAGTTAAAAAATATTTACAAAATATGGTCATAAATTGTTGACAAGGTAGAATAAGATGTGTTATATTAGTACCGTAACATCAAAAGGAATAGATTAGGAGGATAAAAGTAATGTTCCAAGTAAGAAAGAGAGACGGTAAATTAGTTGATTTTGACATGTCGAAGATTACGACGGCATTATCAAAGGCATTTAATTCAAGACAAATCGATTATACTGCAGACATATTAAATACACTTGCATTAAAAGTTACTGCAGATTTTTCAAAGAAGATTAAAGACGGCGTAATCAACGTAGAAGATATCCAAGATAGCGCCGAAGTAGTTTTGATTCAATCGGGATACGTAGATATTGCGAAAAGTTATATTCTCTATCGTAAACAAAGAGAAAAAGTTCGTAATATAGGCGAAACAATCGTTGACTACAAAAAGGTTGTTGACGACTATCTAAAGGTTGCCGACTGGCGTGTTAAAGAAAACTCAACCGTTACCTATTCGGTAGGTGGCTTGATTTTATCAAACAGTGGTGCAGTTACTGCAAACTACTGGCTAAGTGAAGTTTACGACGAAGAAATTGGCGCTGCTCACAGAAACGCTGATATTCATATTCACGACCTTTCAATGCTTACAGGTTATTGCGCAGGTTGGTCACTTCGTCAACTTATTAAGGAAGGGTTAGGTGGCGTTCCTGGAAAGATTACTTCTTCTCCTGCTAGTCACTTGTCAACCTTATGTAACCAAATGGTAAACTTCTTAGGTATCATGCAAAACGAATGGGCTGGCGCTCAAGCGTTCTCTTCGTTCGATACCTATTTAGCACCGTTCGTAAAGGTGGACGGCTTAACTTACAAGGAAGTTAAACAATGTATCCAATCGTTTATTTACGGCGTAAATACTCCATCAAGATGGGGTACTCAATCTCCATTTACTAACATTACTCTTGACTGGGTAGTTCCAAACGACCTTGCTGAAATGAACGCAATCGTCGGTGGAAAGGAAATGGATTTCAAATATAAAGATTGCGTACAAGAAATGGCTATGGTTAACAAAGCGTTCATCGAAATTATGATTGAAGGTGATGCTAACGGTAGAGGCTTCCAATACCCAATTCCAACCTACTCAATCACTAGCGATTTCGACTGGTCGGAAACTGAAAACAATAAGTTATTGTTTGAAATGACTGCAAAATACGGTACTCCATACTTCTCTAACTATATTAACAGTGATATGGAACCAAGTGACGTTCGTTCAATGTGCTGTCGTTTAAGACTTGACTTAAGAGAATTAAGAAAGAAATCAGGTGGTTTCTTTGGTAGTGGTGAAAGCACGGGATCTATCGGTGTTGTAACCATCAATATGCCAAGAATTGCATACTTATCAAAGACTGAAGACGAATTCTTCGATAGATTAAAGAAGATGATGGACATCTCTGCTAGATCATTAAAGGTTAAGAGAGATACCGTTACAAAACTTCTTGAAGCAGGATTGTATCCATATACTAAGAGATATTTGGGAACGTTCAGCAACCACTTCTCAACAATCGGTCTAGTTGGTATGAACGAAGCTTGCTTAAACGCTAGATGGATAGGTAAGGACTTGACAAACGCCGAAGCACAAAACTTCACTAAAGACGTTCTTAACTTCATGAGAAATAAACTTTCTGACTATCAAGAACTATACGGCGACTTGTATAACCTAGAAGCAACTCCTGCTGAATCTACTTCGTTTAGACTTGCTAAACACGATAAGAAGAGATATCCAGACATTATCACTGCATCAGATACGGACGATGCTCCATACTATACTAACAGTTCGCACTTGCCTGTTGGATACACAGATGATATTTTCTCGGCTCTCGATATTCAAGACGATTTACAAACGCTTTACACTTCAGGAACGGTATTCCATGCCTTCTTAGGTCAAAAACTTCCTGATTGGAAGAGCGCTGCAAATCTCGTTCGTAAGATTGCTGAAAACTATAAACTTCCATACTACACGATGAGCCCAACTTATTCGGTATGTTCAGACCACGGCTATATCGCAGGCGAAGTTTACGAATGTCCAACTTGTGGTAAAAAGACTGAAGTATATAGTAGAATTACCGGATACTATCGTCCAATCCAAAACTGGAACGATGGTAAGAGAAAGGAATTTAGCGATAGAAAGGTTTACGATATTGAAAACTCTAAGTTCACTCAAAAAGAAGTTGAAGGTTGCGCTTGTAAAAACAGTGGAACGGCATCTTTAGAATTAGACGGACCTATATTGTTTACTAGAAACGGTTGTCCTAACTGTAAGACAAGTAAGATGATGCTCGATAAAGCAGGCGTAAAATATTCGGTTATTAACGCTGAAGAAGATAAGGATACAACCATTAAATTCGGCGTTAAAAAAGCCCCAACCCTTTTAGTTCCTAACGGTAACGGTTTTGACGCTTACGATAACGCAAGCGAAATAAGAAAATATATTGAGAGTATCAACTAATATGTACGATTTAATAGTAATAGGCGCGGGTGCGGCAGGAATGACTTCCGCACTCTACGCTTTGAGAAATAGTAAAAAAGTTTTGGTTTTGGAAAGCGAAAGCTTGGGTGGTCAAATTGCGACTTCACCAAGATTAGAAAACTTTCCGTCTATAAAAGCAATCAGTGGTGAGCAGTTTGCCGATAACTTATTCGAGCAAATAACTGCTCTCGGCTGTGAAGTGGAAATTGAAAAGGCTGTCGGTATTGAAAAGTTAGCCGACAAGACTTTCGTGATAAAAACTGAATTTAACGAATATAAAGCAAAGAGCGTCATCATTGCTTCGGGCGTTAAGCACAAGCACTTAAGAACAAAATCTAATAGGGACGACCTTGTGGGTAAAGGCGTTTACTATTGCGCTATTTGTGACGGCGCTTTCTATAAGGGTAGAGAAGTTGTTGTTATTGGCGATGCGAATACTGCGCTTCAATATTCGTTGTTGCTTTCAAGTTATTGTAAGAAAGTTTACGTTTATACCTTGTTCGATAAATTCTTCGGCGATAGTATGCTAATTAAAGCGCTTCGCTCTAAAGAAAATATCGAAGTTAGACCTAATACTAGCGTAATAGACTTTATAGGTGAAGACGAACTTAAAGCAATAGAATATAAAGATAAAGACGGAAATATTATAACTCACGAAATTCCAGCCGTATTCGTTGCAATAGGTCAAATTCCCGACAATAAAGCGTTTGCAAACTTGGTTGATTTAGACGAGAACGGATATATTATCTCTGACGAAAGCTGTAAGACTAAAACTGAAGGTCTTTTCGTTGCTGGCGATTGTAGAACTAAGGCTATTCGTCAGGTGGCAACTGCCGTTGCTGACGGTGCGATTGCCTCTACTAACGCTTCAATTTACTTAGAAAGTTTAGAAAATTAGAATAGGATAGCGCATTAAGATAAATAATTTGTTGACTTAAACGAAAACCTATGCTATAATATCTAATAGATTAACTTTGGAGGATTTATTATGAAACATATTAAAGTTGTTGCATCTCGCAATCTTTGTGAAAGTGTAAAAAAGGGTGGATGTGGAGAATGCCAAACCTCTTGCCAATCTGCTTGTAAAACAAGTTGTGGTATTGCAAATCAAAAATGTGAAAACAGCAAAGAAAGCAAATAGTTTTTAATAGGCTATTTTTGCTTTACTATTCCCGACGGGAAATAAAAAAATACGTTATTTAGAAATGCAGTATGACATAAGTCGTATTGCATTTGTTTTTACTAAGGCTCTATCACAACAAATAGTTGATAAAGTGCAAGTAAAAAACTACGCAATAGGTTGTTAAAACCCTTGTCAATATGTAAACTATTGACTACGGGCATTTGCCTACTCTTGCTTGTTTTTTATTCACCCTTTTAGAATCAACCATTTATTGTGATATCGCCTATATTAAAAGGAAAAATTATGGTCCATCAATATCAATTATTAAATCAAAATATAGTTCTTGACACTTGTTCGGGTGGAGTTTATTCGGTTGATAAAATGGCTTACGACATGATAGCTATATTTGAACAAAAAGATAAAGAGCAAGTTGTTAATCAAATCTTTAACCAATATAAAAATGAAAATATAGAAAAAACCGAAGTAGAAGAATGCTACGCTCAAATACAAGAGTTAAAAGATAACGGCGTATTATTTTCAAACGACACGTTTGAAAGTATGGCTGGGGCGTTAAAAGCCAAGACTTCCGGCGTAGTAAAAGCGCTTTGCTTACACGTTGCGCATACTTGCAATCTTAATTGTGAGTATTGTTTTGCAAGTCAAGGAAAATATCACGGCGAAAGAGCGTTGATGTCTTTTGAAGTGGGTAAAAGAGCGTTGGATTTCTTGATTGAAAATTCAGGGGATAGGACCAATCTTGAGGTTGACTTTTTCGGTGGTGAACCACTTATGAATTTTCAAGTGGTAAAAGATCTCGTGAGTTATGCTAGAAGTATAGAAAAAGAAAAAAACAAAAACTTTAGATTTACCCTTACGACAAACGGAGTGCTTATAGACGACGACGTTATCGACTTTGCAAACAAGGAAATGTCTAACGTGGTGTTATCTCTTGACGGAAGAAAGGAAGTTCACGATAGATATAGGGTCGATTATAACGGCAAGGGAAGTTGGGAAAAGATTTTACCTAAATTCCAAAAGTTAGTTAAGGCAAGGGAAAATAAAAATTATTATATGCGTGGTACTTTTACGCACTTTAATCCAGACTTCGTGGAAGACATTAAAGAGATGTTGAAGTACGGCTTTACCGAACTTAGTATGGAGCCTGTGGTTTGTCCTGAAGGGGATAAAAACCAATTAACCAAAGAAGATTTGCCTATCGTTTTATCGCAATATGAAGAGTTGGCAAAATTGATGCTAGAACAAAAACAAAAGGGTAAACCGTTTACCTTCTATCATTATATGATAGACTTAAAAGGTGGGCCTTGTATCTATAAGAGAATTTCAGGCTGTGGATCGGGTACCGAATACATGGCAGTCACTCCGACGGGCGATTTATATCCTTGTCATCAATTCGTTGGCGAAGAAAAGTTTAAGCTCGGCAACGTTTTTGAGGGTGTGACCAATACCGAAATAACAAAAGAATTTATGGACTGCAACGTTTATGCAAGACCTGACTGTAAAGACTGCTGGGCAAAATTATATTGTTCGGGTGGTTGCTCTGCGAACGCTTATCATGCGACGGGGAGTGTTAGGGGCGTTTATAAATACGGTTGTGAACTCTTTAAAAAGCGTATGGAGTGCGCTATTGCTTTGTCAGTATTAGATAGTGAAGAATAATGAATACGCCTATTTTAGATTTTGTAAATAGATATAAACAGTCTAACCCCATTAGATTTCATATGCCAGCGCATAAGGGCGAAATTCAAGGCACGCAAATGGACATTACCGAAATAGACGGCGCTGATAGTTTGTTTGACGCTAAAGGAATAATCGATCAAAGCGAAAAAAATCTTTCGGCATTATATAATACTAATTTTTCAGTTTATTCAACCGAAGGCTCGACTTTAGCAATAAAGACGATGATTGCTTTAATTTGTGCGTATGCAAACGATAAGGGGCAAAGACCGTTGATTTTAGCGACGAGAAACGCTCACAGTTCGTTTTTGTACGGAGTTGGGCTTTTAGACGTTGACGTGGAGTGGATAATTGAACAAAACGCTTGTTTTTTGTGTTCGAAAGTTGATGAAATTATAGTGGAAAAAAAGTTAAAAGCAATGCAAGTTTTACCAACGGCGTTATATTTAACTTGTCCCGACTATTTAGGAAATATGCTTCCGATAGAAAAAATAGCAAAAGTATGTCAAAAGTACGGCGTTTTGTTAGCCGTTGATAACGCTCACGGGGCTTACTTAAATTTCTTAAAAGAAAATTTGCACCCTATAAATTTAGGGGCTGATATTTGCTCGGATTCAGCGCATAAAACGTTGCCAACTCTTACCGGTGGCGCATATTTGCACGTGAATAAGCGTTTTGATTACTTTTGCAAAGACAAAGTAAAAAAGATAATGAAAGTTTTTGCATCAACTAGCCCTTCTTATTTAATATTGTGTTCGCTCGACTGGACGAATAGATATATTTATGAAAATAAGGACGCTTTTGAAACTTGCAAACAAAAGGTTGAGAAAATTAAAGAGTTTTGTTTGGGTTTAGGTTTTGAACTAATAGGGCAAGAACCGTTAAAAATTACCCTTAATTGTAATAGTTACGGCTATTTTGCAACCGAAATTGTGCAAATGTTAAGAAAAGAAAATATAGTAGTTGAATATTACGATAAGAATTATTTGGTTTTAATGTTTTCGCCATTAAACACCGATAAAGATTATCAAAGATTAAAGTCGGTTTTATCAAATATAGAGAAAAGAGAAATGATAACAATTCCGACCTTTAATCCTATAAATTTAGAAAGAAAAATGAGTATCAAGCAAGCGCTTTTCTCGAGCGAAGAATTGATAGACGTTGATAATGCAGAAGGAAGAATATTATCATCCATTAACGTAAGTTGTCCACCAGCCGTTCCTATCGTTATAAGTGGAGAGCAAATTGATAAAAACGCCATTTCGGTTATGAAGTATTACGGTGTAGAAAAGTGCTTTGTCGTAAAAAACAAATAATAGAAAAACAAAAAATCGTATGTGAATTTTTCACATACGATTTAATTTTTTAAACTATTTATCGAACGATTTATAGGTCGTAGCCACGTGTTTTTACGTTAGGAACGTAAGGAGTTATAATTTCAACAAATTCTAAAACTGTCGAATTGTCGATAGGGTTAAGTAAAGATGCGTCTATACAATTTTCACCGTTTTTAAATTTTTGCAAAAAGTATTTTTTTGCGCCCGATATTTCCTTAGCAATATTTTTCATGTTTTCTTTATCGTGGAATTCCTTTATTAAGGTTGTTCTAAACTCGTAATCTATATCGTTTGATAAAAAATATTCTATGGATTTTTGCACGTTTTTTGTGTCAAATTTATCAAAACCTATAATTTTTGCATAGTCGTTTAGGTTGTTTTTTATATCCATAGCAAAATAATCGCAAAGTCCGTTTTGATGAACGTGCTTTATCATTTCGGGATTAGTTCCGTTAGTATCAAGCTTGATTTTATAGCCGAGATTTTTAAGCTGTTCCATAAAACTTGCAAGGTCGCTTTGTAAGGTGGGTTCGCCACCAGAAATACATACTGCGTCAAGTATTCCTTGGCGCTTTTTTAGGTAATTTATAACATTATCGGTAGGTAGTTGTTCAATAGTTTTATGGTTGATAACTAGTGGGGAATTATGACAAAAAGGACATAAAAAATTACAACCACCTGTAAAAACGGTTGCTGAGACGTATCCGTCATAATCGACTAGCGACATTTTTTCCATTCCTAAAATTCTCATAAAATCACCTATAAATTATTATAACCCTTTTATAATATGCTTGTCAAATATTTTAGATTATGTTATCATATTAACGACTTAAAAGGAGAAGATATGAAAGCTGTTATTCAAAGAGTTTTGTCGGCAAACTTAAAAGTGGACGGTAAATTGATCTCGGAAATTGACAAAGGATACGTAATATTTTTGGGCGTTAAAAAAGGGGATACTAAAGAAAACGCCGATTATTTTATCAAAAAAATTCCTACTCTTCGCATTTGTGAAGACGAGAACGGCAAAATAAATAGGTCGATAGTCGATACTAACGGCGAAATTTTGCTCGTTTCACAATTTACCTTATACGCAAACACTTCGCACGGCAATCGCCCTGATTTTTTAGAAGCCGAAAGTCCCGATAAAGCAAACGAGTTATACGAGTACGTTTTAGAAGGATTGTTAAAACAAAACTTGGTCGTTAAAAAGGGCGTTTTTGGCGCAGATATGAAGATTAGCCAAATAAACGACGGACCTTTTACAGTTATTTTAGAAAAATAAAAGTATATAGTTTAAGTGTTAAAAAATGACAAAAAACCTTGCAACAGCAAGGTTTTTTACTTTGTAGTGTTCGTTTTTTATTTTTTGCTTTCAGGATTTGCTTTTTTTAACTTGTAATTTTCTAGTGCCGTTGCAAGTTGGTCACCACAAGAAGTATTACTTCTACATTTGATGCCCTTTAAGGTAGAAATTACTAGGTCGATAGGCTTACCGTCAACAAGCCTAGAAATGGCTTGAAGATTGCCACTGCAACCGCCGATAAATTTAACGTTAGTTACTCTATCGTCTTCGGTTACGTCAAATAAAATTTGTCTGCTACAAGTGCCTCTTGTCATGTAAGTTTGCATTATTATACTCTCCTAAACTAATCAACTAGATTTTCATAAAGACCACGGTAAACGTTAGGTGCTTTTTCGTCCCACTTTTTATATATATCCTTTGCGATTTTTCGAGTTGGAACGACGAGTTTTAATTCTAAAACGGGTTGGGCTGGCTCAATAATTTTTAAATATACCGTATAAGTTCCATCTTTGTTCATAAAATAGTCGGCAACGCACTCTTGTTTTCTGCGATACTTCGTACGATTCTGTTTTATGAATAAGGAAATTTCTTCACGGGTAGAGGCTGGGATGTTGATGAAAAAATTTGCTAAACAAATTCTACCGTCAGGGGTTATGTTATACAATGGTTCACGGTTATTACTTATGTTGCAAATCCACCCACAGTCCAATAATTGATTTAAAATAAGTTGGCAGTCCATATATGCAAGCCAGTTGTTAGAAGAACAACACATATCGAGAACGGTGTTCTCCGATAATGGTACTTCCATCTTGTCAAAGACGAACAATAATATTAATTTGTTTAATGACGAATCACCTTTGACTTGCATTTTACCGAACAATCTCCATATTGATAACATTTATTATAACACAAAAACAAAATTTGTAAAGAACTTTATACAAAAATTTATAAAATATCGACAAAAAAAGTTTATAAACTCATAAAATTGTGGTATAATACACTTGTCTTATTGTGTTTTATAAGATTTAACCATTAGTAAAAATTTTTTGGAGGTACTTTATTTTGACAAAAAGACAAGAACTTGATTTATTTATAGAAAGAATAGACGATTATATTGAATCTAAATATATTTTGGCAGACACTAAGATCGTGCCTGTATTAAAAGCTATTGCAACTTCGGAAACTCTTTTAGCATTATTCAAAAATTGCCTAGCTGATTTTGATTATGAACAAGCAAAAAAGAAATATTTGGTTAAAAGTCCATATCTTTCTGATGACAAGGGCGAATTTGTGCTTCCACAAAGTTCACGTGATTTGCTTGCTTTTACCTTTAGTTTTTTATTGGACGTGGATTCAAAGCGTATCAATTTGAGTGATTTTATCAGTAAATATTTTTACGAAGACGGAAGTTTTGCTGCAGGTTACAGCGCCTTCATTACTTCTATGATTAAACCTTTCAGAAATGCCGTTAAAACGCTTATGGAAGGCGTGCTTGATGGTAAACTTGAAGATCCTATCAAGGCAGTAATGCAAGAAGAAAGAAGAAAGGAAAGAGAAAGGGAAGAAGAACAAATCCGTTTGCAACAAGAAAAAGAATTGTCGCTAAAAGCGTATGGTGCAAACGTTAAGGAAATTAGAGAAATGTTGCGCCTAGATAAACAAAACATCTTATCTAGCAAAATGAACGAAAACGCTAAAAACGAAATGTATTTAATTATTGATATGTTAGTTGAAACGTTGACGAGTGAAGATAAGGATGCAATATCTTATGCGTTTACTGCGTATAAATTCATGGTTAAAGCACATCCGATTTTCTTCTTTGGTAAATTGAAAAAAATCGAAGATTTGGTAAAGGGCGTTTTAGATGCAATTTAAGGAAAAAACCATTTGCAAAAACTACGTTTATAAAGGTAAAATTTTATCCTTGAGAAAGGACGACGTTATTCTGCCTAACGGTCAACCAGCCATAAGGGAAATGGTTGAACACAGTGGTGGAAGTGCAATCTATTGCGAAGTTGACGGTAAAATCTTGCTCGTTAAACAATATAGATACCCTTATGAAAAAGAAATTTGGGAAATTCCTGCAGGTAAGTTAAATATCGGCGAAAGCCCAGAGCAAACGGCTATTCGTGAACTTGAGGAAGAGGGTGGAATAGTTGCCGAACGTGTTGAAAAAATGTTCGACGTATATCCAACGCCCGCTTATACTAACGAAGTTATAAGAATTTACCGAGCAGTAGGGTTGACAAAGTCTAAGCAACGCTTAGATGACGATGAGTTTTTGCATAGTCAATGGATAGATAAAGAACAAGTTGTTAAGATGATATACGACGGGGAAATTAATGATTCAAAAACCATAATTGCCGTTTTATCTAGTATGAAATAGACGGATAATTTGTGAAAATTTAATAAAGGACGAGAATATTTTGAAAAGAGAAGATATAAGAAACGTGGCGATAATTGCACACGTTGATCACGGCAAAACGACTTTAGTTAATGAAATGTTAAAACAAGGAGGAATATTCCGAGATAACCAAGAAGTTATGGATAGGGTTATGGACTCGGGCGATTTGGAGCGTGAGCGTGGTATTACCATTTTGGCAAAAAATACTTCAGCTTTTTATAACGGTGTAAAAATAAATATTATCGACACCCCAGGTCACGCCGATTTCGGTGGGGAAGTAGAGCGTGTTCTAAAAATGGTTACAGGCGTTTTAGTGCTTGTCGATGCTTGCGAAGGACCTATGCCTCAAACCCGTTTCGTTATGCAAAAAGCTTTGGAAATGAATCATAAACTTATTATAGTCGTTAATAAAATCGACCGACCTGATGCAAGGCTTTCTGAAGTTCAAGACGAAATTTTAGAACTATTATTCGACCTAAATGCAAACGATTCGCAAATAGATAGTCCTATTATTTTTTGTTCGGGAAGAGCGGGAACTGCGACCACCGATTATAAGGTTGAGGGTAAGGACTTAACGCCGTTATTCGATACTATTATTAACCATTTTGAACCTCAAGAAGTTGACCCTGAAGGTCCACTACAAATGTTAGTTTCGTCAATAGACTATAACGAATACGTAGGTAGAATAGGTATAGGAAGAATAGAGCGTGGTAGCGCTAGTGTAAACCAAGAAGTTCAAACTTGCAATTATAATATAAAAGGCAAAGAAGTCAAGGGAAAACTCGTAAGCATTTACCAAATTGAAGGCTTAAATAGAGTGCCGGTTGAAAATGCTAAAGCAGGCGATATAGTGTGCATTAGTGGGCTTGAAAATATTTCTATCGGCGATACCATTTGTTCGCCAACGGCTTTAGAACCCGTTCCTTTCGTAAAGATAAGTGAGCCTACCGTAGAAATGTTGTTTATGGTAAACGACAGTCCGTTTGCTGGTAAAGAAGGTAAGTTCGTCACGACTAGACATTTGCGTGATAGATTGTTTAAGGAAATGCTTAAAGACGTATCTTTAAGGGTTGAAGAAACCGATTCGGCCGATGCGTATAGAGTGTGTGGTAGGGGCGAAATGCACTTATCTATCCTAATCGAAACAATGAGAAGGGCTGGCTACGAATTCCAAGTAGGTGCGCCTAAAGTTATGTACAAGCAAGAAGGTGAAACTATTTTAGAGCCTATGGAAAGGCTAGTGGTTGACGTGCCTGAAGATAAAACGGGTAGCGTATTTTCTAGCATGGGTGTTAGAAAGGGCGAACTACTTCAAATGGAAAACATCGGTAGTCGTATAAGACTAGAATTTAAAGTGCCTGCAAGGGGCTTGTTCGGTTATAAGAGTCAATTCTTGACCGAAACTCGTGGCGAAGGTGTGTTCAATACCATTTTTTACGGTTATGAAGAATTTAAGGGCGAAATTGAACGCCGTTCGACAGGCTCGTTAGTTGCTTTTGAAACGGGTGAAGCAGTTACTTACGGCTTGTTTAACGCTCAAGGTAGGGGACAATTGTTCATAGGTGCAGGTGTTCCCGTGTACGAAGGTATGGTGGTAGGTGTATGCCCTAAAAACGAAGATATTAGCGTAAACGTGTGCAAAAAGAAACACTTAACTAATACTCGTGCTTCGGGCTCTGACGATGCCTTAAGACTAGAAACTCCAAAACTTATGAGTTTAGAAGAAGCGATGGAGTTTATTAATGACGACGAAATGCTTGAAATTACCCCAAAAACAGTTAGAATAAGAAAGAAAACCTTGGATACTGAAACAAGACTTAAGAGAAAGGCAAGGGGTTTAGAATAAAATGAAAAACGCTCTAGGAAATATCCTAGGGCGTTAAATTTTTTTATAAGATGTTATATTTATATATAATGTATTAGAAATTAGTGTTTTGTGGCGTAATTATTTTACACTTTGTACTTGCTATCTTTTCAACGTATTCGATAGGTGGTGTCTTTTCGGTTATTAAGTAATCGATATCTGCAAATTGAAAGTCTGTGCAAAGGAAGGTTTTATTAAACTTAGTGCTGTCGCAAAGCATTGCTACTTTAGACGAGTTTTTACGCATTTGTTGTTTGATTTTTGCCTGTTCGATACTAGCGTCGGTAAAGCCGTTTACTAGGTCGATTCCCGTACAAGAAATAATCGAAACGTCGGCGTGAATTCTAGATATATAATCCATTGTGTCCGAGCCGATAATAGAGTTTGAGTGGTTTTGTACCTGTCCACCTGCAATATATATTTTTACGTTGCTAGTTTGAGAAAGTAGTAGGGCGTTTCGCAGTCCGGTAGTAGTAACCGATAGGTATTGATAATTATTCAACATAGGGATAATAAGCCCCGTGGTTGAACTTGAATCGATAAATACCGAATCGCCGTTCTTGATAAGCTTTACGGCAAGATTGGCTATGGTTTTCTTTGCGATGATATTTTCTTGCTCTCTAATAGCAAAGGCCGATTCTTCGGCGCTAGACTTAAAAGGCATAGCCCCACCGTGCGAACGCTTAATCAAGCCTTGCTTTTCCATTGCCCTTAAATCTCGTCTAATGGTTGCGCCACTTACGAATAACTCTGCGGCTAGTTCTTCTACCGTTGCTGATTTGTTTTTGTTCAAAATGTCCAAAATTTCTTCTTGACGCTCTAATGTAAGCATAATTTTGCTCCTGTAAGTGTGATTTTTAAGAAAAAACACAAATTTAATGATTATTTGTGTTCATTTGTGTTTATATCTTATCATAAAAAAATTCTTTTTGCAACTTATTTTCAAGGGGGTACAAATAATAATATATATGATATAATAGTAAATGTAAAATTGGCTTATAATGTAAAGCCGACAAAATAGGAGGATACTTACTATATGAAAACTAAAGCAGTAAGACTTTACGGTCAAGGTGATTTAAGATTAGAAGAATTTGAATTGCCAGAAATTAAAGAAGACGAAATTTTAGCAAGAGTTGTTTCTGACAGTATTTGTATGTCAAGTTACAAAGCTGCTATGCAAGGCGCAAACCATAAGAGAGTTCCAAACGACGTTGCTGAAAACCCAATCATCATTGGACACGAATTTTGTGGTGACATTCTAAAAGTTGGTGCTAAATGGCAACACCTTTTCAAAGAAGGTATGAAGTTTGGTATTCAACCTGCTATGAACTTGAAAGAAAATCCATATATCGCACCTGGATATTCATATCAAAATATCGGTGGCGACGCTACTTACGTAATCATTCCTAACGAAGTTATGGAATCAGATTGCTTAATCCCATACGAAGGCGAAAGCTACTTCAAGGCTTCACTTGCTGAACCTATGTCTTGTATTATCGCTGGATATCACGAAAACTATCACAGTGTATACGAAACACACAGTCACGATATGGGCATCAAAGAAGGTGGCTCAGTTGCTATTTTAGCAGGCGTTGGTCCTATGGGACTAGGTGCAGTTGACTACGGTATTCACGGCGATAGAAAACCATCTCTTATGGTTGTTACCGATATCGACCAAGCAAGACTTGATAGAGCTGCAACTCTTTTAACTGTAGAAGACGCTGCTAAAAACGGTGTTAAACTCGTTTACGTAAACACTTCTACTATCGAAGATCCTGTTGCTTACATGAAAGAATTAAACGGTGGTAAAGGCTATGATGACGTATTCGTTTACGCTCCTGTTTCAGCATTAGTTGAACAAGGCGACGCTTTACTTGGCGAAAACGGATGCTTAAACTTCTTTGCAGGCCCAACAAAAACAGATTTCTCTGCTAAATTCAATTTCTACGACGTACACTATTCTTTCCATAGAATTACCGGTACTTCAGGTGGAAATACTAGCGACTTGAAAGAAGCGTTGAAACTTGCAGGCGAAGGTAGAGTAAACCCATCTATCATGATTTCTCACGTTGGTGGTCTTGATAGCGTTATCGATACGACCTTAAATCTTCCAAACATTAAGGGCGCAAAGAAACTTGCTTATACACATATCTCAATGCCTATGACTGCTATCGCAGACTTTAGAGAATTAGGTAAAACCAATAAATTCTTTGCTGACTTAGCAGATATTTGCGACCGCAACAACGGTATTTGGTCAGACGAAGCTGAAAAATACGTTTTAGCAAACGCTAAGAAAATCTAGTCTAGAAAGGTTAATCTAGCAAATCTAATTTAGAAAAAACAAAATTTGTTATAAAGGAGAATTATTATGGCAAATCCAATTTTGATGCCAAAAGCTGGTATCACGGTTGAAAGTTGTATTTTGACCGAATGGAAAGTAAAAGTTGGCGACGTTGTAAAAGCTGGCGACGTTTTGGGTTCTTACGAAACGGACAAGTCTTCTTTTGATTTAACGTCAGAATTCGATGGCGAAGTTCTTGCAATTTTTTGTGAAGCAGGCGACGAAGTTTCTGTTTTAACTAATATTGCAGTTGTTGGCGCAAAGGGCGAAGATTATTCAAGTTTTGCACCAAACGGCGCTGCAGCTCCTGCACAAGAAGTTAAAGAAGCGCCTGTACAAGCAGCTGCCGCACCAGCAGCACCTGCTAAAAAAGCGCCTGTAAATCCAAACGTAAAACCTGTTACCATGCCAAAAGCAGGTATCACGGTTGAAAGCTGTATCTTAACCGAATGGAAGGTTAAAGTTGGTGATACCGTTAAGGTAGGGGATATCATGTTCTCTTACGAAACCGACAAATCTTCGTTTGATTATCAAGCAGAAGTTGAAGGCGAAGTTCTTGCAATCTTCTGTGAAGCAGGCGATGAAGTTCCTGTTCTTTCAAACGTATGCGCAGTTGGTCCACACGGTGAGGACGCTTCTGGTTTATCACCAGACGGTGCTACTGAAAGCGCTGCAGCAGTTGTTGAAGCACCTGTTGCTACTGCTACGGCTACTGCAACTGAAGCGCCTGTTGCTACTGCAACCGCTAACGCTGACGGCAAAGTTTTCGCTTCTCCAAGAGCAAAAAATCTTGCAGTTAAATTAGGCGTTGACCTTGCTAGCGCAACCGCTACCGGCCCTAACGGCAGAATTATCGAAAGAGACGTTAGAGTTGCAAGCACTAATCCAAAGGCTGTTGCTCCTACCCAAGAAGTTAAAGCACCAGCTCAAGAAGTTAAGGCTGCTCCTGTTGAAGTTAAGGCTAGCGACGACTTGAAGGCATACAAAGACGAAAAGATGTCAAACATCAGAAAAGTAATTGCAAAGAACATGGTTATGAGTTTATCTACAATGGCTCAATTAACACACACTATTTCTTTCGATTGCACTAACGTTATGGCATTTAGAAAGATGCTTAAGGACAATGCTGAAATCCTTAAACTTCCACCAATAACAATTAATAACATCATCGTATATGCAGTTTCAAGAGTATTGAAAAAGCATAGAGATTTAAATGCTCACTTAATCAACGGCGACACTATGCGTTATTTTGAACACGTAAATATGGGTATCGCAACCGACACTCCAAGAGGATTGTTAGTTCCAACCTTGTTTGGTGCTGATACAATGACACTTTCTGAAATCGCTGTTAAGTCAAAGAAATTATCTCAAGACGCTATCGACGGAAAACTTGCTCCTGAATTCTTGACGGGCGGAAGCTTTACCGTAAGTAACGTAGGTACTATGGGTATTGAAAGCTTTACACCTGTTGTAAACCCACCACAAACTGGTATTTTAGGTGTTAACACTCTAGAAACGAGAATTAAGTTAGGTAAGGAAGGTGAAATTATTCCTTATACCGCTATGGCTCTTTCATTGTCATACGACCATAGAGCATTAGACGGCGCTCCTGCTTCTAGATTCTTGAAAGACTTAAAAGATTATCTTGAAAACTTCAGCGTAAATCTAATGGCTGATTCAATTTAAGAAATAAGGAGAAATAAAAATGGAAATTTTTGATTTAATCGTTATCGGTGGCGGTCCTGGTGGATATCTCGCTGCTGAAAGAGCAGGTCACGCTGGTCTTAAAACAATGGTTATTGAAAAGAGAGCGTTTGGTGGCGTTTGCCTAAATGAAGGTTGCGTTCCAAGTAAAACTTTCTTAAACTCAGCAAAAGTATTCGACTACGCTAACCACGCTAAAGCGTACGGTGTTAACGGTATTGAAGGAAAAGCAACCGTTGACCAAAAATTCGTAGTTGAAAGAAAGAACGGCGTTGTTAAAATGCTCGTTTCAGGCGTTAAAAGTCAATTAAAGAGAAATAAGGTTGTAATGAAAGAAACCGAAGGTTTTATCGAAGGTAAGGCCGACGAAGGTTATATCATTAAGGCTGGCGAAGAAAAATTCATCGCTAAAAGACTTATCATAGCAACCGGTTCTATGCCTGTTGTTCCACCAATCCCAGGATTAAGAGAAAATCTTGAAACAGGATTAGTTATGACTAATAGAGAAGTTTTAGACTTAACTGAAATTCCTTCTAAACTCGTTGTAATCGGCGGTGGTGTTATCGGTCTTGAAATGGCAAGTTATTTCTCGTCAGTTGGTTCAAAGGTTACCGTTGTAGAAATGCTTAACAAAATCGCTGGTCCAACTGAAGCTGAAATTTCTTCAATTTTACAAAAGAGCCTAGAAAAGAAAGGCGTTGAATTCAAACTCGGCGCAAAAGTTACTGCTGTTGAAAAGGACGGCGTTGTTTACGAAAAGGACGGCAAGGTAGAAAAAGTACCTGCTGATAAAATCCTTTGCTCAATCGGTCGTCGTGCAGTTACTCAAGGTATCGGCTTAGAAAATATCGGCGTAAACCTTGAAAGAGGCGCTATCGTTACCGACGACATGATGAAAACTAACGTTGCAAACGTTTACGCAGTAGGCGACGTTAACGGTAAGATCATGCTTGCTCACACCGCTTATAGAGAAGCAGAAGTTGCAGTAAACAATATCGTAGGTAAGAAGGATAGAATGCGTTATAACGTAATCCCATCAGTTATCTATACAAACCCAGAAGTTGGTTCTGTTGGTGAAACTGAAGAAAGTGCAAAAGCAAAGGGTATAGACGTTAAGGGCGTTTCAATCCCACTCACTTTCTCTGGTAGATATATCGCAGAAAACACAGACTTAAACGGTATTTGCAAACTCGTTATCAATAAGAGTATTAGTCTTCTTA
>SVHP01000032.1 GCA_015055735.1 Clostridiales bacterium | reverse complement strand
CTAATAATTATTATATCATTGAAATAATAATTATTAGTGGACGTTCCTTCGTTTAAGCACATCAATCCGTCTATTTGAAAAGACGTATATTCATTATACTTATATCCTCCCACAGAAACATACTTTGTTTCGCGCAAGTAAATACAATTTTCAATAGTTCCGGTATTTTTTATACAAATACCAGCCATTTGGATATTCTTAATAAGTGTAGTACCCCCAATAAAAACAGCAGAAAACGTATTCTTAATTGTACCTTCGTTAAAAACAACGATTCCTCCTACATACAAATCTTTTCGCTGAAATTCATTTTCACCCATACTCACCTGCCCCGTTGCTGAACAATTTACGATTGTACCTTGATTGCAACGTGCAAACGTAGCACCGTAATCCCAACCATCGATATTCAACGCCAAGTGCAAATCTTGTACCCAGCCATTTTCACCTATGTACCCAAACAACCCACAATAATTTTCCTTTTCGTAAGAACTCGTAATTAACGTACTGCTAATCGTATATCCGTTCCCGAAAAATCTTCCGTTAAAAGGAGACGTCGGTGTACCGCATTCGAAAACGATTGACAACATTTCATTAGGCAAAACGATGTCCTGAATTAAAACGTAAGTACCGTTTAAATTATTTTTCATCAATAGCAAATCGGTATAATCATCCACATAATAGACGCCGTCTATCATTTCGTTTTCTATTTTTTTATATTGTGCGTATAAAACAATCGTTTGTCCTGTTTTTATACCAGTTATGTACGTACCGTTTTCATACAACGTTCCTGTACCATCAGCTTTCGTATTCCAACCTACAAAGACGTACGATTCGGGTGTTTGATACGCTAAACAATGTATAATCCCGTCAACACCCACACTCATCTTTTTTTCGTACAGCATCGTTCCATTATTTTCTAGATACCGAACAGTGTAAGAGTCACTTGCAATCGACTGGTCTTCATCATATACATCGTTATACACCCATTGCGCGTACAAAATAATCGTTCCTCTCTTTTCCGCAAGATTATATACAGACTCCTCATCTTCGTAGGAAGGACCTACTCCATCTGCCGTCTTACTCCAACCAGCAAAAGTATAATGCTCACGAATAAACATGTTTATAGATAATTTTGAATATTCATTACGAGGTAGCGTTTGGTTGGCCATATTACCACTTCCACCGTTTGCTTTAAAAACAACGGTATAACTGCCGTGATCCCATACCCAATTCGGATACAATCGTATCGTTTCCCCGACCTCGCAAAGATTGAGTACAACTTCCCCATCTTGATAAACATTATCATAACTACGCCAACTATCAAATACGTAATTTTCATCGGGAATAAAAGTATTCAATCGCAAAGCTGTCGGTTCTCCGTATTTAATTTGTTGCGTTATTTTTTCGGAATAATTAGAGAAAATCACAGTGTAATACACTGACGATTTAAATTTTGCATATACCTTATAATGATTTCTATCCTGCAATGGTTGATCTAAAATAGAGTTGAGCGTAAACTCTTCGTCCCATTCGCCTTCGTCCCAATACCAACCTTCAAAGGTATAATCTTCTTTCGTGGGGTTTTTAGGCATAGAGATCTTATCACCATTTGTCCCAACAGTTGCAATCACCTCACCATCGACAACAAAGTCAATATTATAATCAAATTCAACTAATTGATCACACGCTATTGAAAAAGTACCAAACGCACAAATCAATAATACTGAAATCAATATTATAATTCTTTTCATACATACTCCTTTTGAAACCCTTTAATTTGCAATCATAGTATATAACATTTCTTTATTTTTGTCAATAGGCATTTTCTAGCACTTAAAAAACAGTGGTAAAATCACTTACCACCGTTTTCTTTTTATCTAACCTATTTTCGTTTCAAAATAATTTGCAGCAATAATCATATACAATATTGGGTCAATATCTTCTAGATCCCCTTGACATTTCCCATTTTCTCCATAATATCCTACAAGGCCATCAGCATTAACAGAATTTAAATATTCCCAAGTAAATACAAAAAAACTTCCGTCGCTATAAATAATGCGTAAACCTTGTCCGTTATGTCCTCTTTTATAAGCTAAATGAGCCTCCACCGCACCTTCCATATCCGTGTTAAACTCTTCAAAATCTTCTTCATTTAATTCTTCTAAAACGGTACATTTGCTTTGGTCAAAATCTTCAAACTCATATTTTGCTCTATAAAAAAGAAAACCAAAGTATTCTTGTTCCAAAACGTTTGGATTTTCATATTCAATTAGTTGAATTTTTTTTATTTCTAATTTTTCAAGTTTACCATAATAAAACATATGGGGCGTACACCCGCCAATCATAAATAAAATTGCAATAATTCCTATTAGAAAAATTTTTTTAATATTTTTTCTCATATATCTTCTCCTATCTGAATGAATTCAACTTCACATTCTATCGGAACTATTTTTGTATCAAAATAATTTGCAGCAACCAACGCATACCAATTATAACCTATATCTTCAATAGATACAATTTCCCCGTCCGCTAAAAATTTTGTATAATGTGAATCATACAACTTTGTCTTGTAAGAATCCTCTTCTCTATAAAAAAAACCATAAGAAATTAAATCAAAAGTCCCATCATTATAAGAAATACGAACACATCTACCATACGGTGTATTACATTCACTTGTAGAATCTTTTTGGTCAATTTGATACACGTCCTTTGCCGACAATTCATATAAAAAAGCATCTATTTCTTCTTCTGGCAATTCTTCTTTTACAACCACTTTACTTTGGTCAAACGGCTTATATTCGTAATCTGGAATTGCGCCGACACCCCAACGATCCCACCACTCCGTTACTTCAGGAGTATAATCAATTAAATCGATTTTCACCACTCTATCCTTATTCAATTCATAGTCGTAGGCACTGTAATAAGTTTCATAATAATCGTCCCAATAAGCATCTTCGTCAAAAAAAGACTCTAAAAAATCAAAGCAAGACGTAAAACACGTCATTGTGAAAACAGCCATTAATAAAATTACTATCAATTTTTTAATGTTTTTCATACTAACTCCTTTTGGAACCCTTTAATTTGTAATCATAGTATATAATATTTCTTTATTTTTGTCAATAGGTATTTTTTGTTTTATGTTTGATAAAAGGTCGCAAACATCTTTGAAATGCACCCCAAAAATTTGCCTAAACTTTGGATTCACATCATTCTTTATTTTGTATAAAGGTTATAAAAAAATATTTTTTGCGTTTTACATTAAGTTTTCGAACTTAAACAAATTTTATCAAAAATACTTTTTCGTTTTTATTGCCTTTTAATCAAGGTATAAAATTTTACTTTGATTACTATTGACTTTAGTTTTCTTATATGCTATACTGAACACGATTTGAGAAAAAATAATAATTAAGGAGTATCAAAAAATGAAATTTGCTTTAAAAATAAAATATCTTACTTTCGTTTTATTGTTTTTCGTACTTTGTTCTTCGTTTTTGTTAACTGGATGTTCTCTAGACGGAAATTACGTCGGCACTTATAATTCTACGTTTGTGGATTCACAAAACGATGATATAAGCATCTCATTTACCCTAGTCATCAAAGAAGATAATACGTTTAACCTGATCCGTTCCTACGGTAACGGTTATGGTCCGAAAACATATTCCGGTTATTACAAGTCTTATACGAACTCTGGTCAAAAACAATTACTTTGTATTATAGAAGAAGGTTTTGTATGTTCCATCGATCATCCAAACGCTTGGTATCCATATTTCTCTATATGCAGGTTAGATGACGGCACGTTAATGGCTACGTCAGGAACGACTTCTTCAAGCAAATACGTTTTTACGGCTTTTGGTGAAGGGGCAGTCACTAAAATTACGTTAATCTTGTTCGAAAAGGAATAGCCTTTATTATACACTATCCTAATCGATAAATATTAAGCGAATATTAAAAAACAGTGGTAAAATCACTTACCACTGTTTTATTGTATGGATTATTTATCCTTTTTGGCTTTTTTCTTAACGATATTATCGATAAAGTTTGAAAAATAGTCGTTTACTTGTCTAGAGTATTTAACGCTAAAAATAAAGATTAACAACAAGACGATACCAACTAGTGCAAGGACTAATAATCCCCAACCGTGAAACGGTATAATTTCGCCCGACATAAAGAGCATAGTGCCTAAAATAGAAGTTAATCTCGTTATTACTTGCATTATAATAAAGGTACGCCATTTAATAGGCAACGCCCCTGCTACGGCGCATAGAATATCGTCTGGAAAAAAAGGAAGGAAGAAAGCAAAGAACAAAAACACGTTCTCACGCCCTTCTAATTTTTTTAGCCACTGCTCGGTTTTATCAGCGCCACCCGTCACCCAATTTACGTAAGGCTTACCGATAACTCTACCTAGCGCAAACGATACAATAGATCCTATCATCATACCTATATACGAGTATATAAATGCGCCGAAAAAGCCGAATAGGTACGACCCTGCAAGGATTGTCACTGCGCCTGGTATAGGAACTAGCGTAACTTGGGCAAAGGTTATCACAACGTACACCAACGGCGCAATAACACCGGTAGATTTAATATAATCTTGAAGTTGATCTTTGGTTAAATCAGTCCAGCCCAAAAGGTAAAACACCAAATAGATCGCACCGAGTAATAGCCCGATAATTACAGCCGATCCAAGCAATCTTTTAATAATATCCTTATTCTCTTTTAACATTTTTCCTCTACATAAACGGCGCAAAAATTTGCATTACGCCTGCAAAAATTCTATAAATAACGTGCTTTCTTAATTTATTCTTTTCGGTAATCAACACGCTATCTTTAAAAGTTTGGTTAAAATCTTGCAAAACCTTTTCTCTAGTATCCTTATCGTCCGTGTAAACTGCGCATTCAAATTGTTGATAAAAACTTCTTAAGTCCATATTTGCAGATCCAATAGCGACGCTAGTATCGGTTAAAACGAGTTTACTGTGAACGAAAGAGTTTTTCATACAATATACGCTAACGCCATAGTCTATAAGTTTTTCAGCGTTATTTCTAGTCACACCGTAAACGAACGCCTTATCAGGTATTTCTGGAATAACAATTCTAACGTCTACACCCGAGATTGCCTTACTAATTAAAAGTTCGGTAATGGCGTCGTCAACGATAAAGTAAGGTGTCATTATATAGATAGTCTTGTTAGCCGAAGCAATCATATTCTCATAAACGTTTTTGCAAATACTAGCCGAATAATCTAATCCGTCCGCATACGGCACGACCACTGCATCGTTAGGATAATTTTGGTACAAATTTAAGAATTTAGAATAGCCTTCTCTCTTTTTATTCAAAAATTCCCATTGTCTTAAAAAGATTAGGCTAAAACCGTCCACAGCGCTACCATCAAGGCGAACGCCTGCATCTTTCCAATAACCGTGTATTCTCTTTTCGTTAACGTATTCATCGGCAAGGTTGCACCCACCAGTATACGCAGTTTGACCGTCTATTACCATAATCTTTCTATGGTCACGGAAATTTAAAATAAGCGAAAAAACAAAAGTCAATTTATTGAACGGCAACATTTTAATGCCTAAATTGCGAATTTTAGTTTTAGTTTTTCTAGAGAGCGCTTTTCGGCAACCAAAATCGTCGTAAATAATTCTAACGTCCACACCTTGTTTAACTTTTTCGGTCAAAACGTCAAGTACTCTTTTCAACAATACGCCGTCTGAAATAATAAAAAACTCTATAAAAATATATTTTTTTGCATCTTTTAATCGTTCTATAACGTCGTCAAAGAAAGAAGCCCCCGATGAAAAATATTGAACTTTAGTGTTGCTATAAGTAGTAAATCCCCCTGCATTATATAGATAATTACAGTTATTTTGCACTACGATATCATCGCTCTTTGCATTTTTTTCGTCAAAGTATTTTTCCGTTCGCTTAAAGATCCTTTTATACCTTTTACCCGAAACACCAAACAAAATTCGTTCGTCGCTCATTAGATAGAAAATATAGGCAACGGGAAAAAATAAAAGTAGAAAAATTATCCATACAGCCTTGCTGTGGCTGTTCTTACGAGATGAAAGCACGTAAATACACGTTATTACACTTAAGCAAAAACTAATTAACAATATCGTACTATACGAAAACGCTAAGAATATGTGTAATAGTATGAACAACGCCAACTCTATAAGCAAAACTAGTAGAATTAACGACAGTTTAATTACGTTTAAGCCGTTAGTTTCGGTTTTAATCTTAACTATATCGGTATACGGCGAGTTCGTTCGTCTACCGATAGGTATAGTTTTTATTAACGGATTAGGATTCTTTCTTTTCATCTAATTTTCCCTCCGTTAAAATTGATATTTCGTCCATTATTTTGCCTATCTCGTCGTTATATTTAGCGCATAGCTTTTCAAAATTTAAATTTTCTTTTTTGCGAAGTTTTTTTATCGCCTTAAAAGAACACGCCACGCCAACGCACAATAAGCCGAATAACAAGCCAGCGCCAAGGTATGCAAATAAATTTTTAACCAAAAATACAAGCGCCCCTAAGCCCAAAAGTAGAACGATTGATAGCACTACGGTCGTGACAATAAGCGCTTCGGATTTAGCGTGCTTGTCTTTAGATTTATAAGCCTTTTCATTTAAGATATTTTCATAATAGACTTGTAATAATTGAAGTCTATCTTTATTTGGTATTTTATGTGGACGAGAAAAGGAAACGTGAACAATATCGTTATATAGTTTATCTTCCTTTCTTTGATATTCAGACCATAATAAACGACCGTACCAAAGGGCAATTTCATCGGCACTATCTTTTTTAACGATTATATCTAAATAGTCGTAATTTTGGTAATCGTTTATCATTGATCTCTCCTTTTTGTTATTTTTAATTGTAAATTTAGTTTTTATATTACTTTATAAAAGTTAATTATTGTTCGTTTTTTATTTCTTGTTCGTCAGGTTTTGAGACTTGGCGTTTAACTCTTAAAATAATAGGATAAAAAACGAATAACAGTGCGTAATTAAATAAGCTATTCCAAATTTGACCTTGCACAAACAAGCGAGTGACTAAATATGCAGTAAACGGTACTTTACGCCCATTATACATAAGCCAAAACGCCGTAGTATTTATGGCAATTGTGCATATTAAAAAGGTTAAAAGTGCAACTATTAAAATTTTAATATACACACCCAATTTATTCTTAATATAAAAGCCGTTCATGATAAGTCCAGAAATCAAAGCCACCATGCCCATGCTAATGCCTATCCAAGGCATATACATATATCCTCCCGAATTATACAAAAATCCGACCAAATCCCCCATAAAACAAGCCATAAACCCAAATAGTGGGCCTATTAACATACCCGTTATCGCCGAGAAAAATATAGTTAACGAAAACTGTGTATCGGCAAGCTTAAACTCGAAAAACATATTGCAAACGACTGATAGCGCCGTTAAAACTGCAACGTAAGCAACCCTTTTTGTAGAACTTTTGGCATTCAATAAGTCGGAAAATAACAGCCTTTTAATTTTAGACATAAAAAAATCTCCCAAAAAAAATATTTAGAGAGACCGATAAAATTATTACAAATGCTTTTGTAAATCATAATAGCGGACGCGTAAAGACACCGCAGGTTTACCCTTTCGTTTGCAAACGACATCCCATTTTGCAACACTTTACGCATCTTTACTACTCTATGTTTTTATATTAACTCAACAATCTATTATATGTCAAGTATTTTGGCATATTTTTCACTTTTTCATACATACTAGGCTTATGGCTGTAACTTTTATCAGAACTTTAATTACTATCGTTACCCTAATAGTTTTAATGCGCCTTATGGGTAAGCGTGAAATCGGCGAGATGCAACCTTACGAGTTTATTATCACCTTAATTATTGCTGACCTTGCTTGTATTCCTATGGCTGACGTTTCCATACCTTTAGGGTACGGCATAGTTGCAATTTTATGCTTATTCTTACTTCATCAACTACTCACCCTATTAGAGCAAGGTGGTTTGTTTTTAAGACGAATAATCTCGGGAAAGCCTAGTCTTGTCATAAACAAAAACGGTGTTGATATGCTTGAACTTAGAAAAAACAACTTAGGCGTTGGCGATTTGATTGAAAGTATGCGAACGGCAGGTTATTTTTCATTTGACCAATTATCCTACGCCATTTACGAAGCAAACGGAAGCCTTTCGGCTTTTCCAAACGACAGTAAGCAAAACGACTCTCTACCAATCTTAATTATCGACAGTGGTAAAATCGACACCCACAACCTAAATTTAATTCACGTTCAAAAAGATCAACTTATATCGTTTATAGAAAGTCAAAACACTTCGCCAAAAAAGGTCGAAGTTTTAACCATTGACGGCGAAGGTAAAGTTTACTTAAAGGAAAAAGGTAAAAAATTCACTATTTTACACTTTGATTTAGGAGATAATATAAAATGGTAAAAACAATAATTTCAATAATTTTGGTTGGGACAATGCTTTTTGCTGGCGCAATTTATGAACACACCTTCGTCAATAAGCAATTTGACGATTTTCATCAAGTTTTAACTACGTTATACGATAAAATCGATAACCAAAGCGCCGTGCGTGACGACGTTTTAGCCGTTCAAAAAAGTTGGCTAGAAAAAAAGAAAAGCCTACACGTCTTTATACCGCATAACGACATTAAAGAAGTAGACTTATGGCTATCAGAAGCCGTCACTTTAGTTCGTGACAAAGAGTGGAAAGACGCTATCTCAAAAATCGAAGTTTTGCTAGAATTAGCAGAACAAATCCCTAAGACTTTCAATCTTTCTTTTGAAAATATATTATAAAAAAGTATCGTTTTCTTAACTAGAAAAAACATTTATTTATTAGTTTTTATTAAAGTGTTTTGAAAATTCACACCCACAGTAATTTTGACGATACAACTGGTTTTGTTTACTTAACTCGATAGAACGAAGATATCCACCTTGTTTTTTAAAGTCGGTCGGCAAATAATTGACGCCGTGTTTTTTTGCGATTTTATAACCTATTTCATTTATCAACTCGGCATTTTTAAGTGGACTAACTGTTAAAGTTGTTGCAAAGTAGGTAAAGCCAAATTCTTTGGCTTTTTGGGCCGTTTTGTCAAGCCTTAAATAAAAACATTTTTCGCATCTTTTTCCGCCTTCAGGCTCGTTTTCAAGCCCAACAACTACCTCTTGGTACTGTTCGCTTAGGTATTCTTCCAAAATAACTTCTATATTTTTATTTTGGCAATATTTTTGCTGTTCAGCACGACGTAATAAAAATTCTTCTTGGCTATCCATGTTTGGATTATAATAGTAAATAGTCAAATTAAAGTTTTTTTCAAGCCTTTCAATGCAAGCAGTCGAACAAGGCGCACAACAAGAATGTAAAAGAAGTTTTTCTTTTTTTTCAAGCCCCGATACGATCTCTGTCATCAATTTATCGTAATTTATTTTATTCATTAAAGTTCCTGCCTTATAACCTTATCCCCGTCGAGCGTCACTAAATATGCCTTTCCACCAGCGCTAATGGACTTAGAAAACTTTCCGTCAACAAACTCTAAAGCGCAGTTATTTTCCACGCAATAACAACTATTGACTACGCCTGACTTAAGCGCTTCCATAAAATCCTTTTCCCTTTCGTCAAAGTGTGGACACATACATCCGTCTATTATATTAAGCCCCTTCTTTAGCACGTAATCGGCACTCTTGCCTTGCATAATTTCATAATCGGTGTACATATCCTTAAACCAACAAATAGCGCCTGCCGATAACCCACAAATGATTTTGCCTTGCTCGTAAGCGTTTATAATATGTTGGGTTATGCCTAATTCTTGCCATTTTTCTAGCATAAACACGGTATCGCCACCACCGATATAAATACAGTCGGCGTTATTGATTTTATCTATTATTCGTTGTGCGTCCATTTCGCCGTAAACCATAAGCGCAACTTCGGCTTTAATATCAAAAACCGAAGTATAGGTCTTTCTAAAACTGTTAAAGTAAGGCATACTATCGTGAGATGCCGTACCGATAAACAAAGCGTTAGCTCGCTTGTCCCCAGCGTGCGCTTTTGCTAACTCTGCAACGTATCTATCGATCTCAAGTGTAGTTTTATTTCTGATCTCGCCACCACCGATTGCTATTATTCGCTTTGTCATAATCACTCCTATAAAAAAGGTCAGACAGCTGTCTAACCTTCAATAATTTTTTTTGCGTTTTTGGTAA
Organism: Clostridiales bacterium; assembly: GCA_015055735.1. Lineage (GTDB taxonomy): Bacteria > Bacillota > Clostridia > Christensenellales > Borkfalkiaceae > UBA1259. Next base: position 9,148 of record SVHP01000032.1, on the reverse strand, counting down.
AAAGTTTATCTTTTATATATTTCCCAAACTTTTTTTCCACGTATTTGCTTGCTTTTAACAAGTTGTTTTTTCTATTTTCATGCACGTCGCTAGCGACGAAATCAACCAAGCCACACCTTAATAGTATCTTTGCTTTTTTATGCACCTTGCCGATTTTCATATTAACCAAAGAACTAGCGTTAACCTGAATATATCCACCGAGTTCTTTAATTTCGACCACGTCTTTTAACTCTATACTATCGTAGCGTTCAACGTGCGCTATTATCGGTTTATAGCCTAATCTAATAATTTCATAAACAATTTCAGGTGCATCGATATAGCCCGTATAAGCAAATTCTATTAAAACGTATTTGCCGTTTGCTATGGTTAAAAATGTATCTTCCTTAAACTGTCTTTTATAATCGGGTTCGATAAAAATTTCTTGCCCTAAGTATAAATTTACGTCTAACCCCTTTTCTTTAACCTTTAGCTTAAAGTTCTCAAAACTATCTATCGCCGTTTGTTTATCATATTTATATTCGCCCCTATAATGCGGTGTCAGTACTATATCAGTTACGCCTTGCTCCACGCATTGTTGCACCATGCTTAGCGAACTTTCTACACTTTGACTACCGTCATCGATATTTGGCAATATGTGAGTATGAATATCGACCATAATTTATTCTTAACTATCGCTTTCTTCTTCTATAATTTTTTCAACTACGTATTCAACGCCGTCTTCAGACATGTTTTGTAAAATAAGTTCTACGTCACGCTTGATACTTTCATCAATACCGTCTTGTTCTTCTACTTCTTCGTATTCTTCTTGATTTTGGTCTTCTATATCCTTTTCGTAATATCTACCCTTATAGTAAGAACCGTAACCGGTATAATCTTTATCTTTCTTTTTGTCGTACATAGTGAACACAGTACCCAAAATATTTGCGCCGTTATTCTTCAATTCCTTAACGGCTTCAGCAACTTGTTTTCTACTAGTTGAAGCATATGCAACCATAAACAACACGCCGTCAGAAACCTTAGAAATATGAATAAAATCAGAAACTTGAAGTACAGGTGGACAGTCTAATAAAACGTAATCGTACTTTTTTCTTAAGTCGGCAATAAGCGACTTAAACTTGTCCGAAACCAATACTAGCGAAGCATTGTGAATTTCAGAACCACGAGTTATGATATCTACGTTTTGATATTTGGTCTTTTTAATAATATTTTCTTTACCTGCATGATCCAAGAAATATTCGGCAATACCGTTATCCTTACTCATATTAAAAAGTCTATGCACTCTTGGACGGTGGAAGTCTAAATCAACGACTACAACCTTTTTATTAACGAGCGCCAAACATACTGCCAAATTGCAAGCAACAGTGGTCTTACCTTCTGCTTCAATAGACGATTCTATTTGAAAGACTTTGGTCTTTCCGTCAGTGTTCATGTATAACACGTTATCTTTAAGTCTATTATAACCTTCTAAACGTTCGTTATTGTTGTTTCCGTTTTTGTTAACTAAAATTTTGTAATCTTTGTCCGATTTGTTTTTCTTTTTGAAAAATGACATGATTTCCACCTCATCAAAATATGTATATTTATTATAAAAGCAAGTTTCTAACTACTTTCATCATGCAACTTATATTATAAACCAAATATTAAATAATTGCAATAAAAAATTAAACTTTTAACAGTTATATTTGCATTTATATCAAATTAAATGCAATTTTTCGCTTTTTTAACCGATTTATTACTTTTACGTTATTCTTACTTTGCGCGATAAATAAAGATAAAAGCCCCCTAGCCTTTAAATTATTACACTCTAAAAGAAACTTTTCGCACTCTTTTATAAACATAGTTTCACTGCTTATTTGCTCTAAAAAAAGTTTATCTACGTCTTGCTCAATCGGTCTTTTATCGGTGTGGTACTGATAAGTATTTGAGATATAACTTAAAATTTCAATCTCTCCACCTAGTTCGGTAATTAAATTTTTAAGCATTATTATGTGGTCTATTTTTACTATTATAATTTGCAAAATTTCTTGGGCGTCTTCATTTTGCTTTAGCCGTTTTAACTTAAAATAGTGATTTACAAACTGCAATAAGCACTTTATTTGTCCGTGTAGCCCCGAATAAACGTAATTTAGCGAAAAAATCAACCTTCTATTTTTTATATTACTATTTTGCTCTTTTTTAACCATACATACCCCACTATTTAGCATTATATGATTTTTAAAAAGCAAAAGTTAAATCGCACACCGAGGTGTGCGATTGTTTTTTATTTGACTTTTATATCCAAATATTATACAAACGGCGAATAGTAGCCTTGACAAGCAGGAATGATAGTTATCGTTCCACCACCTAAAACACCTGTAAACGTTTGTGGATTAAATATGGTATCAGGATATATTTTTACTGCCACAGTAGATGCTTTTGATTGATACCATCTCCAATATCCTAAATATTTGTACCCGTTTATCGTATTATCGTTAGGGTCGTCAGTATTTACGACAGGAAGTTCGTTAAAGTCCTCAATTACGTCCTTAAGAGATTGTCCTTCCATTATTTCAATCACGATATCTTCAATATTTTGACCATCTTCGTATGGTAAATCGCCCCAATTTACTAATTTACGTTCAACGTCTTTTCCATACACTCTAGTTGTTAAGCTGAATTTCAATTTATAAGTGTAAAGATATTTTGCAGTTAAAGTCACGCTTTCAGTAAAGTAAGAAATATCTCCGTCCTTTACTTCTTGTCCGTTATAAAGCCAGCCGTCAAATACGTATCCTTTTTTCTCTACCGTAGGTAATCCCGAAATCACTTCTCCATACACGGCAGCGAACGGATTACTATTGCTAATAGTTCCACCATCAGCGTCAAAACTAATGTAATAGGTATTACCACCCCAAACAGCCTTTAGGGAAACGTCGGCAAGTTGTCCGTTAACTTTTACGTCGTCAAGAGTTATATCTTCAGTCTTTACAGGTGTTTCACTATCATTAATCAACCAACCCAAAAATTCGCAACCGTTTTTAAAAGGGTTAGAAATAGGTAAAACTTGACTATCTTTGTTAAACGAGTAAATCTTGTTTTGTCTTTGACCGCCATTTAAATCGTAAGTAATGATAAACTCATCGGCGTCAACGTAACAAGGTCTAAGCGTTAAATCGGTTAATAAAGTCCAAATCACGCCCTTGTCGATAGGAAGCCCGTCCTCACCTTCCCAATGTGAAAATCTCTTGCCTTCAACGGTTGGTGCAACTACGTCTATTCTATCTATTTGGCTATTATAGGCAACTTGCATGGTATTATTTGCAAAATCGTTACCGTTTTGATCCTTAAAGGTCAAGTTGTATTTTATAGGAGTCCATACGGCGTTGACCGTACAAGACGAAGTAATTTGAGCAAATTCTTCTTCGGTTCTATCCCAAGATAACGAATAACCTTCTCTTACAAATATAGGCGCTTGTTCTAAAGCAGCGTACCCGTCAGTAATATTTTCTTTTACGACTTGTTTTTCACCATCTTTGAAAGTTCCACCGTTTCCGTTATAGGTTACTGTAAACGTATACTTCTCCCAAAGTGGCTCAAAAGTCCTATCTTTATCTATGTCGTAAAGAGAATCGTTCCAACCCATAAAGTTATACCCAGGTCTAGAAAAGGTTGGAATATTGATTTGCTCAAAACTCTTCACGTTTTCTTGAATAATCCCACTTTCAGGAACAGGTTTTCTTTGTCCTAATTCATCGTAATAATAAACGTTTTCGGCACCTGCAATAAAAGTTATCGTGTAACCGTCTTTTTTAGCGCAGCCTGTCATAACGAAAAAACTGCCTAGAGCTACTATCGTCATCAATATTGATACTATTAACAATCTGCCATATTTTTTAGTTTTCAAAAGGAATTCCCCCAATTATGTAGTTTAGTTAAAATAATTATACAATAATAGCGTCTAATTGTCAACAACTATGATAAAATTTAAATAAATGATACCTTTTTTGTCGTTATCAGTTACAACTTGGCAATAATTCTAAATTAAATGGCGTATTTGGACATGATTTTAAGCAATGCTCCAAGCCCGTCGTTAATCTTTTGTTTTAGTTGGTCGTTAAGCCCGTTTTCTTCGGCTGAAATAATGGCGTTTTCCAATTCTTTTGCGATTAGTTTATCTTGACTTGAAATGGAGTAGTATCCAAGTTTATTCAGTATGGTCTTTACGTTCAAAAAGTCTATTTCTTGGCTACAATTTATTGGTTGTTCTCCCTTTACTTGCGCTTTAATGGTGGTACTATTTTTTTCTTGGACTTTATTTAACAAGTCCTGACAATTTGAAAGTTCTGTTTTGCTATCTACCACATAATTAACCGTTGTCGGCTGTGTTATAGCTTTTACTTGGCTATCAAAAAATCTTGCAAGTTCCCTTTGTTCCTCTTTGATCTTAATAGTTTTTTCAGGAATTATGAATATCAAAGAACAGAGCATAAGGCAAACTGAAATAGTTAAAAAAGTAAAACTATAATTTTCCACGATTATACTTTCTGCCCACCTTTCAAAGACCACTAGGCCAGTGTAACAACAAAAAATCCAACTTCTTTTTCTTAACGAATAGCCCATCTTAAACAAAGCTAAACACAAGCACACGAGCGTACAAAAAAGCACGAGTGAAATTATTAGAATAAAAATACCTACTCTACCTAGATCAAACAAACTATTAAAAAAAGAAAATAAAAAAAGTTCGTACATAATTTACCCCTTGTCCATAATAATATTTTTTTTGGGATAAATATACGAACTTTTTAAGATTTTTTGTCTTATTTTGATTAAACTTCTATGCTTTCACCTGTAAATAAATTTAATAAAATCCTTTTTTCAACGTTTGCGCCCAACACTTTATTAACTGCATAAGCGTATAACTCTAATTGTTTAGCGTATTTTACTTTCAAACTGTTTTTATCGAGTGAAGAATACTTATAATCAACTATAATCGCCTTATCTTTGTCGATTGCAAGAAGGTCTATAACGCCTTGTAAAAGCACGTTTTCTTGACTTAAAGTATCTAAAATTTTATTTGCTTCAATATTGACCAAAAATTGTTTTTCACGATACAACTTAAACGTTCGCAAATTTTTAAGAGATTCGCAAGATATTGCGTTTTCTATTCTAGTCAAGTTCACCTTGTCCATTTGTTCTTTAGTAATTATACCTTTATCGACCATAGCGCCCACTTGGACAGCAAGGCTATCTTGACTGTTAAAGTTGAAATTTTCCAAAATCGCATGGGCGATAACACCCCTTTCAATATCGGGCGTCGGTTCGTCAAACAGCATATGCACCACGTTTTCGGTTTCATAAGTTATTGCTGACGTAACCCCCGTTTTAAGTGGCAATTCCGTATCCAATTCATGTGGATATTGGTAAGCAAAAGTCTTTTTTAGTTTATCCACAACCGATTGTTCGCTTTGTCCTATAATGACCTTTCTAATCGGTGCTTTCCTTTCAGTGAATGTCAAATCCTCAGGGTCATGTACTATTGCGCTTATGGTATTCGGCACGTAATCGATAAACTTTTCCGCACCCATAAAAGTTTCTTTCCTATCCTTAATATCGCCTTCGACAGTTAAGTGTAGCGAATAGGTTGCACGTGTTAACGCAACGTAGAAAAGCCTTAACTCTTCCCTAATTCTATCGAGTCGCATCTTTTCTTTAACCACACCACGAACAATGGTCGAAGACTTTTGTCTTTTTTGGTCGTCAAAATAGCTGAACGCAAAGCCGTCCTGTCTACTGAACAAAAGATCTCCGTGTTCTTCTTCGCTATTCATAGTTCTCTCTAACCCACAAGCGATAACAACAGGGAACTCTAACCCCTTTGAAGCGTGAATAGTCATTACCTTAACTGCTTGTTCGTCTTCGCTTTGAGCAAAGTTGAAACTTTCAGGTGAGTTTTCAATCTTTTGCAAAAATTCGCTGACCGTAAGCTTTTTACCGTTAACTATGCTTGCCATAATAAACCTTCGTACTCTATTGACTTTGGTTTTTCCATTGTGTTCGGCAAATAGGTAACTTTCAAGATGCTTGTCGTCAACTAGAGTATTTAACACCCCTTCAGCCCCGACAAAATCGGCTATTATCCTTATTCTATCAAAATATTCCTTAAACTGTTTAAGTCTATTAGAAAGGTCGGTATCAGCCTTTTCAATATAATATTCGTATGCGTTTATGAAAGTCCATTTTGGGTTTTCTTTAGCGCTTTCAGTATCGGTATAATAACACACTATTTGAGCCAAGTCCTCGTCGTTAAACCCGCCTACTGGGCTTTTTAAGGTGGTTGCAAGTGGAATATCTTGACTAAAACAATCGACTAATTTTAAAGCGTTTATCATCATTAAAATTTCTTTATAGTCGCATACGTTTTCCTTAACTGCCGACGTAACGGGAATACCATGCAAAGCCAAGCCTTTAACCAACCCAGCAACGAAAGAATTGCCCTTATTTCTAGTTAAAATGGTTATATCTTTATACTCAACCCTTTTTAATTTCTTTTCCTTTACGTCGTAATATTCCTTACCTAATTCGTCGTTTATAATCTCGGTGACGAGAGATGCCAAATGGTTGTCCTTTTGTTCTTTTTGATTATTTATTTCTTGCAAGATATTATAAATTCTAGGTTTTTCTACCTGTGCTTTTTCGCTCTCTTGCTTTTTTAAGAGATGAAGAGTCGCTCTACCTTTATACTGCTCTGGATAAACCCCACCACTAACTAATTGAGAGCCGTCTTTATAGTCGAAACCAAAGTAGCGTTTGGTCATAGAATAGTTGAATATAGTATTAACCATTTCTATAACGTTTTCACAAGACCTAAAGTTATGGTTTAAGGTTAAAACGGTTTGACCTTGCTTTTTCATGTTTTCAAATTTGCTTGAAAAAAATTCAGGTCTACATCCTCTAAAGCCATAAATGCTTTGCTTTACGTCGCCAACCATAAAAAGGTTATCGTTTGAAAGTAGCGAAATTATACTCTCTTGCACGGCGTTTATATCTTGATATTCATCGACGAAAATATACTTATATTTATTTTTAACGTCCTGTCTAATATAATCAACTTTCAATATTTCAAGGGCAAAATGCTCTAAATCATTAAAATCCAAGGCGTTTTCTTGTCTTTTTTCTTGTGAATAAATCTCGGCAAATCGCTTGACAATTTTTACAAAATCTTGAGTATGCGTAAAAACGCTTTGTAACTTTTGTTTTTCTTGCTCTATATTCTCTGCAAGATTAGACGCAAATCTTTTTACTAACGCCTTTAATTCAGCCTTAATTAACTTCACCTTTTCTTTAATTTCTAATTGTTGGCTAGTCAATTTCTTTTCAAAATTTATCCTTTTTTCAAGGCTTTGCAATGGTTTTTTAATGCAGTAAACGTCTTGACTATTAAAAATTTGTTTTAAGTCAACTAGCAAAATATTAGTATATTCAGCGCCTATATTTAATTGGTCTTTTTCTAAAAGAGTAAGACAAGTTTCGCACTCGTCAATAAGTGGCTCAATATATGCATTCAATGCGTTTTTGTACTCTAAAATCAAACTTTCGCAATTCTCACTCGTGCAAACGCTTTGATATCTATCCATTAACTCAAAAGGATTTGCTTCAGCATCGCAAAAAGTATAGGCAGAAAGCACCATTTGTTTTAATCCGCCGTCCGTACGCTTACTTGCGTGACGGTCAATCAAGGTATAAAACCATTGTTGTTCGCTGTCGTAAAATTCCCTAAAAGTCTTTTCTATACACTCGTTTTTCAAAACTTGCGCATCGGCTTCGTCCATAACCGAAAAGTCGGGCGATAAGCCTACTGCAAAAAAGTACGAACGAATCAGCCTTGCGCAAAAGGCGTGCAAGGTCGATATATCGCTACTAGGCACTAGCGATAGTTGTCTATACATCCTATCCTTAACCTTTTCATCAAAGTTTTGAGATAGTGCGCTTTTAAGTTTTTCTTTCATTTCGGACGCAGCCATTTCCGTAAAGGTAACTGCTAAAATTTGGTCTACCCCCACGCCCTGTTCAATAACGAGCCTTTTAAGCCTTTCAATCATAGTAAAGGTTTTGCCACTTCCAGCAGAAGCCGAAACGAGCATATTGCCGTTATCTTGAAAAACTGCTTGACTTTGTTCGTTGGTCATAACTCTTCCCCTTCACTCATTAATTGATTTGCTATAACGCTATCAAACGCACCCGTTATGCTTTGTTCTTTTACCTTTTCTATTTTTCTACTATCCCTGTCTTCGTTTGGACAAAGCCCCTTAAACTTACAATACGAACACTCTTTATCGTATGGTGAAGGGACGATTGACCCTTGTTTTAATTGCTCTACTGCTTGTTCAGACATGCTTACGGCATAGTTGATATAATGCTCTATCGCCTGTTTAGATAGAACGTTGTTTAGATTACCTTTAGCATCTAGTTTGGTCGGCAAAAACTCGCTCTTTCCATTATCGAAAAAGGTATTGTCTTGCTCAATAATGGCTTGTTTTTCTTCAAGCGTTCTGCCGTCGGCTAAAGGCGAAACTGCATCATCCTGCTTTTTATATGTATCGGAAACGGGCAAGTAATAAAGCCCTGCAATATCTTTTTGACCTTCATACTTTTGACTAACAGCCTTGCCGTATAAGAAAAGTTGCAATTTAGTACCACTAAATAATCCTTTATCGGTAGAATCGGTCGAGCCCGTTTTATAATCTATTACTCTAAAATAGTTTTGGCTTTCGTCAACTCTGTCTATCTTTCCCTTAATTTTAACCTTGCCGTCTAATAGACTTATTGCAGGGAAAGTTTTGCCATCTCCAAAAGACGCTTCGGTGCTTTTAATAGTAAACTCTGACTTAGAAAGCGAAAGAAAAGTTTTATAACAATATTTATTACACTCGGCAAGAACCCTATTTACCGTCGCTTTAGTGGTGCTATCCAAAAGGAATTTTTTATACTCTTCCCTATCAAGCACTTGTTCTTTTGCTATTTCAAACACTTGGTTAGAAGTTGGTAAATCACTTACTTTATCGATAACTGGTTTTGCAAGAGGTCTATAATCTAAATGTTTATCATATCCACCAGCAATTAACACTATATTTTCTTCAAAAGAATTTAATCCTGCGATTGTTCTTGTTGG
>SVHP01000031.1 GCA_015055735.1 Clostridiales bacterium | reverse complement strand
GCCATTTGGCACCACTGCTGCACAACCACTGCCACTCATAAAGCCAACAGTACCAAGTGATTTAGCAGCAACTGCAGCCCCACAGTTTAGAGAGAATTCTTCATCGGCTTTTGCTGGATCAGTAAAGTCTCTAATGAACTTACCATAGATATTGATAGTTACGTCTGATGGTGGGCTTACGATTGAGCCTGCATTAGGGATAATTGCAGCAACAACGTTAATCATATCAGCAGATTGAGTAGCATCAATAGTCTTATTATGAACGAAAGATTTTCCCAAACCGCCGGCAGATATAGGTGCAGAAAGACCAGCGTTCAATGGTTTTAAGCCTTGAGTCAACAATGACGTAGCACCATACATTTGATACCAAGATTCTTCACCGGTTGCATAACTTTCAAGTCTTGACTTATCGTCAATTTTTAGAACAGGACCACCGTCGTCACCACCTTCAGGTGGGTCATTAACGTCACGGTCAGCATCGAACATTAAGAATAATGGACCACCAGCGTTTTCCATAATAGAGTTAACAACGTTAACCTTTGTTCTCCATAGATAGAACATTGAAGAGTAAGCGTTTGTCATTCTTGAATTGCTGAAATTTAATACACATTCAGCAGCGTCAGACTTATCAACTGCGATATGGATATAGAATTTAGTAGTCTTTACGTTATCGATGCTTAGCGTATCGCAAACTGATGCGATAGCGTTTAAGCCTGCTTCAACAGACATGTTGTTGCCTTTACCCATATTACCTATCATAGAGATGTTTTCAACCGTTAGGTTAAGTTCACCTTCGTAGAAGTTCTTGAAAAACTTGAAGATAGCCCAGTGAGAAACAGGAGCAGTACCATCTTCACCGTCGCCGTTATCACTAGAAACAACTGTAGTTAAATGTCTAGTTGCGCTATCCTTTACGGTAATTTGCATATAGTTACCAGAAATGCTACATTGGTTAGTATTGAATAAACCTTTTTGCATGTTAACGTTTTGCCATGCTTCAGCAATAACAGTACCGTCTTTATAAGTGTTAGCTTGAACGTCGCCGTCGTAAACGGTATAGTCAGTACCACCAATTACACCACCGTGAGAGTAAGAATTTTCTTCACCGTGAGCAACACCGTCTCTTAAAGAACCTTTTAGTCTATCAGCATAACCTAAGTTACCTTGAGTATAACCACTGTCTATAGCTTGCGCTCTATTTAGAGCTGCTTGATAATCAACTAAATCTTCTGACCAGAAATAGTTAGAAGGTAATTTGTCTGGGTCGATTACGATATCGTTATGAATAACGATAAGTTTAACGTCGGTAAACTCTGATAATTTCTTATCGTCCCACTTTAATTGTTGATTTTTTAATTCAGCCCAGTTATTAACGTTTAAGTTATCTAAAACTGAAAGTCCTAAAGTATCGTAAACGTTATAAGCTTTCTTTACAACGAATTCAACTTCCACCATTGAATCTTCAGGAAGGTTTGAAACGTCACAAAATTCTTCATTAGGATAAATTTCTAATTTGAAAAACTTATCAATAGCAGCGCTTTTGAACTTATACATATTTACTTCTTCAACTGAAACATAAGTTTCTGGAGAAGCAACTTCGGTATAATCGTCGGCTTCTTTAATAAACAACTTATAAGTAGTTCTTGGATTTGTAAGTTTATTAAGAGATGAATCTAGTGATTCTGGAACAAACTCAAACTTGTTGAGAGTGCCTACAACATATGGGTTACCCCTTTTAGCAAATTCATCTTCACCGATTTGATCTACTTCTTTAACTTTAGAGTTTTCAAGATAGTTATCATACGCTTGTGGAACTACAAAAGTACGCATAACAGTTTTTACAACACTAAAAGAACTAGAAGTTTCCTTTCCTGCGTAATTAACCGTTAAAGTCTTTGTACCAAGTTCAGAAGTAACAACAGGTGTATATTCAACACCTTCGTCAGTAAGTTTAAGTTCTGTACTAGTGCCGTCTTCTTTAGTTGCAACGATATAGATATTAGAGTAATCTAAAGATGCATCTATTGCATATTCGGTTTTAACAGTTCCTTCTTTAATTTTTATTTCTTTAACAGGTGATTCACCAGGCGTACTAGGCGCACAAGCTGCGAACAAAGATAATGCGAACATTAAAATTGCCATCATCGCTAAAGAAATAGTGAGTCTTTTTTTCATCTTCTTTGTCTCCTTTATAAAATTTTTTCCTTTTTATATATCACTTTGTAAAAAGTGCTTATATACTATTTAAGTTTTAAGCCTTTGGTTGATCGAATATTAAAAATACAATCATGGATTTACCCGAATCATCTTGTGCTGATAACTTTAACTTAACTTGACCATATCCTTCTATCGTAAAGGTCAAACCAGTGTTTGTTACGCTTAAAGTTTTTGGAGTTTTAAGGTCACAAGTTATTCGCAAATTACTGTTCGTTGGATCAAGGTTAGGATTTTCAGCCCTGATAATTGGCTTCAACTCCATAACCAAAGCATCTTTTGGCATTGACCCTATTAGAATATTGTATTGATTGTAGTTTTTATCACCCACTTGCTCAACAAACAAAATATCTAAAGAGTTCTTGTCTTTGTTAAATTCAAGCCCATCTTCGGTTAAAGTTATACTCGCTATATCGTTTTCAACAAGCCCACCTGGTTGCATACCAAACAAACCAACGATGAGAATAGAGGCAAGATACACTGTGACTAAAATTAAAATGGTAGGTTTTGTCATCTCTATTTCTCCTTGTAGTATAATTTAACTCTAATGAAGTACAAGTACACTCTTGCAACCAAGAAAGCAAGCGTCAACAAGGTCAACTTTGCAAACGGGAACGGACGCAAAAAGTATGAGCAGAACGCAAACAAGATAGAAAGTAATAACGAACTAAAGGTTGCATTTCTAACGTTTGGATTATTAAACGTCATACCAACGGTTGCATACTGGTCGCTTTGTGGATTCATAATATCCATTTCAGCGCACCAAAGAAGATGCGCAACGCTTAAGAACGAACCCGATAGTACTACGTATATAAACTCTTCTAAATTCACACTAACGTAAGCAACGGTTGCGTTTTGAGAGCCTTCATTTGCCGTTGCTGCATAAAAAGCAGTGGCGATAAATACCGAAACGGTAGATATGATTATTCTTGGAATTAACCTTGAAAAGGTTAAAACGGCAGGATTGATAGGTCTAGTTTTTTCCAAAAACCTAGCGTTTCCGTCCACGCTATATACACAAGCAAATTCGTTGTTGAAAGATAATACCGATAAGAATAAAACTAGCATATTGAAAGCCTTAGTCATTATCGTACCGTCGTTACTCATGTTCATAGCCCCGTATAGTTTATTTAATAAAAACAATAGAATAGCAGGCAAGAATAACTGAACTACTATCATGGCAACGTATCTACTACTTCTAAAATTCTTTTTTAAATCTTGTGCTAACGGACTTAAGAATTTTTTGTGAATTACGTTCTGTTTAGCCGAATTATCTTTCTTTTCAAACTCAAATTGTTTAGACGCCATTTTAAAGAACAATGGCTTTGCCAAAAAGTAAGCGATTAAAAAACAAACGACTATAAAAGCAACTAATCCCAAAAAGTAAATGAGCGTATTTCCTGCAAACAAATTACCAGAAATTGCGTACGTTCCACCGACAATCATTTTAGTTATCCAATAATACGGAACTAATGCGCTCGTAAAACCGTGTAAGAACGGCAATATCAAGTCTTGCTTAATTATTTCCAACTGTCTAATGATATTGATATTTGCAGGGATTAAAGAAACTACCCCGAATAGAATATAAGTAATTAACATAGCAATGGTTATAATAAGCATTGCTTGGAAGACCTTATATCTATCGATAAAGGCAGAAATAAATAGCCAAGGGATACTTAAAACTGCGCCGATTATCACAGGTAGCGCCGAAACGACTACAAAACCTATAATAAGCCAAATATAGTAGTACCACACTGCGCCGTTATTTATGCCGTAAGCGATAAACATAGGCAAGGTCAAGTTCAAATTTTTTATAAGCTCGTACACGTAGTACAATATAATTTTGGAAAAGAATACTTGATTATGCCCAACAGGGAGCGCCAACAACACTTTATTATCCATAGATTTATAAAGCGAATTAGTCAAGCCCACCGTACAAGAGAGAATGCTCATCAACTGCAAAACGGTAAATATGACGGCAAGCACTTCGTCCGGTATGGTTTTATCTATAAGCCCACTAGCGCCTACCTTGAAAATACCGAACATACTGCAAACCATAAAGATAAGGAAGAATACTGCAGTAACGACTATGAATTTTATTAAACTCAATAAAATCTTAAAAAGCGCTGATCGGAAGCTCTTTAGATATGAAAAATCTAATTTATCGGCAAGTTGCATAGCAACTAAAGTAAAAACTTTGTTCATCAACTATACCTCTTCTGCCGTTTGCTTTGCTACTTTTATAGGAGCAACTTCCTTGCCGTTTATAACCGACATATAGAAGTTTTCCAAAGTATCTTCTCTTTCAATTTCTTCAAGTGTTTTAACACATTGGATTTGACCTTTTCTAATGATTGCGATCTTATCGCAAATTTTTTCAACTACGTCTATGATATGGCTTGAGAAGAATACTATATTGCCCTTCTTAGCGTGGTTTTTCATACATTCTTTAACTTGGAAAATACTATTAGGGTCAAGACCTGTTAACGGCTCGTCCAAAATCCAAACTTTAGGGTCGTGAATAAGCGCTGCCATTATGGTAACCTTTTGTTTCATACCGTGCGAGTAAGTTCTAATAGGGTTGTCGATTGCGCTTTCGAACTCGAACTGTTTGATAAAGCCGTTTAGTCTTTCTTCTCTAACGTCCTTTGGAACTTCGTAAAGGTCGGCGATATAGTTTACGTATTCTCTCGCCGTCAATTTTTCATACAAAGCGTAATGGTCGGGAACAAAACCGATTTGCGATTTTGCGCCAACTGCTTGAGTCTTAACGTCGTATCCACAAACGCTAATTGCTCCGTCGGTTATAGTTTGGATACCAACTATACTCTTTATAATTGTAGATTTACCTGCGCCGTTTGGTCCTAAGAAGCCGAATACTTCCCCACCGGTCACTTCTAGGCATGCGTCTTTAACAGCATACACGTCGCTCGTGCCGTATCGTTTGGTAAAGTTTTTAAGTATAAGTTTATTCGTGCTTTCCATATCCACAGGTTCTCCTTTTTCTCTTCCGTTTAGTTTAAGTTCTAGCGCCAACTCGTCAAGCTTAAACGCCTTATTCCTATTTGCTATATCGTGCCAACCCATCGCCACGTCGTAGCCTAGTTCGTACAAGAACCACATGCCTAGCGACATTATTATGTATACGGTAAAGTATAGCGATTGGTAGATCGGATAATACTTAAAGTGCAAGCCGTTAATATCGAACTCCCAAGTGAGATTTCTAAGCGCTACTGCCCAAGACCCGAGTTTATCTGCTATAAAGTCACTGTTAATGAAGAAGTAGTCTATATCAGGGTCGTAGTTAGTAAACCAACCGTTCACTATTAAAACGAATAAGTAATATGCAGCAAAGCCTGCAAGCGAATACTTAAACTCTTTCATTCTAGGGCGCTTAAAAATTCCCAAGCCCACCACGAGCAGTGGCATAAAGAACGCTTGATAGTGCGAACGGAAGAAAAGCACCGTGTCGTGAACGAACATAGATCCGTTCTGCCCGTCTAGGTTATAGTCAGGCATTGCGATTGCCAAAAATGCGCCGAGTACGTTTATAAAGTAGGTGAAATAGAACACCTTTTTAGCCTTAAAGATTAGGCACGCAGGCGTGATATATAATGCAGTATTACATAAGTGGAAAGGAAGGTTAGAAACGTTTACGATAAATTGCCCTGCTTCGTTAATATAAGCAAAGTCGGCAAACTTATGTGTTAAAGAGTATAAATATAGACCTGCAAGAGCGTAATATATCATAGAAAAACGCTTGGTGTCGTAAGATCTATCCTTTAACAACACGTATAATACGATTGGAATAATGATTGCTGGGTAAACGTAAAGTCTGTGATTGAGGTTCAAGCCGTCAACGTCGTCAGTCGTCAACGTTTCAAGAACTATTTGTGGGAAGTAGTTAGGACAAGTCGCAAGTATCATACCTAAAAAACTAAATATCACGCAAAGAATTAAAGATTTATCTATTTTATATTCTTCAGTTTTGATACTCTTTAGGTAATCGATTAGGGCGATAACTGAAATACCTATCGCAAAGCCTAACTCTATTGAAAGGAGTAATCCCCTTATTGAAAACTCATAAATTTCAAGCCCGAAATTTCCAAGAAGTAAATTTTCTAGGCAAGCAAAGTTTAACACTAATATTACAGGGCAAACGAAAGCCGTTAAAAATCTAAGCGTTTTCACGCTCTTAAAGAACGGATATAAAACGACCATTAGGATTGCAGTAACGTTTATCCAAACTAGTACCGACGAGAAAATAGCGTGAGAAAGCGAAGAAAAACCTTCTAGGCCTTGACCTATGCTAAACAGAAAAGTTATTTGCTTATCTTCTATGTAAAGGTCGCCCATCATGTATCTAAACATGAAAAGGAAGGCAGTAATTAACCCGAACGCTTTAAGAACACGCAAAAACTTGTCGCCCGTAATTTTTTTCACTGACAACAATTTGGTAACGAGTAAAGATAATAAAAGTGCACCCACACTACTTAAAAAGTATACCGTCATATTTTTTCCTTAAACGTATGTAATTTCTCTCTATTTTTTAACTTTTTCCCACGCTATAAATCGACCTCTCGACACTATAGCAAGTCTATTATAACACTATATATTACAAAAATCAATAGTTTTTTAAAAATTTGTTAAAATTTTGTTAAAGTATTGATCGACAGTTTATCTTCCTTTCTCAATCTGTTTATTACAAAAAAAATGAAAGCCGTATGCATTTTGGCTTTCATTTTTAACTATAATTCATATTAAACCATTTTAGAAAATTCTTTTTTTAGGCGAGAAATTATCTTTTTTTCAAGCCGAGAAATATAACTTTGCGAAATGCCGAGCATATCGGCTACTTCCCTTTGCGTTTTTTCTTCTTCGCCGTTAAGACCGTATCTTAATTGCATAATCTCTCGCTCTCTATTGTTAAGTCTTGTAAGGGCTATGCCTAAAAGTTCGTTTTCCACACCGCTTTCTATCTTTTTATACACGATATCGCCGTCCGTTCCCATAACGTCAGAGAGCATTAGTTCGTTGCCTTCCCAATCGGTGTTTAACGGCTCTTCAAACGAAACTTCGCTCTTTAATTTTACCGTTCGTCTTAAATGCATTAAAATTTCGTTTTCTATGCATCTTGATGCATAAGTTGCAAGTTTTATATTTTTATCGGCGTTAAAGGAATTTACTGCCTTTATTAACCCTATCGTTCCGACCGATATGAGATCGTCTAAGTCCACACCCGTGTTTTCAAATCGACGTGCAATATAAACCACTAGGCGTAGGTTATGCTCGATTAGAGCGTCCTTTACTTGCTTATTTTCATCGCCCGACAGTTTATCTATCATATCAGCTTCTTGTTCTTGGGTAAAGGGCAGTGGCAAGACTTCTCCACCACCTATAAATCGCAAGATGTTTTGATTTAATGAAAATTTTTTAACAAGTTTTTTTAACGCCAACATCAGTTTTATTTGCATAATCCACCCCCAACAGTTGCGGGTGTAAAATAAGATCGAAATCTTCCCCGCAATTTTTATTACTTAAACACAAGGTCACGTTATTAAATTTATTCTCTTTATGGTCAATATATAATACCAACTGGTCAAGTTGAAAAGAAAAGTTTCGACTTTTTCCGCTAGCCGTGATAATTTCAAGCTGTTTTAACCTTACCTTTGCGATATTGTCGCCCAAAATACTCATAAACACCCTTTTATCGCACACTACCACGGGGTTATCCCCGTCAAAAAGGTTGTTTCCCGTGTCTAAAAAACCACGAAGCGTTAGCGTTTTGTCAAATGCCGTTACCTTGACTTTATAGGTAAAACTAGCAACAGTACTCCTTGAAAAAAAGTACTGAACCACTTGAGTTAGCCCCCTTAAAATCAAATAGACGGGAATAACCATAAGCGCAACGCTTATCTCCCCCGACGGCTGTATATTAAATAGTGAAAATATCCCTAAAATCGCTCCACCGGTGATAAAGGTAAAACAAAAGAATATTACGGCGTTTACGTAGTAGGATTTTAGACTTTTATAACTGCTTGCAAGTAGCACCATAAGTAGCCCAGAAAAGATTTTAACTAAACTCTCTAAAACCACTAGCGAACTCAACAAGGGATAGACAAGACTAACGACAGCCCCAAAAAAAGCGCAAATAAAAAGCCTACGCTTATTTATGGGAATACCCGTCAAATTAAAGGTGGCTTTTAGCATTAAATAGTCTATTATCAAGTTGTCGATAAGAACGTATTCAACAAAAACAACCATATCGCCCCCACAAAAAGAGTTTATCACGAAAGAATTTCTTTTTTTTGTGCTTTTTTTGTGTTTAATATGTTATTTTGTAGAATAAAAAACACGCTGTTTTATTAAAAACAACGTGTTTTGTAAGGTTATAATTTATCTTTGCGTAGCAACAAAGAATTATTCAGCCTTTTCCCAAGCAAGCGACGGCAAATTCTCTCCGTCAATCACCCAAATTTCCCCATCAGTGTTCCAATATAATGTATCTTTTAAGTTTGCAGTTGAAATCAACTCTGCATTAGTCAAGCCAGTCACTGAAGAAACTTGCGCAGAAGTATACGATGCGCCGTTTAGCACAACTGATTTTTCGCTATCGTATTGACTAACTAAAATGGTACTACCGTCCTTAATTTGACCCACGAAAACGCCTAAATTAGCGCTTGTAGTAGTGATAATATCAACCGAACACAACGAGAAATTTGAATTGCCATTAGGGGCGTTGGTTGCAATAAATCCACCCACTATGCATTTTGTCGTAGCGTTTATACTACCTTTAGCATAACTCGTAGATATAGTTTTGCAGTTAACCGAAACAAAGCCACCTATTGAACCACCTGCCGAAGCAGTGTTTGTTTTAATAGTCATATCCGAATAGCAATCTTTAACTTCTCCACTGTTGTTTTGCATAAATCCACCTATGCCAAGATCCGATAAAGTCCCTGCCGTTTCAGTAATACTACCCTTTGCAAAAGTTTCGGTTATTTTGCCACCGTCAAAATTTCCCCTTGCAACACCACCGAGATATAGGTAAGTATATCCATCCTTGTTTCCTATAGTAGATTGCGAAGTTATTGATCCACTAAAGCCACATTTAGTTATTTCGCCAAGATTGTTACTAACCAAACCTCCTACTTGTAAATATGCATATGCATAACAATCAAAATTAATCTTTCCCTGTGCTTTAACATATCCGATTAGAGTTAAGTTAGCTAAAACACCTTGCATCTTCCCTTCGTTTTGACCAACTACGCCACCAAAGTGAAAATATGCATATGCCTTTGCTGTTGAATCATAGGCACTTGAATCAGCACACGTTAAATATTGAGAAATATCTGCATTTCCTTTAATCGAACTGTTTTTTATAATAGCACTGCTATTATTCTTACCAACCATACCACCTAAATACGATTTATAAGTGACATTACCTTGTTCACTTTTTTCCATTTTATAACTAGATACTAAATTTATTATATGGCAATTTTCTATAGTTCCGTTGTTTGTACCAACTAATGCGCCTGCAACGTAGCTTGCACTATTATTTGCAACAAACGAATAATTTTCAATAGTTAAATTCTTGATTGTTCCGTTATTCGTTTGAATAAAACCTGCATTTAGGTCGGTACAAGATAAGGTTAAGCCGATTAGTTTAAATCCATTTCCATCTAATTTTCCACTAAAGGTTGAAACAGGTTGCCAAACGTGACCAGAAAATATTAAATTATTTTGTAAGGTATAATTACCTGCAGGGTAATCTTTAATGGCTTGCAATTCTTCGATAGTATAGATAGGCTTACTTTCTAAAAATTGCGCGTATATTACGCTATCCGTTTTAAGAGAGTAAGAGAAATCGTAACTATTCTTAAATTCAGCGTCTAGATACCAGCCAAAAAAGTATTGCCCTTGATATTCAGGGGTTGCTGGCTCTGTCGGTGCGCTAAAATATTTATAGGTGTTTTCAAATAGCATTGTTTCAGTTCCACCAACCATATAGGTCACTTTATATTCTTTTTCAACAAGTTTAGCGTATATTGTTGTTTCAGGCTCTAATACACTATCGAAATTATATTGAACGGTAAATTCTTGGTCTAAAAACCAACCTTCAAAATTGTATCCTTCTACCACTGGATCTTTTGGTTTTATAGGAATAGTTTCATTTTCAGTTTCTACTATTTCCGATTGTTCGCTGTCCGTAATAACATATTGCACCTTATAGGCAGGGGCAAATTTTGCATACACGGTTAAATTTTCTTTTACAGGCGCAGTAAACTCGTAACTTTCAGTCAACGCTTCATCTAAACACCAAGCCTTAAACACAAATCCGTCCTTTTTAGGATTTTCTACGCTCGGGGTTTGGCTCCACTTATACGTAATTTCATTTTCAATTCCGTCTATGGTAAAAGTAATCGTATATTCTTTTTCAATAAATTTTGCGTAAAGAACAGTATCTTCATTAAAAGGTTGATCAAATTTATATTCTACACTACATTGCTCGTCCAAAAACCAACCGACAAAATCGTACCCTTCCATAGTAGGATCTTCAGGCTCTACTAAAATAGTATCCTTCTCGACAGTATAACTTATCTCTTCACCATTTATTACAGTAGTTACTGTATGGGGGCCACCTAGCCATTGTGGTACGGCACAAGAGCAAGCCGTCATTGACATCGCTAAAATACATAATATCACGAGCGACGTTATAAGTTTTGCAACTTTTTTCATAATATTTCCTCCAAAAATTTTCTAGGAAATATTTTATCACACCATTTGGTGTAAAGTCAAATAAAATACACCATTTGGTGTAGGATAATAGTATGAATGATAAAATTATGATCGCATTTGCGCAAAACTTAAAAAATTTAATAGGTAAAATGAGCATATCGGAATTTGCAAAAAGAGTGGATATTCCACAACAAACCATTTCAAGATATTTGCTTTGTCAAAGGGAAATCACTCTAACTAATCTTTGCAAAATTGCAGATTATTTCAATGAAGATATAGACATTTTATTAGGACGAAAAGAATATTAAAAACACGCTTGCATAATAAACGCAAGCGTGTTTTGTTTTTTAATTTCATAAATTATTTAGTTTTGTAAAAATTCCATTATTATATCGTTTTGAACGTACAAGTACTCGTCTTTTATCTTCAAATTATCGCCGTTTCTAAGTAAATACTTGCCTTTCTTTTGCAAAACTTCACTGTATTCGGCGTCAAAATCGGCGTTAAAAGTAGAATTGTATTTTTGAATACTTATCCCAGCCGTAGTCCTTAAGCCGAGCATAATAAATTCAAACTTGGCGTCTTTTTCTTCTATAATATCGCTTGCGACTTCGGGGCTTTTGTTGTAAATTATAGCGTTCATATATTCGTCGATTATAAACGAGTTGGTAAATCTTCTATTTTCCATAAACGAACTTGCCGAAACGCCCACGCCTATATATTCGCCCCTTTCCCAATAGTTAAGGTTATGGCGAGAGTGGTATCCGTCCATACAGAAATTGGAAACTTCGTATCGAGATAATCCCTTTTGTTTTAAATATTCTACCACGCCGTCGTAAATATCGGCAACTTCGTCGTCCGACAAAAGTTCGCCGTTTAGATAATCGGTATAGATAGGCGTACCCACTTCAGGGGTTAGCGCATAAACTGAAATATGCTTTGCCCCACCTGCAAGCGCCAAATCGATAGACTTTTGAACTTGGTCTAGCGTTTGGTCGGCAAGCCCTATCAAAATATCGGCGCTGATATTTTGACCTTTAAGTAAGTTCGTGCAAAGCAAAAAGTCCTTTGCAGTATGTATTCTATTAAGCCTTTTAAGTTGATCGTCAAACCCCGTTTGTAGCCCTATGGAAAAACGGTTAATGCCAACGCTTAAATAATCCTTAACCTTTTGCTCGTCGATAGTGCCAGGGTTAATTTCAATGGTAATTTCAGCATTGTCCTTTACCTTAAAGCACTTTTTAGCCTGCCTTATTGCACCCATTATATATTTAGAGTCCACGACCGACGGTGTGCCACCACCTATGTAGATAGTGGATAATTCCCTATTTGGATATTGTTTGCTTCTGCCTTCAATCTCACGATAAAGGCAAGCAAAATAACTCTCTACCTTGCTAATCTCTCTTGGGTATGAAGCAAAATCGCAATAGGTGCACTTTTGTTTGCAAAATGGAATATGAATATATAGTCCTAACATAATTTTATGACCTTAATTTATAACCTTATTATATGACTTTTTGGTGTGTAATGATTTAATTTATACGCCATAAGCCTAGCCTACGGCGAGTTTTAACTACTTATCGCTATCGGTTTTAAGAATAGAGATAAACGCTTCGCTAGGTATTTCAACAGTACCGATAGAACGCATCTTTTTCTTACCTTCCTTTTGCTTTTCGAGAAGTTTTTTCTTTCTCGTAACGTCACCGCCGTAGCACTTAGCCAAAACGTCCTTTCTAAACGCCTTAACCGTTTCTCTAGCGATAATCTTTCCACCGACTGCCGCTTGAATAGGAATTTCAAACATTTGGCGTGGAATAACTTCTTTAAGTTTTTCGGCAATTTGACGACCCCTTTCGTAAGCCTTGCTCTTATGCACGATAATGGATAGCGCATCGCAGACGTCGCCGTTTAAGAGCATATCGAGTTTTACCAAATCGCTCTTTTGATAGCCCGAAATTTCGTAGTCGAAAGAAGCGTACCCTTTAGTGCGTGACTTTAGGCTATCGAAAAAGTCGTAAATAATTTCGTTTAACGGTAAAGTATATTTTAATTGAACTCTTGTTTTATCAAGATATACCATATCTTTATACACGCCACGCTTATATTGACAAAGTTCCATAATAGGCCCAACGAAATCGGGTGGCGTAAAAATACTTGCGTTAATAACAGGCTCTTCCATGTAGTCAATTTCGGTAACTGGTGGAAGGTGTGTTGGGTTTTCGATAACCATTTTAGTTCCGTCCGTCTTATACACCTTATACGAAACTGACGGAGCAGTAGTTATAATTTGAAGGTCGAATTCCCTTTCTATTCGCTCTTGGATAACGTCCATATGGAGTAGCCCTAAAAAGCCACATCTAAACCCAAAGCCCAAAGCAACCGAGTTGTCAGGCTCAATGGATAGCGACGCATCGTTTAGTTTTAACTTTAATAGTGCGTCTTTTAGGTCGTTGAACTTACTGCCGTCTAGTGGGAACACGCCCGAAAAGACCATAGGCAAAGCCTTCTTATAGCCAGCTAGTGGCTCTTTTGCAGGGTTATCGACTTCGGTAATAGTGTCGCCGACAGCCGTGTCTTCAATACTTTTGATACTTGCGGCTATATACCCAACTTCGCCTGCCGACAAGGTTTCTTTTGCTTGCATTTTTGGTGAGAATACGCCAACTTCAGTCACGTCAAACTGCTTGTCCGACATAAAGGTTTTAATTCTAGTACCGACCTTAACCGTGCCGTCGATTATTCTAACGAAACAAATAACACCCTTGAAATTATCGTAATAACTATCAAAGATAAGCGCTTTTAACGGAGCGTTGTCATCACCTTTAGGCGCAGGGATTTTGTGAATAATTTGTTCTAGCACGTCTTCGACGTTAAGTCCAGTCTTTGCTGAAATTCTAGGTGCATCAGTCGCTTCAACGCCTAAAATGTCTTCGATTTCGGTGGCAACTTCGTCAGGGCGAGCAGAAGCCAAATCCATTTTGTTGATAACGGGCATAATTTCTAAGTCGTTATCTATTGCAAGGTATGCGTTTGCTAAAGTTTGGGCTTGAACGCCTTGCGTTGCATCGACGATTAGTATTGCACCTTCACACGCCTTTAACGAACGTGAAACTTCATAGGTAAAGTCAACGTGACCAGGGGTGTCGATTAGGTTAAAGATATATTCGTTGCCGTCTTTTGCCTTGTAGAACATTCTAACGGGGGTAAGTTTTATGGTTATACCCCTTTCACGCTCTAAATCCATAGAGTCTAAAAGTTGTTCTTCCATGTCCCTTTGGCTAACCTGACCTGTTTTTTCCATAAGTCTGTCGGCAAGAGTAGATTTGCCGTGGTCAATATGAGCAACTATACAAAAATTTCTGATGTTTTCCTTGTTTATTGACATAATGTTCCTTTTGCTATATAATGTTGTTAAATAGTATATACTAAATGTAGATTTTTTGCAAGCAAATTAAAAATATATGACCAAAAAGGATTGATTATGCGCATTGATAATAATTATTGGCTATTAACTAAACCGGTTGCTCATCGTGGACTTTGGGGCGAAGAAATTATAGAAAACTCGCTTTTAGCCTATAAGAATGCAGCAGAACACGGCTACCCTATCGAAATTGACCTTTATTCGTCTAGTGACGGAGAACTTTTCTCATTTCACGATTATACTTTAGATCGTATGACGGGCGAAAAGGGGAATATTTTCGACAAGACGGCTAAAGAATTAAAAGAACTTTATCTACTCGATAAAGACGGACGAAAAACCGACCAAAAAATACCGACTTTTCAAGAAGTTTTAGAAATTGCTAAAGGAAAAGTGCCTCTTTTAATAGAAATTAAGTCCCAACCCGACAAGAAAGTAGTCGATAAAGTTGTAAAAATATTAAACTCTTACTCGGGCGAATTTGCAATTCAATCGTTCGATCCTAGACAAATTATAAGGCTAAAACGCCTTGCCCCACACTTTATTCGTGGGATACTAGCGACTAAAATTCATTCAAAGCCACTGCCCTTTATAAAACGCATGGTGGTAAGCCGTATGGTACTTAATTGTATTATAAAGCCCGATTTTATCAGTTGTTCTTTTCAAGATTTGCCACTAAAAAAGTCAAAGACTAAAAATATCCCCGTTATCGCTTGGACTATCACTAACCAAGCCGATTACGATAAAATTAAGCCTTTTGCTAAAAATATCATTTTTGAAAAATTTATTCCAAAAAAGTAGAATAATACCAAAATCTTGACACTCAATGCTTGGATGGCAAAAATTCGATAAAAATTTTTTGTGTTTTTCTAAAAAAATTTTAAAAACACTATTTACAAACTTAAACATTTATGATATAATACTCAAAAAATAAAGGAGGACTCTTTTTATGAAAAAAATTGTCAAAATCACATCATTATTACTCGTTTTAACTCTAGCTTTATTTGCTGTCGCTTGCTCGTCTTACGGCAAAGTAGAAAAAGCCTTCCTAGATAACGGCTACTCTCTTGCTCAAGAAATAAACGATACTAGTAAAGCAATAAAAGAAGACGTCGAAGGTCTTGAAATCGATGCTAAATATTACAACTTCATTAAATCAGGATTAGCTAATGAAGTTTTAGTTATTGAATTTAAAGCAAAGGACGATTTAGTTAAAGCAAGTAGAAACCTTACTTCTATAAATCTTCAATTAAGTGGCATTGACACAAAGGCTGAAACTGACGAACTTTACGATAGTCTAGTAGATGCTGGCTACGCTAACGGCAACTGCCTTGCTATTTCTGCTGCTTTAGGTGGATTTGGTAGTATGCTTTCTGACGATTATAAAATCATCATGAAAAACGCTTAATTAAAAATCACAATTTAAAAACTTAAAATGGATGCTTTGTTTAGCATCCATTTTTTGTTTGTATTTTTAGACTTGATATAAAAGTTTTCACACAATTTATATCACGATGCGCCGTAAAGCGCTATCAAGGGGTTTAACGCCGAATTGCGAAGTAGAAAACGCTTGAAATTATCTACCGAATTTTTTCAATAATAAAGCCTTTAAATCTTCATTAGACATTTGCTTTTTAGCATTTTCTTTTTTTCTTTCGGCATCACGACGACCTTGTTTACGTTCTTTATCGGTCTTTTGTTGCTGAACGGCAATACCGTTAGGTAGGTCGGTAGTTTTCATGGTTAGAGAAATCTTTTTCTTAACTAAATCTACGCCTAAGACTTTAACTTTAACCAAATCGCCAACCCTTAACACGTCCGACGGGTGTTTAATGTAGCCGTCAGAAATTTGAGAAATGTGAACTAATCCGTCTTGATGCACGCCGATATCGACGAACACACCGAAGTCGATAACGTTTCTAACCGTACCGTTAATTTCCATACCTTCTTTTAAGTCGGCTAAATCCATAAGGTCGCTTCTTAAAATAGGCTTTGGTAAACTGTCACGGATATCACGACCAGGTTTTAAGAGTTCGGTAACTATATCCCTTAAGGTAGGCTCCCCCACGCCACACTCGTTAGCGCAAGCCGACCAACCTTTCTTTTCTATTCTATCTTTAATGTCTGCAATATTATTTCTTGCAACGTCGTCTAGAGTATAGCCTGTAAAGTCCAAAAGTTTTTGAACGGCAGGATAACTTTCAGGGTGAACGCCCGTATTATCCAAAACGTTTCCACCGACTATTCTTAAGAACCCTGCGCATTGTTCAAACGCTTTTGCACCGAGTTTTTTAACCGACAAGAGTTCTTCCCTTTTTTCAAACGGTTTACTTTCTCTATACTTGATAATTTCTTTTGCAATACCCTTATTTAAGCCAGCAACGTAAGATAAAAGGCTGAGCGATGCAGTATTTAGGTCAACGCCTACGCTGTTAACGCAGTTTTCAACCACGCCACCTAACACTTCTTCAAGTCTATTTTCAGGCATATCGTGTTGATATTGACCGACGCCTATTGACTTAACGTCAATTTTAATAAGTTCGGCAAGTGGGTCTTGCAGTCTTCTTGCGATAGACACTGCGCTTCGTTGCGCAGGTTCAAAGTCAGGGAATTCTTCAGCGCCGAGTTTGCTTGCGCTATAAACTGATGCGCCTGCTTCGTTAACCACGGCGTAAGATAGGTTTAATCCACTTTCTTTTATAAGGTTAGCAACGAAGATTTCCGATTCTTTACTTGCCGTGCCGTTGCCTATCGAAATGATAGAAACGTTGTGTTTTGTTATGAGTTTAAGAAGAATTTCCTTGGCTTCTTCAATCTTATTTTGTGGCGGGGTTGGGAAAACGACTGCCGTATCTAAAACGTTGCCTTCCGAATTGATAACGGCTATCTTGCAACCCGTTCTATACGCTGGGTCAAGCCCTAAAATAATCTTACCCTTTAACGGTGGTTGTAAAAGTAATGGACGAAGATTTACTTCAAACATCTTAATGGCTTGCTCTGAAGCCCTTTCGGTTAGTTCACTTCTAACTTCTCGCTCTAGCGATGGGAAAATAAGTCTAGAGTAAGCGTCGATACCTGCGTTTTTAACTATTGTTGCGCTTTCGGTTTCGTTCTTAACGTAAGTAGCCGTAATAACGTCGGTGAACAGTTGGTCTTCCACCACGATATTTACCTTTAGGCACTCTTCCTTTTCGCCACGGTTGATTGCGAGTATTCTGTGCGAAGGCATTTTTTCTATCTTTTCGCTGTATTCAGCGTACATATCGTAAGTTTTGGCGTTTTCGTTTTCCAAAAGTTTGCAAGCGATAGAGCCTATATCGAAAATCTTTTTTCTCAAAGTTTTTCTAAGTTCAGCATCGTCCGAAATTCGTTCGGCAATAATATCAGACGCGCCTTGGATTGCTTGTTCTACCGTTTCCACGCCCTTTTCGGTATTGATAAATTCTTGGGCTTTTGCGCTAACGCTAGCGTCAGTTTGTTCTAAAATAAAGTCGGCAAGTGGGGCTAAGCCCTTTTCGGTAGCGACCGACGCCCTGGTTTTTCTCTTTTGCTTGAACGGTCTATATACGTCCTCGGCTTCGGTTAAAGTTTCGGCTTTAACGAGCGATAACATAATTTCGTCGGTCATCTTGCCTTGTTCGGTGATAGAATCGACGATTTCTTGTTTTCTCTTGTCTAAATTTCTCAAGTATTTAAGTCTATCGTGAAATTCTCTTAAAACTTGGTCGTCACAAGAGCCCGTTTGCTCTTTTCTATATCTTGCTATAAATGGAATAGTATTGCCGTCGTCAATGAGCGCAATAATGTTTGTAGCGTGGTCAACCCTTATGTTAAATTCTTTGCTTAGTTTTTGTGAATAATCCATAACTCTAATCCTTTTTGCCTTTAATTTTTCTTATTTCTTTTATGGTTTTTTCATACCCGTTGTTTGACGGAGTATAATAAACTTTATCCCTTACGCTATCGGGCAAGTACTGTTGTTCAACGTACCCACCGTAGTCATGTGGATATTTATACCCACTTTTAAGTTTTTTATCTTCTTTTGAAGCAAATTCATAATTTTTTAGATGCGCTGGGATATTATCGTCTTTAATATTTATCGCATCGTCCTTTGCCGAATACATTGCCGTCACCACCGAGTTTGACTTAGGCGCTTCGCACACGTAGATAATGGCTTCGGAAAGGGGTATAAGCCCTTCGGGCAGTCCCAACTTTTCAAAGGCTAACAGTGCGTTAGTAGCCACTACTAGTGCATTGGGGTCAGCAAGCCCCACGTCTTCAGCCGAGTGAACGACTAGCCTTCTTGCGATAAGCAACGGGTCGCACCCACCGTTTATCAATCTTTGCATATAGTATAGCGCTGCGTTAGAGTCGCTTCCACGAAGGCTCTTGCAAAAGGCCGATAAAATATCGTAATACAAATTCTCGTCAAAGGATAATGCCTTTTGTTGAATAGATTCTTCAGCGTCCTTTAGTGTAACTTTAATCTTGCCGTCTTTATCGGGGTCGGTGGTTAAACAGGCTAGTTCTAGCGCGTTATACGCCACCCTTAAGTCGCCTGCCGAAAGGCGAGCGATATGGCTAACGGCTTCAGCTGACACTTGCAAGTCGTAATTGCCGAGCCCGTTTTGCTTATCGGTAATTGCCTTTTTAAGCGCCTTTTCGATATCGCTTTCGCTTAATCTTTTAAGTTCAAACACTCTACATCTTGAAACGATAGCAGGCGTCATTGACGCGAACGGATTTTCGGTAGTCGAGCCGATAAAGATGATATCCCCCTTTTCGACTGCAGGCAGTAGACTGTCTAGCTGAGTTTTGTTAAAACGATGACACTCGTCGAGAAGTAGATAGGTCTTTTTGCCGTACATTTTAGCGTCTTGTTGGGCTTGTTCTATAACTCTTTTAACGTCGGCAACGCCACTTGAAACCGCGTTCAATTTAACGAAGTTCCCATCCGTTCCTAGCGCGATAATATTAGCAAGCGTAGTTTTACCACAACCTGGCGGACCCCAAAAAATGCAACTACCTAACCTATCTAATTTTATTG
>SVHP01000030.1 GCA_015055735.1 Clostridiales bacterium | reverse complement strand
TAACGGCTCTTTCTACGCTCGAAAGCCTACTAGCAACCTTATCGTCAGTATAGTCGTCATTAAGTTTTCCGTGCCTATCAAATCTAACCATTTCAGCAGAATCGACAAATTCAAAACCTAAGAACGCAGCAAACACACGAGCGCTTAAATATTCACCACGAGATGCCGCAAAGTCAGATGATTTTGCCATATCTATATCGTGTTCTGTTTGATCTAAAATTTCTTCGATATCTAAATTGATTTCTAAATCTTTTACTATTTCAGTAAATCTATCACGAATAACCGAAAAACTCTTTTTACAAGTTCCTTCTTCAACTACGTCACGATAGCAAGAATATAGCATATCAGTTATTTTGATATCTTCTTTAAATCTTTTACCTGGAGCTGAAACAATTATAAATTTTCTTGAAGGGTCACTTTCAATAATACTCTTTACTTGTCTCATTGATTTTGCATCTGACATCGAAGTGCCACCAAATTTACATACTTTAATCATTTGTTATCTTTCTTCCTTCTAAATAATATCTTTTTTCTACCCCTTCGCCCATTGAAAAGGTTTTTCTTGGAAACGCGCCGTTTTTCGACACGTATCTAAATAAGTCGCCCTTGTCTAGTTTATCAAATAAAATCCCAACAGCGTCTTTTCTATCCGAAACTAATTTTTTGATATTGTCATCACCATGCACGTAATCGACAACACCACCATGTTTTTCAATATATTGTTTTATATAACAATCTATCGCACGTATACCTGACGGCAAATCATTACAGCCATTTTTATTTAATTCGTTTTCTCCATCAATAATACGAACTTTCCCACCATCAACGCCTTCTAATCCTTTTATAAAAGTTTCCTTATCAACACCATAAACGTATCTATGAATTGGTTCAAAATAAATACCTTCGTCATATACATTCACGAGCTCAACCAACGCATATCTTGCAGGGTGATTATCCTTTTGACTTTCGTCTAAGGTTTCTTTTATATTATTCCAATGAGTTTTTGCTGTTGCAAGCGAGTGGTTTCCATCGCCAACTGCAAACAAAAACTTATCGTCTTTTCCATACTTTTTAATCAAACGATTAGTGTCTAACAGTCGGTAGAACTTTTGAATAACGGCATTGTAATCATCAATAAAATAGCCTTCTATATGTCCACCACCCATATTAAGTTCAAAATCGTAAACTTTTTTATATTTATCTCTATTGTTATAAAGATCTTCGGTTATATTGCGATTTTCATCGTCAAACAAGACCATTACGTGAGGAAATTCTACGTCAGCATTCTTTCTAATTTTAAGTCTTGGTGGAATTCTTTCTTCAATAGTTCCTTCAGTAGCACGAATTAAAGAAGTGCTCTTTGGAAGATATTCGTACTCCTCTAAGTCTATTGCCACCATAAGACCTATTCGCCTTTGGACAAAAGGCGTCTTTCTAACAGTTAGAATAAATCCTTTTTGTAGACTTTTTAACACACCTTTATCAAGATAGTCTTTTATGTTTTTATTTATTTTGGAAATCCTAGCATCTGCATCATCTTCCAAATAAATTTCTGGTAAAGTCAAATTTAAAGTACTTTTATCGCTACCTACAAACTTCTCTAAAGTCTTCCAATATTCAGGCTCGCTCGTAAACTGATCACAAGCTATGCAAGCCCACGTCGACATATTAGCCTTACTAGGTAATAATATATTATCTGCTTTTATAACGTTCTTGTCCATTTTTATTCCCTTTTAACAACTAACAAACTAAATATTTAAGTTCAAAACGAATACAGTCAAAAAAGCAAGTGCAACAGCAAGCACTATACAGCCTATATTTTTAATAATCGCTTTTGTTTTTGTCGTTTCTGTCGAATCTTGTTTTATTTGAAAATTATTGTTATTCATAATCTCACCTATTTTCTTGAACTTTCAAGTTCTTGCCAATAATATTGTGCCAAGACTTTCTTTAAGGCTTCAGTATCAGCGTATCTAGTAATTTTTCCAGCACGAGCTATTGAAATAATACCCGTTTCTTCTGAAACGATAAAAGTAATAACGTCTATAGTTTCGGTAATGCCTATACCAGCCCTATGACGAGTACCTAAATCTTTTGGTATATTATCAACGTTTTGCGAAAGCGGTAAAAAACAGCCTGCAGCAACAATTTTAGTTCCACTTATTATCATAGCACCATCATGCAATGGTGTCTTTGGAAAAAACACGCTCTCAATGAGTTCACTACTAATATCACTATCTAAACCAACGCCACTATCTAAAATTTGGGTAGGAAAAGATCTAGTAGATAGAACTAAAATGGCACCCACGTCATTTTTTGACATGTTTTGTAGTGCTTTTATTATTTCAGTAATACAATTTTGAATTTTATCTTCATCATACGAAGCGCCTTCATTATTCTTTACGTCAGCGACCTTTGATTTCCTATGAGCCCATAACAAACGCTTAACTTCAACCGAATATAAAATCAATATGGCAATGACGAATATACATGGAATAATTAGATATATGGCACTATTCAATTTTTCATAGAAGGTCAAAATGGCGGCAGAAATCACCATAACGAAAATAAATAACATTACTAAAAAACCAGAATTGTTATCTAACAAAAACTTAATCATATAGTAATAAAGTACTGCAAAAACCAAAACGCTTACTAACGTAGTAATCACAGCGTTTGATTGACCAAAAAGCTGTCCTGCAACGTTAGTAATCTTATCTACCAAATTCATACCTTCACCTATCCGTCATAATTTTAAATATTGTTAAATACGCTCTATTATCGCCATCTGCAAGGCCGTACTTGATTTTGTAATCCGAATCAGCGAGCGTATCAACGGCGCTCTTAAGCGCCTTCTTCTTGAACATATTAGCCTGTTCTTTCATTTTTCTTACAGCAAATTCTTTCACTCCAAAAGCCTTTGCTATTTCATCGGTATCCATATCGCTTATTGCTACGTGCAATAACCTTCTAAAATAATTATATATGTAAGACAAAACTTTTTGAGGTGGTTCGCCTTTTTTAGTCATATCCTTTACAACCACAAGCGCTAAATCGAACTTTTTCTTTGCAATATGGTCGGTTAGTTCATATATCTTATACTCCATATCCCTTGAGACCATATCCATAACGTCTTGACTATTAATTTGAGAGCCCTCACCAACGTAGCAAATAAGCTTTTCCGTTTCGGTGTTGATTCTAGTCATATCCGAAAGACAATATTCACTTATTAGTTGAGCCGTTTGCCCGTCTATCAATACATTTGATTGAGCGCACTTTGCACGAATCCATTTTACTATAAGTGCAGTATCAGCCTTTTGACACTCAACAACGCAAACGTTATCAAATTTTTTAAAGTTTTCGCTAGTTTTTTCATTTACTATAACCAAAATACTATCAGGACAAGGATTGTTTAGATAATCACTTAACTGTCCCTTAAAATATTCTTGTTTAGGATAAAATTCACGAATCAAGGTCATTCGTTTTTTGCTCATAAACGGATAACCTTCTAGCGAAGCAACTATTTGCCCACTTGAACAGTCGTTTTCCAAACACACAAAGTTTAATTCAGGCTGTGAAACAAATTTTCTTTTTAAAAGAGAAACACCACTTTCCCTAAAGAAAGCGTCTTCCCCTTCAAACAAATAAACGGCATGCTCTTTACCATCATTTACTTGGCTTTTAAACTCTACGTATTTCAAACTAAACTACCTCTTGTATAGTTTATCACTTTTTACACTATTTTGCAACGATATTTCTTTCAGTTTTTGTACTTTTAATTTAATTTAAACAACATATTTCCGCTTTCTTGCGCATTAGCGTATTTGCTAGTATATTTATAGCTAACCCCAATACTTGGCGAATATTTATTTAGTATTACTTCTGACCTATCATAACACACCATAATATCAAATGAACTATCCAAATCGTTTAAATTTGGTTTAACAAATTCTAGCGCCGATAAAACACATATCTTTTTATCTCTAATTATAGAAGTGATTGCACAACCTTGCAATGACGCTCTAAAATCAAATTGCTCTATCGGTAATAATTGACCGTCAAAATAATTTGATATTTTAGTTTTTGGAAAAGACTTTTTGCAAATTCTTTCCATTACTTCTTGTTTTTGTCCATAATAACAAACCTGCCCAACTTCAAAAACCGAACTGATTTTTGACAAAAACACTTGCAAATCAATAGGATATCCACCCATTACAATCACGTTATCTAATCGATCACCACAATAAACCGAACATCTAGATAATTTTGCCATACTGAACACGTAGTTAATGTCACTTACTATTAAGGTGTTTTCTTTATCCGTACTAATTAACGTTGTACTTAAACTATCCACATAACTAACACTGATTGAAACTTTATTTCTCTCTGTCACGTTGACAATAAAAATTGACGATACTGAAACAAGTATCATTATTGCACACGTTAAAAAACGCATTTTGTGTTTTATATTCATAAAACCACTTGCTATAACACATACCAAGTAATAACCTATGATTGCTCCACCAAAAACAAATCCCCCAACCATAAATATATCATAATCAAATGCTGTTATGCATACATTTATAAATTTGAATATATAATTTGACGGCAAGAGTAAGATGTTCGCTATATTAAACAACCCACCAATTAAAACTGCAAATAGCGTCAAGGTAAAAATCACAGAAACTACGGGTATGAAAATTAAATTAATAATAACAGAAATTATCGAAAACTCACCAAAAGCATATAACGATATCGGCATTGAAAATAATTGCGCAGAAATGACAACACCGATTGACGTCGCTAATTTTTTAGGCATAACTTTAATAGTTTTAGTTATAAATCTAGCAATAGGATTTGCTAATAAAATAATACCTAAAACGACCATAAAAGACAGTTGGAAACCAACGCACATCAACTGTGTCGGCGAAACTAATAGGATCAAAATTGCCGATAGCGACGTTGCTGTAATACCATCATATCTTTTACCTATCGCATAAGCAAACAGCGACACGGCTGTCATAACACTTGCTCTTAACGAAGATGCCGAAAAACCACAAACACCTGAGAATAAAAACAAAATCAAAGTTATAATAATAGCCTTGAGCGTTTTATTGATATTGATTTTCTTAAACAAAAAAGTTAATACAGTAGCTAAAAAACCGATATGTAATCCAGAAACTGCAAAAATATGAGCAACTCCAGCATTTCTATATGAACTTACTAAATCGTAATCCATAAAATTAGAATTGCCTGTAAGGAGCGCATATCCTACCGAAAATTCTCGTTCGCCAAGCCCCTTTTTCAAGTTATCACGAATAAATAAATTTATTTTTTCAAATACAGTTAATTTATTATCAACAACTTTAATATCTTCACTTGATACTGAAGTATGATACTTTATTCCCTTTTCTATATCGTAAACGTTAAATTTTTGCTCGTATAAATAATTATTATCATACAAATTCGCCTTAAACTGCACGACGTCACCAACGTCAAAATCATTTTCACCATAACAATTAACTGAAATTTTATAATCTAATTTTTTAGTTTGATAACTTTTAACGATTGCATTGTCTAATATCAATTTCTTACCATAATCACTTTCAGTCGCTTGTGAAATTCTTGCAGTAATGTTAAATATTCGCCCGTCTAAATCAGCCTTATCATAACTACTTATTTGATTAATTAAACCTTGACTACCAACAATAAAAATCATTAGAAAAACACAAACGAAAATTAACTTTTCTTTAAGATTGTTTTTATTGGCATATAAAATTAAATATATAATATTACTAACTAAAAAAACACACGATAAAAAAATCGCCCACACTAAGTTATCGCAAAGATAAAAATAGGTTGAGGCAATTCCCAAACATAAACTTATTGCAATAAATAATATAGGGCGAAAATTTAATAATTTTTTCATTAGTTTTCTTTTTCCAAAATTTTTCAATAAAATTTTATAATAATCTTTATAAAATGTCAATCTATTCGTTGTATTTACTCTCTTTTTTTGATATAATAATATTAACCTTCATGGTGCGATAGGAAAAGCAAAAAAAATCCACAGATAATAATAAATGAAAGCTCATGTATTTATTGAGGAGTGGTGCTCTTGGCTGACGTATTTTCCAGCCACAAATAAAGAGATGCAGATACAATAATCATGGCATTCGCCTGTTGACATAACGGGTTATTATTTTCTTTTCCACCGGCCAATGCAGGTCTTTTTTTTATTATCCCCTTTTATTTAATTGCAAATAATAAAAAATTGTGCTAAAATATCTACCGTTGAATATAAAACAACAAATTGACACGCCCTCATGGTCAAGCGGTTAAGACGCCGCCCTCTCACGGCGGAATCAGGAGTTCGATTCTCCTTGGGGGTGCCAAATAAATAACCACCAACATTGTTGGTGGTTATTTATTTTATACTCTCTGTTGGAAATCGAACTCGTTCGGCTTTGCCATCGTAGCGTTAGCGTAGATGCTTCTCCTTGGGGGTGCCACAAAACCCCTAAACCTTTTTTGGTTTGGGCGTTTTTTCGCATTCTCATAACGAATCAAACTATGTTCGCAATTAGTCCTGCGAAGTGACAACGGAACAGTTTCTCCTTGGGGAAAAATGGCTTAGAATTATTTTATACTCTCGGCTGAAAATCAAACTCGTTCGGACGTAAAACATACCACTTTTAATCACAAAAAAGGCGAACTTATATAAGTCCGCCTTTATACTTTATATATAATGTTTATATTATCTAGCGTTTTTTCTGCCGAATAATTTTTTCATAAATGCAGGAAGTTCTCTTTCTTTAACTGGTTCAGCTACCTTTGTTTGTTCTTCAATAGGTTCAACCATTTTAATTTGTTCAGGTTCTACTATTTCTACAACAGGTTCTTCAACAACAGTTTCTGCAACACGTATAAGTTGAGCTGGTTCTTCGTTTACAGGGGCTTTTTCTTCTTCAATACCTATAACAGGTTTAAGCAAGGTTTCTTTTGGTTCAGCGTTAGGAGAAGAAAAGCCAGTAGCGATAATAGTAATCTTAACTTCATCAACCATAGTTTCATCGATAGTTGCACCGAAGATAATATTAGCACTATCATCAATGATACCTTTAACGAGTTCAGATGCTTCATTGATTTCAGAAAGCATAATATCTTTTCCACCGGTAACGTTTAAGATAACCGATCTTGCACCTTCGATAGTAGTTTCAAGTAAAGGACTAGAAACAGCTTGTCTAACTGCTTCAATAATACGATTTTCACCTCTTGCTCTACCAATACCCATGTGAGCAAGACCTTGATTACGCATAACCGTATTTACGTCTGCGAAGTCCAAGTTGATTAATGATGGTGTTGCGATTAAGTCTACGATACCAACAACACCTTGTCTTAACATATCGTCAGCAACTTTGAATGCGTCTAACATTCCTGTATGAGGAGGCAAGAATTGTAATAATTTATCATTTGGAATAACAACTAAGGTATCAACGTATTTTTTAAGATTTACGATACCCTTAGAAGCATTCTCGCTTCTTACTCTACCTTCGAAAGAGAAAGGTTTAGTAACTACAGCAACCGTTAAAATTCCTAGTTCACGAGCATAACGAGCAATAACTGATGCTGCGCCCGTACCTGTTCCACCGCCCATACCTGCGGCAATAAATAGTAAATCAGTTCCTTTCAATAAATTTATAATGTCATCTTTAGATTCTTCAGCAGCTGCTTCGCCTACGTTAGGATCACTACCAGCGCCTAGGCCCTTTGTCAATATTTCGCCTATTTGTAAGCACCTGTCTGCTTTTGATAACATAAGTGCTTGGTTGTCAGTATTTATAGCAATGAACTCTGCGTTTGAAACGTTTGCTGCAACCATGCTATTAACAGCGTTGCATCCGCCTCCGCCTACACCCACTACTTTTATTACTGCCGAATTTGTGTTGATAAATTCTTGTCCTTGCATTTGTTTTATCCTCCATTGTTTTGTTCTTGTTTTATTTTAAATTTTATTTTTTTCTTTTTATATATAAATTATTGTTCTAAAGCCAAATCTAACAACGATAACATAGTCGAATTTGAAGGCTTGTCCATAAGTGGAACTTTAGGAGCAACAATTTCTATTTGTCTATTTAATCGTTCTGAAACGTACTCTTTCGCACCACGAATATACGCTATTCCACCACCCGTCAAAAAGAACGATAGTCGTTCAGGAAGTGAATACCCCGATTTTTCAAACGCTTCATTTATAATAGCACAAAGCGAATCTAGACTAGTTTTTATGGTTAAAAGCACTTCGTCAAGCGAATAAGTTTCTCCATCGTCAGCCTCTATCATTTCGTTTTCAAAAGGCAAAGCGCTTAGATTTATTTTTCTTTTTAAGTTTTCAGCGACGCTGAACGGCAAAGTAAATCTCTCGACTAACGCCGCCGTTAGATATCCACCACCGAACGGAAATGAATACTGATACAACAAACCGTCGCCTTGTATTATACTTAACGTCGTACTAATATATCCAACGTTAAGACTGATTGCAATTTTATCACGAGCTTCAGGATCTACCAAATATAAAGCTTCCGCAAGCGCTGATGAAACGCACTCAACGTTACTAACACCTGCTTCTAAAATGGTATTTTTAACCACTTCGATAAAATAATTACTGCACAATATGAAAGACAATCTTCCACTTAATATTTCACTCGTTGCACCAACGGGATTTGCCATACGCCTAAAATCATCAAGCTCATAAACTATCGCCGAACGATTTATTAAAGTATAATTTGATAATGGTGAAGAATATGCTCCGTCAAATAGAGCGTTCATATCCTCTTCCACAATCTTTCTCTTTTTTGTAAAAGTCAACTGAGCGTCACGAACGTATACCTTTGTAAATTCTCCAGGCACGCCCACGTAAACAGTATCTAATTTAATCGAAGATCCCCTATTAAAATAGTTTACTGCAGAATAAAGAACTTGCCTTAACCTTTTAACGTCAAAAAACACTCCATCTTCAAAGCCGTCATATTCAAATGAATATTTAGCTTTTATGACAAAAGTCTTATTTACTCCTCTTTCTCCTATTACTGCCGTAATCTTCGATGAACCGATATCGATCACCGCAACTTGTTTCTTTTGCATCTATCACCTATGTGTTTAGCTATTCAACGGTTGCTCTAATAAAGTAGTATCTCCATAAAGTGGATCACTGTAATCAATCGCTAAAAAGCAACTGCCTTCTTTCTCTATAAAATGCGAAATTATAGTTCCAAAACGCTTTTGATAATCGCTAGCCTTTTCATCGTATATTGAAAAAGCTTTTTCAACCTTAAGGGTAAACGCATCTTGATCTATTTGCACCTCGTCAGCGTTCATAATATCAAAAACTTGTATTTCAACCCCTGTGTTAGTCATAAAATAAAGATCATATTGCGATGCAGTTAAATCCCTTAACTTAAGGTTCTTAATACAATCGGTAAGTCCTGCTTTAATTGCAGCGTCAAAAACATTTTTGAGCATTTGACCATTTTCATCGCTTTCTATCTGAATTTTCTTACCTACTTCTGCCGAAATGATCGATATATTTTCAAAGTCTAGACCAATCAAGGAATTACCTTGAAAAGTGCTACCATCGTCAGCCAAAACGTATCCATTTTCATCTAGTATATAAGTCTTATTATTCTCTACGTCATCGACCTTATAAACTTCTCTTCTCTCTTGCAAAACAACTTTTACTCGATTAGGATATTGTTTTTCGATAGAAACTAATTGAACCAACGGATGTTCACTTATCGTTTCTTTCATTTGTTCAATGTTTAAGAACACTATACTATTCCCAACGTACTTATCCAAACTCTCTTGGATATTCTCACTCGTTTTACTAGAATTTTCCGTATTAGTATTAGAATAAGACAACACTTTGTAGTCAACGTCGATCTTTTGCACGGTTAAAATTCCTGCACAAGAAAAAATCAAAACTACGACAAAAGCAATAGCTATGAAAATTGAGGCGACTTTTTTAGTGTTCATTATACCTTATTCTTCCTTTATTATATCTGCACCGAGACTACGAAGTTTTTCATTCATCAAACAATAACCACGTTCAATATGATGAATATCATTTATCGTCGTTTTTCCTTCAGCGTTAAGCCCTGCGAGAACCAACGATGCCCCACCCCTTAAGTCTTGAGCCAAAACGTCAGCTCCGTGAAGTGCTGACACCCCCTGAATAAAAGCGCTCCTATCTTTAACCAAAATGTTAGCGCCCATCTTAATTAATTGCTGTACGTGATTAAATCTATTTTCGAAAACATTTTCCGTGACTACCGATTGACCGTTAGAAACAGCTAGCAAAGACATTGTCTGCGCTTGTAAGTCTGTGGAAAAATTTGGATAAGGTCCAGTAGTAAACGAAAAAGATTTTCTCGACTCCAAACTAGTTAGATACATTATATCACTTTTTATACTAATTTTACAACTATAATTAACAAGTTTATGCATTAAAAATAAAATATTTTTTACATTACAGTTGTAAATTTGCATTTTTCCACCCGTTATTGCCGCAGCAATCATGTACGTACCACATTCAATCCTGTCAGAAATTGGTAAATATTCACAACCGTGCAACTTTTTAACTCCTTCAATCAGTATCGTTGAAGTTCCAGCGCCATAAACTTTTGCACCCATCTTATTTAAAAATTTCATCAAGTCGACAATTTCTGGTTCTTTTGCCGCATTATGTATTTGAGTTTTTCCTTTAGCAAAGATACTTGCTAGCATAATATTTATAGTTGCACCAACCGAAGGGAACCTTAAGTATACGTCATTTCCAACAAGATTTTTAACACTACAAACTAATTCTTCATCCAGTTCTGTTATAAAACAACCTAATTTCTCCAAGCCCAAAAGGTGAATATCTATAGGTCTAGCCCCTATATTACACCCACCTGGAAAAGAAATCCTCGCCTTTTTAAAACGAGAAATAAGCGCTCCCAACATAAATATTGAAGAACGCAATTCTACTGAAAGATTTTTTGGAATCGTATATGAATTTATATCACTTGCATTTACTAACAGATCGTCACCATAAAACTGGTACTTAACTCCTAAATGGGACAAAATATTAAGCATAGCATAAACGTCTTTAATTTTAGGACAATTTTTAACAACAACTTCTTCATCCGTCAAAATCGAAGCAGCCAAAATCGGTAAAACCGAATTTTTTGCACTCTGAAGTTTGATTTCTCCGTCTAATTTTCTTCCCCCGTTTATAACGTACTTTCCCATACTTTTCCCCACATGACTTATATAGATATTTTATCTTATGGAAAAACGACCTAAAAAGTTAATGCTCCTTGTTTTGAAATATTAAAAAGAACGCCCATTTCTGCCATAAAAATTATAATGGACGTATTTCCACTAGAAACTAATGGAAGTGGAAGTCCTGTCGGTGGAATACTGCCAGTTACAACCAAAGCGTTTACAATCGTTTGAATACCGAAGATCATAGTAATACCAATCGCTAGCATAAAACCAAATAAATCTTTTGATTTATACGCTATTTTAAGCCCTCGATATACTATAAAAAACAAAAGCAAAAAAAAGAAAAATAGCCCGACAAATCCTATTTCTTCTCCGATAACCGATAAGATAAAATCCGATTCAGCAAATGGCAAAAATGCAAATTTTTGTCTAGAATTAAACAGCCCAACGCCAAATAGCCCTCCCGAACCAAGAGCATATAGAGATTGTAAAAGTTGATATCCTTCGCCCTTTGGATTAGACCAAGGATTTAAAAAAGCAGCTAACCGATTTAACCTATAAGGTTCAGCCAATATAAGTAAAACCCCACCGATTAATACAGGTATTATTAGAAAAACAAAATGCTTTATCTTCATACCTGCAGAAAAAAGCATTGTCAACATTAACAGCGCCACGCATACGGTAATAGACATATTTGGTTCTATAATTATCAACAAACAAGTAATACCACCAAACAATAAAACGGGTATAATACCAAAAAAGTTTTTCATTTTTTCAGGATTATTGCTCACGTACGTAGCGCTAAACAAAATTAAAGAAAACTTAGCAATTTCAGATGGTTGAAGGGTGAGTCCACCTATTCCTATCCACCTTTTCGCACCGTAATTTTCTACACCAATAGACGGAACGAATACTAGTATCAAAGTAATAAAGGATATTATTGCGATCGGCAAGGTGAATTTTTTTAACTTATTATAATCAAAAGTTGCGCTAAAAATCATTACAACAACACCTAACACTATCCCAACAACTTGCTTTTTTACAAAATACAAACTATCACCATAAGTTTTTAACGCTGAATAATTACTTGCCGAAAATATAAAAACAGTACCGATTATGGCTAACATAATCACTGCAATAATCAGTAGATAATCACTTGTTTTTTTAACATTTTTTAATAACGGTTTCAATTAAAACCCCTCCACGATAGATTTAAACTTATCGCCTCTTTCTTCATAACCGTTAAAGCAATCAAAACTTGCACAAGCAGGACTTAATAAAACATTATCGCCCTCTCTAGAAATAATCTTTGCAATCCTTACTGCAGTTTCAAAATCTGGCGTAACCGTTATATTTGAATACCCCACTTTACCTGCACAATCTAACATATTTAGTCTTGATGCACCTGTTAGTATTGCGTGTTTAACGCTACTTATTTTAATTTTTTGAAATAATTTTATGTACTCTTCGCCCTTTTCACTTCCTCCTAAAATTAAAATAGTTGGTTCTTTCATGTTTTCAATAGCAACTATCGTAGATGCAGTATTTGTTGCTTTCGAATCATTATAAAATGTTACCCCTTCTTTTTTTGCAACGATTTCCATCCTATGCCTTACTCCCTTAAAGTTTTTTAAGGCATCGATTATTATATCGTTATTAACGTCCATAAGCTTTGCTATACTAATTGCAAAAAGAGCATTGAAAACGTTATGTTCCCCTTTTAACGCCAACTGTTCTTCATCCATAATATATTCATCAAAAAAATATAATTTTTTATCTATTCTATATCCACCGTAAACTTTTTCTTTTAATGAAACGTAAATACTTTTCGCCTTACTTTCTTGAGAAAACTCCTTAACAGTCTCATCGTCATAATTTAATATTAAAAATTCACTTTCTCGTTGATTTTTAAATATACGCTTTTTTAGGTATATATAGTTTTCCATAGAATAGTGTCTTTCCAAATGGTCGGGAGCAATATTTAACACACAAGAAATATGTGGGCAAAAAGAAGAAACACTTTCTAATTGAAAACTAGAAACTTCTGCAATACACACGGTATTTTTGTCAGCATCGTCTATCCTTCCACTAATAGGTATACCAATATTCCCTACCAATAAGGCTTTTGCCCCAGCCCTATTAAAAATAGATTCAACTAACGTTGCAGTAGTAGTTTTTCCATTAGTACCTGTTATGGCAACTATTGGTGGAGCAAACTGTAATACCCCAAACTCTAATTCACCAACAATCCTTTTATTAAGATTTTTAACCTTTACTGCAACGGGGTGATTTATAGGTACTCCTGGACTTATAACTAAAACGTCTATTTGTTTAATAATTTGATCAACGTCTTTTTGATCAACCCTAATTCCACCTAATTCCAACAGTTCGTTAATTGC
The DNA here is from genome assembly GCA_015055735.1 of Clostridiales bacterium. Classification (GTDB taxonomy): domain Bacteria; phylum Bacillota; class Clostridia; order Christensenellales; family Borkfalkiaceae; genus UBA1259. The sequence goes on along the minus strand of SVHP01000030.1, from coordinate 6,383 downwards.
AGTTTGAATTTTCGGGGTGGACAATTCTTCAAATAAATAACATTTTCCACCATTTGATAAAATGTATTTTGCAACGGCATATCCACTCTTTGAAATGCCTAAAACTAAAAATTTTTGAGTTTTTATGTACATATTTCACCTCACAAATAAGACAGCAAAGAAATTAAACCAAAAAATATTGTAATCAACACGTAAATATAACTAATTTTAGTTTCCGAATACCCTTTCAACTGAAAATGATGATGTAATGGAGCCATTAGAAACACTCTTTTTCTTGTTTTCTTAAAATACAACACTTGTATAATTACCGATATGCTACTCATAACGAACATTATTCCAATAATCGGTATAAAAAAACTATTGAGCGTAAATATGCTTATTGCACCTATAAACCCACCTAACGAAAGAGAGCCAGTGTCACCCATAAAAACACTTGCTTTATTAACGTTAAAAGTTAAAAAGCCTAATATTGCGCCTATCAAACATGCACTTAGTAATTGTAAATTCTCATATTCTTCTACACTTAAATACAACACGTTAAAATTTTCACATTGCAATATCGTAAGTACAATTATAAATATCAAATATACGGCACTAACCTGTCCAGCCAAGCCGTCCAATCCATCAGTTAAATTAACGCTATTCGTTATTGCTAGAAAGATAATTATTATAGTAGGAATGGTAAAAAAACCCAGATTTACTTGAGCATTTATAAAAGGTAGATAAAAAATCGTCATTCCACTTTTATAAGCATACACCCCTGCAACGATAGCAACTCCTAACTGAAATATAATTTTTTGATACGCTTTTAAGCCTTGATTCTTTTTGTATTTTATTTTAATAAAATCGTCCAAAAAACCCACTATTAAATATGCTAGTCCGATACTTAACGAAACCAACGCAACTTTACTTTTATAACCACCTAGCAAAACAAATACTAAACTTGATGACGCAATAAAAAACAGTCCACCCATCGTAGGCGTTCCGTTTTTATTTTCATGAGTTTTTACATAATGTAAAATCGTTTGTCCTGCCTTTATTTTTTTAAGTAAAGGAATACAAAATATCCCCCCAACAATAGCTAGCACAGTAGATAAAAGCAAACCGAATATTAACCTTATCAAAACCCCATACTCCGTAAAATTTCTTTAACTGTATCTTTATCATTATATGGAATTTTTATACCGAGCACTTCTTGATAAGTTTCACTTCCTTTTCCTGCTATGAGTATTATATCGCCTTTACAAGCCACGTCTAAAGCGTATTTTATCGCATCTTCTCTATCTTCTATCAATAAATATTTTTTTGTTTTCTTAGATACGCCCTGTTCAATTTGACAAATTATTTCCATAGGCTCTTCAAATCTAGGATTATCTGACGTTATAATGGTAAAATCAGCAAGCGCACCACTTATTTCGCCCATAACACTTCTTTTTGTTACATCACGATTTCCACCACAACCAAAAACACATATCAATCTATTAGAAACGAACGGTCTAACCGATAACAACGATTTATTTAACCCATCGGGCGTATGCGCATAATCAATTATAACGTCAAATTCTCCACTATAAACGTTTTCAAGTCGTCCTGAAACGGTTTTTACTCTATTTAACGCCTCTATAATTTTTTCTTGTTTTATGCCAAGCGAATAACACACACCTGCGCAAGCAAGTGCGTTATATACGTTAAAAAACCCCAACATTTTTAACTGAATATTACCGACAAAATCTAAAACGTTTATAAAAAACGTGGTTTTTTTAGGTTTGCAACTAATATTAACAGCAAAGATATCAGCAGGATTATCTAATCCGTAAGTAATGCAATTTTTACACAATTTAGATATTTCATTACCGACTTGATCATCGCTATTTGACACAACACACTTACATTCGTTTTCCTTAAAAAACTTTAGTTTTGTGTTTTTATAATTTTCCATGTTTTCAAAAAAATCTAAATGATCTTGACTAAAATTAGTAAACACTGCTGTATGAAACTTCAAATTTTTAACTTTTTCATAAAATATTGCATGCGCTGAAACTTCCATTACAACACACTCTACGCCACATTCGTACATATTGAACAATATTCTATGCAACTCTAATGGATCGGGCGTTGTTAAAGTAGGCTCAAAATATTTATCACAATAATATATTCCAAGTGTTCCTATTACTCCACATTTAACATTTGAACTTTCCAAAACGTCTTTTATTAAGTGCGAAGTCGTTGTTTTTCCATTAGTACCAACAACAGCCACCAACTTCATTTTTTCATCAACGTTACCATAAAAATTTGAAGCCAATTTTGCCATAGCGCTTCTACTATTTTGTACGATTATTTGAGTAACCGAAGTATCTAATTCCTTTTCACTAACGATTGCTATACAACCATAATTCACAACTTTATCAATAAAATCATGTCCATCGTATTCCTTGCCCTTTATACAAATATAAAGGCTATTATTAGTGACGTTTTTACTATCCATTACTACGTCTTTTACGTCTATATCTTTATTTCCAATAATCCGTTCTACTTGTATTCCGTTTAATAATTTATCTAACTCCATTTTATTATCCCACCAATCATTTTATTATCAACAAACAGGCTTCATACCGGTAATATTTATTATCCCTTCAAACACTTGTCTAGCATACGGCGCAGCCACCGTGCTTCCATAATATTCACCTATCGGCTCGTCTATTATCACGAGCGCTAAATATTTAGGATCAGTCGATGGAAAATAACCTATAAAGGAAGATACGTATTTTCCACTTGCTATTACGCCGTTTTGATACTTTTGAGCAGTCCCTGTTTTACCTGCAACTGAATAGCCTTCTATATACGCATGCTTACCAGAGCCTTCACTTACCACCTTTTCTAACATTTGATTTAATATGCTAGAAGCCTTTTCGCTTATTACCTTGTGTTTTAATTGAGGTTGAATTTTCTCAGCCACAATTCCATTATTGTCATATATTTCACTCACCAAATAAGGTACGTAATAATTACCTCCGTTTATAGCAGAGCAAGTCGCTGCAGCTAATTGAAGTCCTGTAACTGCTATGGTTTGCCCAAACGCAATTCTTGCCAAATCCACGTTTTGAACTGCTGATACGGGTAATATCATTCCCTGCGCTTCTCCGTTAAAATCTATACCCGTAACGCTACCATATCCAAAAAGGTCAATATACTTATACATGGTTTCTTTACCTAACGACATTGCTATATCTACAAAAATAGGATTGCAACTGTTGTTTAATCCACCTTGTAAGGTCAATCCAAAATGCTTACCGTTTTTATGATCTGACCAGCATTTTACTTTTTGTCCGTCAATATATCTAAATCTTGACGAATTATAAACGTGGTCTATAGAAAAAGCATTACTATTTCCATTTAAATATTCTTCTATGTTTGCTGCCGAAGTCAAAATCTTAAAAGTTGATCCTGGCTCGTATATATCACATACGATACCATTTCTAGACAGCGTGTTTAATGCGTCTAAATCATTTCTAGGCACTTCATTTAAATTATAAGACGGTTTGCAACACAACGCCCTAACAGCACCCGTATTCGGGTCTAAAACTACTATTTGCGCAGATTTTGCCTTGTGAATTTCCATTGCTTCTTCCATGGCCGTTTCACATAGTTGTTGAAGGTTATAATCTATCGTTAGTTTTAAATTTAAGCCGTCAGTTGCAGGAATATAACTTGCCTTTCCGTTATTGATTTCAACCCCAACGATGTCAGTTTCATACAAAATTTGCCCGTCAATCCCCGACAAATATTTATCGTAATAAAGTTCTAACCCCGACTGTCCTTTTCCGTCGGTGGAAGTAAAGCCTAGCACCGAAGTTAAAAAATCATTATACGGATAAACTCTAGAATTATCTCGAGAATAATATACTCCATTGAGATTAAGTTGTAATAACTTTGATATTTTTTCCTTTTCAACTTGTTTCTTTATAGTTATTTCGCTGGAAATTGTCTTTGTCAATCTAGAATATACGTTTTCATATTCTATTTGTAAACAATCAGCGAGATCACGAGCCAAGTTTTTCATGTCTTTTATTGCGCTTTTTCTTACAAAAACGGTATAAGTGTCGTCGTTATCTGCTAAAACAACTCCGTTTAGGTCTACAATTTTTCCACGAGATGCAACGACAGGAATTTCTCTTGTCCATTGATCAATGGCTTTTTGTTGTAAATCTTCACCCCAAATAACTTGCACGTAAAACAATCTTCCTAAAACGAACAAAAATAAAAAGGTTATCGCAATTATGATTGCAAATAACCTCTTTCGTAAAATCGTTATTGAATAATCTTGTTTAATAAATTTATCCCCCTTCTTTTTATATATATTTATTCGGGGAGATTGGTTTTAATTACCTTTTAATCATACCATATTCGTTTTGAGCTACGTTTAACACGTGTTCAGGTGAAGAAATATCTTCAATTTGTGATACGATTTGATTGTATTCAGCCATGGCGTTACTATAATTATTATAAGCTGTTTGGCTTTCAGCGTTTAAGTTTGCAAGCAAACCTGTATTTAACACGATCAACGCCATAACGACAGCAACAACCAATGAATAAAGCACGATTGCTATCTTACCTTTTTTATTAATGGTGTAAATTTCATCGACAGCACTTTGTCTTTTATTCATTTCTTCACGTATTTCTTCAATACTATCATCGCCAAATTGCATGGTCGTTGACGTAGGTCTAAAATCTTCGTCAGAAACGTTTTTACACTTTCTTTGTTCTTCTTGTATCTGCATTTGTTGCGCAGTATATCTATCGTAGTTTAAAAGCCTATCCAAATTCTTTTGCATTCTTTCGTTTGCTTCTGCATAGCTTTGCTTTTGAACTTGCGATTCTTGAACATTTGTTTCAACTCGTGGTCTTGTTTTTAATGCAACCCCACCCTTATCCGATTGTGATTCGTAATTGATATTTGTCATTTCTGATGAACGTCTCGTTGTAACCATATTCTTTCTCCTTATCTTGAATGGTTTCCAATTTTCATTAGATTTTTTGTGCAATTCGTAATTTTGCACTTTTTGCCCTACTATTTGCTAATAATTCTTGTTCACTAGCCGTTATAGGATGTTTTGTGATAATTTCAATTTCTTTATGTTTTCCGCATACGCAAACAGGTAAACTCTTGTCGCATATACAGTCACACTCTAACTCTTTAAATGCTTTTTTAACTATTCTGTCTTCTAGCGAATGAAAGGTTAATATAACTATTCTTCCACCCTTTTTTAACGCTCTAGCCATTGACAAAACAACTTCATATAGTCCATCAAGTTCGCCGTTTACTTCTATTCTTATCGCCTGAAAGGTTCTTTTTGCAGGGTGTCCATCGTGTAAAAACTTTTTAGGAATACTATTCTCTATTATTTCTACGAGTTCACCCACCGTTTCGATAGGTTTTATTTGACGTTTTTTTACTATATTGTTTGCTATTTGACCAGCAAAACGTTCTTCGCCATATTCGGCTAAAATAGTTTTTAGTTGTTCTCTTGTGTATTCGTTAACAACTCTTTGAGCAGTCAATGGATTTTCTTTATCCATTCTCATATCTAAGCGAACGTCCTTTGCTAAATATGAAAAGCCTCTTTCTCTATCATCAAGTTGAAAACTAGATACCCCTAAATCTAACAATATTCCGTCAAATTCTTCTATTGCTAAATTGTTTTTTATATCAACGAAAGACTTAAAATTATCCTTTACTATCGTAAATCTTCCGTCAAATTCTTGTAATCTTTGTTTTGCACGGCCTATTGCATAGTCGTCTAAGTCAGTAGCTACAAGTTTTCCGTTAGGACTACTCTTTTTTAATATTTGGTAAGAATGTCCACCACCACCTAACGTGCCGTCAAAATAAATTCCGTTATCCTTTACGTCAAGCCCGTCTATGCACTCGTCTAGCATAACTGAAACATGCTTAAAATCAGTCATTTTTATTCAATTCGTCTAATGCGTCTGCAATTTCTTCAAAGTTTACGTCGTTAAAATAATCGTTCCAAACTTCTTCACTCCAAATTTCAACACAATTAGGTCCTTTAAATACTATTATATTCTTTTCAATCTTTGCATACTTTCTTAAGTTGTCAGGTAACAATATTCTACCTTGCTTGTCTTCTTCAGCTTCCCAAGTATTATAAAGAATATAACGAGCTGCTTTAAGTTGTTTTTCTCTATAAGAATTAATATTTTTGAGAGTTTCCGTAACCTTTTGCATTTGTTCTGCCGTATATACATAAAGACAGCCTCCCGTACCAACGGTTATTGAATAATTTGCACCCAATTCTTCACGAAGTTTAGCTGGAATTCTCATTCTATTTTTAGCATCTAGTTGATGTGAATAATTCTTACCA
>SVHP01000029.1 GCA_015055735.1 Clostridiales bacterium | reverse complement strand
ACATCCCCGAATCCTGAACCTTGCGCATTCGATTGCCCTGCTAAAATTATTATATCGTATTTTTCTTTTTTGCATTGATCGAGTGTCATGTCTTTGTTTCCTTAATTTTACTCAGGTTTTTTATCAACATAATAATATAAAAATACAACGTTGTCAATATTTTTAATTTATTTAGTATTAGAAGCGGTTTGTTCAACCGCTTCTAATATGCAAAGTAATTGTATTACTTTTAAATTATCTAGTTACCGAGTGCATATCCATAGTCGCTTCAAATTGAGTGTCGTAGAACATGCCTTTGTCTGGTGAATAGTAGTAGGTGTGCATCTTTCCATCATAAGTAAAGCACATCAATTCGATAATACCCTTTCCTGAAGGGAATCCCGTAATCATAGCCGATGGGTCTGAAAGAATTTGAACTACGCCGTTTCCGAACTCATTTTCGTTAACACGGATTTGTACTTGTTGGTTTTGAGAGTGACCACAGTTTACCATTACTACGTTATCGTATTTAGATGCTACTTCGTTCCAAATTTGAATACCTTCATACGCTTCGGCAAAGTCACCACCCGTATTTTGTGCGTTCCAAGTAGTAAGGTTTCCGTGCGTATCGAAGTAACAGTGAGTTAAGATAATAGCGTTGTAATTTGAATACTCAACTAATTTATCTTGTACCCATTGAACAACTTCTTTAGTAGGTCCAAATTCCATAACGAATACTATATAAGGTTCAACGTTTTCGCCCGTACCACCTTCCAAGAACATATATACGTTTCTAGAACTATCTCCGTCGTATGAACCACCGAATCTTGCCCAACCGATATTTTCAAATTGAGCCATAATTCTATCTTGTAAATCAAATTCAGCATCAAAGTTTCTAGTATCTCTAAATACTGCGCCAACGCCGTAATATGGACTGTCAACGTCGTGGTTACCAACTGCGATATTGTATGGAATTCCGTTTGCTTCGATATATTTTTCAATATATTCACCAGAAATTTTCCATTCTAACGGCGTTGCATTTTGAGTGACGTCGCCCAAGTGGTTCATAAGAACGATATTTAAATCTTCTTTATTATCGCCAATCCACTTATACATTTGTTCAAGAGTATTAACACGTCTATTTGGATCGTCAGGATCTATAACAACGGTATAACTTTGAGTATCAGCAACTTGAATTATTGTGTAATCAGTTCTAATATTTTCTAGGTTATACCAACCGTTGCTGTAGAACACGCCGTCGTTTGCGTTAGAAGTAAAGTCTTCATAACCCATACTGTCGGCATAATATCCACGTTCGTTTTTAACAATATTGTCTAAAAGAACTTGTTTTTGAAGTTTCCAGTACGCTTCTAAACCTTGTTCGCTTCCGTCAAATTCAGCGACCATATTTGCGTTAACCTTTTGTTCGGTTAATATTGTGCTCCAAATACGGATATCAGAGAGTTGACCTGCAAACGAATAGTCGTATGCGTTGCCGTTTTGAACGCCTCTACCGATATATAAACCGTTCAAACTGCTGAGTATTTGACCACAAGCGAAAGTTCCAACTAGATTACCGTTTACGTAAACTTTTGCGCTAGTATCGAACACGATTGCAACGTGCTTAAACGTGCCGTCAGCAATATTAAGCCCCGTAGTATTAAATATCGTTTGGTTATTTATAACGTAAATATTTCCGTCTTGAACGTAAATTTCAAACGTTCTATTAGGGTCGTTCATAACGTTATATCTACCGATAGCGAGTTCTGATGGCATATTTACCCAGAATTCAATAGACTTTGGAGTACTAATAGAGTTTTTAGCGTAAACGTATTCTAAATTGCCGTCGATTCCCGCATAGAAATCGTGACCGTATCTAGAAGTTGTATCAACTAGATATACGTTTCCGTCAGTCACTCTTTGTCCGTTAGACATAAGCTCATCTGCAACCTTGATATTTAGCGTTAGTTCAACTTCCTTTATAATCGATCTATATACTGAACCAGTTTGGATAATTGCGGTAACGGTTAGAGAACCTGCGCTAGTTAAAGTTGAAGAAGTAAAGTCAACAACTTTAATATCGTACAAGGTATAACCGTCGCTCAACTTACCGTTTATTAAGTTAGACATAGTTTTTACGGCTGAAATTTCACTGAACGCATTTTCGTATTCGCTAGTATAAGTTGCACTTGATAATTTTGAAATTTCTTGATTTATAGCAGTGAAATCTTGTTCACCAGTATAAGCTTGTGCTTGTTCTAGCGTGCTAAAGAACGCCATTGAGTAAATCTTTGCTTGGTCGCAAGATAAGGTCATACCAACGCTCTTTGCCTTGCCGTAATATTTACCTCCGTCCGAAATATCCATTACTATAATTTGTTCGCCCGAAACGCTTCCGTTATACGCTACCTTGTTGCCGTTAACTAGGAAATTAACGTCGCTAGCGTTAGCATCTAATTTAACTGCCACGTAAGGCTTGTCGCTGATATAGAAAGTTTCATCTTCATTGACGTTCCAAGTGAAGTCAACTCCACCTCTTTCAGCGAGTAGAACAGCCTTATTCCCCGTTGCTCTAGGTGCTGAACCTTTAAGTTCGGTTACGAAGTATGGGTTAGTGAATACAAATTCACTTTTGCTTTGATCTACGTCCTTGTATATGTTAAAGGTCACGTTTGGATATTCGTACATTACGTTACCGTTTTGGTCGATAACTTGAATTGTTGCAACTAATTTACCGTTAGACGTGCCACGAACAGGGGCAACGTATTCGGTGGTTAATAAATTAACGCTTAGTAATCCAGCGCCAACTCTATCAGTCAAAATGCCTTCGAGAGTTTCAACTGCTTTTTCTTGGGTTTGACCTTCGGCAAACGAAATATCTTCGCCCGAATATCTATCCATTAAGGTCTTTGCAAAGTATGCTTGAGCATCTTCTTGAGTTGGGAAGAAACCGATATAGTCGATTAGCGCTTCTCTTTCTAGGTACGCTCTTCTTGCCCAAGTAAAACGCATATTGGTTATTAAACCACTAAAGTCTGCTTTGGTAATGCCGTAAATAGGTAAATCGTTAACGCTTTCCACTACGCCTAGCGTTTCGTCGTAGTTAATCATAATAGGCGCTTCGTAACTCTTTACGTCTGTACATAAAATAGAAGTGTACCAGTGTTCTTCGTATCTACCAAAATATAGTGAGAAGTAAGGAAGATCAGCCGTCCAACCTTCGGTTGCGAAGTAGAATTGTCCACCACCGATACCTATTCTCTTGTATCTAAATACTACGAACGAATAATCTTGTAAATAGAACGGATCGTGAGCATTTTCACAACCTACCGTCCAAGGTCCAAAATAACTACTATTTTCGCCAAAGCCTACGTGGAAATAGAATCCGTCGTCAGCCTGAATATCGTTAGATACTATCTTTAAATAGTCGCCTTGCATTGAATAATCTATGTTTGCATAAGTAAACTTATCGACAAGACCAGGCTCGCTCATATCTAGCATTTGATAATCGCTAGGCTTTTCGTTAATGGTCATAACGATATCTTTTATGATTTGAGTTTTGCTATCAATCTTAAACACACCGTCAAAGGTTAAACTACCTTGAGTTTCGGTTGTAGAAGGTACGAATTTAGCGTTGATAATCGAACAAGACACGCCGTATTTACTACCGATTAGGTTTACTGCTGCTTGTTCAGCTTTTTCTTGAGTACGAGCATCGCCCCACAACGAGTGGATTGAAACTTCTGAAAGTTCTTTCACTGCATCGCTTGAAGAACTTTTAACAGGTGTAAAATTCTTTGCTTGTTCAAAAGTTGAGAAGAAACCTATGTAGTCAACGAAAGTCGTTCTATCTCCCTTATTTCTTGCAAAGTTTAATCTAAATCTTCCGATTTCACCTTCAAAGTTAGGGTTTGAACCTGCAACTGCAGTAAATTTATAATTGCTTATAGTTGAAGTCGTTTGGTCATAACAGTATATAGCGTTTGTTTTGTTATCGCCAACTGCCATATCGATAATAAGGGTTAATTCGTGTCCCGTTTCCCCACCACTCTTAATAGTGAAGTCCTTTCTACCCATAGGGTTATCGGCAGTTGCTGATTCCGAAGTTTCGCTCTTCCAATAATATAGTTGGAAATCAGGATTTTCGGTCTTTGGACCCCAATTTAATCTTAGATTTGAATGGTCTGTCTTATATTTTATTACCATATAGCGAAGATTTTCGCCCACGAACGTTTCATCAGTCATTGATGGAGTAGTATAACTTAGGTAGAATCCGTCGTCCAATTCACTGTTAATTGAAGTCATTTTAAGTCTATTGTTAGCCGAAGTAAGTTTTGCGTTAGAAGTTCTAACTAGCGACATAGTGCTTGGATTAGAAAAATCTAAAACAGCAGGCTTTGCGTGCCCCAAAATCGTCATAGTCATAGTGACTGTTTCTTGACCGTCAACTTGTACGTCAAATATGTATTGACCTGCAATTCCCACTTGTGGCTCGATATAAACCTTATCGGTCACGGTGTAGCTTGTGTTTATGCCTATTTCATTTTCTATGTAATTTTGAGCGTATTCTTTTGCCGAATCTAAATCGCTTGCGTATAACGCTTGGCAAGAAAAATTATTGTTCTTATAGAGTTTATCGTAATCGGTGTCTGCATAAGCGTTGTTAAATAGCACTAACGAAGTAGAAAACGAAAGTATAAGAATTACAACTAAAATAGCGTTTATTAACTTTTTGTGTGAATATAAGTTTTTCATAATCTTCCCTCCTTTTAGTTATTTTCCCAAATTACTCTTTGTCCGTTTACGTAATGCCAATAATTTCCATCACGAGTTGGTGCCGTTTCACTGTACATATATCTTGGTTTAGTTGCTTCTATAACTGCTCTGTGATCCATGTAGAACTCACCGTTAGTTAAGTTGTTATCGTGGAGAATTTCCCACTTTTCAACGCTTCCACCAAAGTATAATTCCTTAACGCCGTTACAGCCACTGAACGCATGGTCGAATATGTTGTCGATTTGTCCAGGTAGAACTAGAACGGTTGCTTTTGATGATGATGAGAAAGCGTATTGACCAATAGTTTTTAAGTTATAGTCAGTACCGAAGTCTAATTCTTCAATAGCGATACATTCAAAGAACGCATAGTCGCCTATAAATTCAATAGCAGAATTTTGACCGAAGTCGAAAGACTTAATACCCTTACAGCCGTAGAAAGCGTATTCTTCTATTACTTTAACGGTGTTTGGTAAGTTTAGTTGTGTTATTGCTAAACAGCCGTTAAACGCATTGCCGTGAATAGTTTGTAGTTTAGAGCCTGTTGCAAAGTTTAGTGTTGCCATATTTTCACAACCGAAGAATGCTCTATCTGTAATATCGGTTACGCTAGCAGGAATAGTTATTGATGCTAGGCTAGAACAGTTTTCAAACACACCGTTTTCAATTTTTGCTAGGTTGATATTTGAAGCAAAATTAACTTGTTTAAGATTGATACAATCAACCAAAGCAAACGAGCCGATTGAAGATACTGAAGCAGGGATATCAATTTGCTTTAATGCAGTACAACTTGCAAACGCTTTTTCGCCTATACCCTTTAAGGTGCTAGGTAGAACGATTGATTGCATCTTATCGTTGTTTGCAAAGCAATTTGGATAAATATCAGTGACGTCTAGTTGAGATAAATCGACGTTTGCTTCATTTCCGAAGTAAGCCATCAAATATTTCTTTTGACCAACGCTTAAAATCATGCTGTCATCTTCCATAATAATAGAAGAAGTGAATTGTGATTGAGCGTCGTTAACGATTTGAATTTCTAAATTATTTAGTTTCAAATCTTTTATAGAAGATAGGTTTCTAACTTGAACGAGCCTTGAGCAACCGAAGAAGGTAAAGTTTCCTATTTCTTCAACGTGTGCAGGAATTTCTAAAGTCGTCAAGTATTCGCAACCACTAAACACGTCACTACCTAAAGTCTTAGCAATGCTACCTTCAGCAAAGCTTACGCTAGTTAACGCCGTACAATTACTGAACGCACTATCGCCCACTTTAGTCACGCTAGCAGGAATTACTACTTGTTCAACGCTAGAGCCGTAGAAAGCGTATTTATAAATGCTAGAAACGTCTTTATAAGAAGACAATTCTAATTGTTGTTGGTTTGCTAGATAACTTACGATAGCAATTTCACGTCCGTTATCGAATAGCACGACACCATCTTCATTATAAATGATAGTTTTGTTGAAAGGCTTTTTGCTATCAGTAACAATTTCGCATTGATAGTTGTCGAACTTAATTTCTAAGTTAGAGTAATTTCTAACGTGAAGAATTTTATCGCAACCACTGAACACCTTTGCGTTAACTTGCGCTAATCCACTAGGAATAGTCACGTCAAGTAAAGACTTACAGTTATTAAATGCGTTGCCTAGGTAAACTAAATTAGACGGCAATACTAATTTTGATAGTCCGTAGCAGTTTTCAAAAGTTCTATCAGGGATAGCCTTTAGATTTACGTTATCGCTAAGTTCAACTGCTTTAAGCACTTTACAATTACTAAACGCACCCGTGCCTAATTCTTTTACGGTATTAGGGAATTCAATAGTAATTAAAGATTGACAATTTCTAAAAGCGTAACTGCCGATAACTTCTACTGCGTAAGGTAATTTAGCGTATTCTAGTTTAACACAGTTAGAGAACGTTCCAAAAGGAATTTCCTTAACTAACATAGGAACGAAAATACTCTTTAACGAACTACAATCGCCGAAAATTTCATCGCCGAGTTCGTAAAGTGAACAGTATTGTTCAAAATTAACTTCCGTAAGGTTTTCGCAAGCGTAGAAGGCTCTATAATCAATAGCCTTAACCGTTTTAGGAATAGAAACGCCTAAAAGCGTAACGTTTCCATAAAAAGCCCTTGCCCCTATTTTAACTACCGAACTTCCGTTATATGTATTAGGAATTATAACGTTTGATTTTGAACCTGTATAACTAACGAGTTCATAACCACCACTAATTGCCTTAAAGGTCATGTTAGCGGTATCCGTTTCAAAACCACAAGCGCATTTTCCTGAAGCGTCTAAAGAGTGGCTAGTGGTTGATGGTAGATATTCTCCACAAGTAGAACAGTTGCTCGTCTTACAAGTATAAGAATTTGAAGAGTGAGATGCCGTTGCCTTAACGGTTGCGCCACATAAGAAACAAGTCTTATCAACACATTTTGCATCGTTTAGATAAACGTGAGGAGTGGTTGCCTTAACGGTTTCTTCACAAAGATGACAAACTCTGTCGTGGCAAGAATAATCGTCGCTAAAAGCGTGAAGATTATTGAACTCGTCTAAAGTCACTTTACAACCTAAGTTTCTACACTCGCCGTTGTCGCCAAAATTATGCCCCCATGCTTTAGTAACAATTAAATCTTCTTCGCCACAAACCGAGCAAATTCTTCCTTTAACACCGTCTTGAATACAATCTTGTTCAGCAAATACTTGATACTTACCGAACGAGTGTTCAACAGCGCCTAAAACCGAGTCGCCACAAAGCAAACAGTTGGTTGTTTGACAAGGGAAACGAGCCGGTAGAAGGTGCGAAACGGTTGCTTTAACCTTATCGCCACACTCTAAGCAAGTTCTATCGTGGCAAGTAAACGAATCGGCGAAAGTATGTCTAGTAGTAGCCGAAACCGTTTGTCCACAAGACGTACAAACTCTGTCGTGACAAGTGTTATCGTCACTAAACGAGTGCTTATGCTCGCCCCAATTACAACCGACCGAAGCCGTAGCCATAAGGAGCGCCAAAGCCATGGTAATTATAAATTTGAATGTTTTTTTCATAATTTCCTACCTCATGTAATATTTTTTAACCACCTTTACGGACTTGTTTAGGAGTTTTTCCAAAATAGGTCTTAAACATTCTGTAAAAGTGAGTTTTGTTGCTTAAGTTTACCACGCCCATAACTTGTTCAACCGACATATCGGTAGATTTAATAAGTTGATAGGCTTTCATAAATCGTTTTTTGATAGCGTATTGTTTGAGGGTCATACCGACGTTTTTCTTGAAGATTAACGACACGTAGTTAGAGCAGAAATTGCATTGTTTGGCAATGTCTGCAACTGAAATAGTGCAATCTTCTTCAATAAGGTCGATAATTTTCTTAGTCAAATCGTCAAACTTGTCGTCGCTATAACCGTGGCGCAACAAGATACAAACGATAGTTTGAAGACAGTTGTTGAGAATATATTGAAAACCTTCGTGACGAGTTAAATTTTCCTTTTGCATGATTTTAATCAAAGAAATCAACCATTGAGTTTCGTTTGGTGGAAGATTGACTTTAGATTCAATCTTTTTTTGCATAGGAAAATATTTGTTAAGTTTCATTTCGTCTAACAGTTCTGACGAAAAAATAACGTTAAGCATCTTAGTCTTTTCTAAAATGGAATAACTGTGTTTATCCCCTTCGTAGAAAAACATAAAATCGCCCGTCTTACAAATATATTCTTTGTCGTTAATTATTTGCTTGATTTTGCCCTTTTCAATGTACTGAATTTCCATGAACTCGTGGTAATGCTCTTCTTCGTCATCGCCACCCGACACGAGAATAGAAATACCCGTTTGCTCGTCAAGCATGTCCTTTTCAAATTTTTTTGACATGATTTTTCCCCAAAAATTTTATCTGTTTCTAAACCAGATATTAGTCATTTGCTTATTGATTCTATCCTTTCCACAATCGCAAAATCTATTCATTCTAACCGTACTATTATTTAACTTAACGTCATAATACACACGCCCGTCTTGATCAACTTTACTTTCGCAGTCCGAAGTCGTGTCAAAGTTATACACTTTGTTTAAGGTATCGTCGTTCAAGCAAAGAACGTAAGGTCCTTTCGTGATTGCAGTTTTATAGTCGATATCAGGATTATAGTCTTCTGACTTTAAGAACTTAACTCGCATATCCATTTCAACGTCGATCTTCATATCGTCGGTGAACGGTGCGTTAATTTCGATAAATCCGTCCTTTTCGACTATATCTTCGCCTTGATAATTGCCCCAAAGCGAGCCAGCCCAATTAGGCTTTCTAATTTTGATTTGCTTGCAGTTTTGGTTGATCTTTTTGAACTTAATTTGGAATTTACCGTTATTAGGATATCCACCCGAAACTGAAAATTCAATATTGCCACTATCGGTTGCAAACGAATAGTTTGCATCGGTTGGAATATTTATATACAAGCAATCTTCTAAATATAGCGCAGTAGATTTTTCAAAAATGCCGAGTCCTGCGCCTGCAATACTAATACAACAGCCGAAGAATTTGTTAAATGAAATATTCTTCTTGCCACCTACTGCCTTCCAACGTGGGTCGTGAGAAGTTGGCGAGTAGCTAAGTATCATAGGAAATTTATTCTTTTTATAATCGAAATTCAAACAGCCGATAAAGATATTATAGAATATTTTTTCGATCGCGTCTAGATAGCGAACGTCTTTGGTATGTAAGAAAAGACTATAAATAAATTTCATTAAAGTAACGGCAACGCAAGTTTCTTGTTTTTCGGTAGATGGATCGTAAAGCACTTGCTTTTCGGTAGAGTTATCTAAAAGTTCGTGTCTACACCCCGTACCACCTAAAATAGTAAAGTCGGTATCTAAAATGCCGTTAGCGTAGTTTACGCACGCTTTTAAGTGTTCAGGCTTTTTGGTTACTTCGTAGTATTCTAAAAGCCCTTCAAAACAAGACATAACTTCGTACGCCTTAATAACCGGATATCTATAAGGTGGAAGAGATTTTTCCACTGCCGTCTTGAAGAAATTCATACCTTCAAAATCTTGGTTTTCAATTAGATATTCAGCGTATTTTAAGTATTTATCATCTAGGGTAATTTTATAAACCTTAACGATTGCTTGAAGAATAGAGAAAGAGTTTGCCCCACCCCATAATTCGCTCGTTTGGGATATTAAAATTTTGCCTTCATTTACGTTTTCAATAATATAGTCAGTGTGTTTTATAAGCGCGTCTTTTATCTTCTCTTTTTGCTTTTCATCCACACAAATTTCGTAGAAATACGTTAAACCTAAAATAACGTACTTTCTACACCACATATCCCAACCTTTAAGTTCTCTCTCGTCAGAATAAGTGGTAATTCTACCCTTTTTGTCCATGGTAGAAATTAAATCGTTAACTGTATCGCTTAAAATTTTGTAAAGCTTTTCATCTTTATTATAAGAATAACAAAGTGAAGCACTTCTCATAAGTTTACCCCAAAATTCCCCTCTCCAACCATAATCTTTTGAATCGGTTTTATTCTTAAATTGCTTTACAAGTGTTTTCCAAAGTTTAACATTTTTGTATTGTCCGTCTTCAAAAAAAGTAAACATTTTATCTTCGTATTCGCCGTATTTAACGCTTGGAAAAACAATATCAGTTTCTAACATTTTGCACCTTTACAATCTATATAATATATTTTTTACTTTCTTTCTAACTTTTTTATTGAAATTTTGGTATTTGTGGCAGAGCAAAGCCTTGCTCTGCCACGCTTACCTTTTTTTATTTGGTTTTTATTAACCTAGTTTTAATTATTCAGCAACAACTTCTGCCCAAGAGTATGAAATAGTGCAATTAAGCGTACCTACACCATTGCCATTATAGAACCTTAATACGGTTGAATACGTTGTCGCTGCCGCATCAAAGGAAACATTAAATGTGTAAGATGCATTCTTACTCCAAGCAGCAATTGTTCCACCATCTAAAATATTTGTTTCGTCAGAGAATAATTCCCAACAAGCAGAACCCACAGGAACTGTTCCTGAAATATGATGTATTTTAACAGTAAACGCATAAGTTTTACCAGCTTCAAAATTACCTAAAAGAGTATTCGTTACAGAAATGCTACCATTTGTTCCAACGTCACAAGCAACTAAATAACCTTCTAAACAACCACTAGGCAAGTTAGCAATTAAATCTTCGCTACTATTTTCATTTATATAAGTAAATGTAACATTTGAAGAACTTGTGCTTACAGTATGTGGCAACATTTCTTCGTAACTAACACTGATAGCAAATACAAGTTTCTTTCCATCTGCACCATTATTTTCTAACTGATAAATAGTTTTAAGTTCAGTGGCATTTTGATCAAATGTTTTTTCTACAACGTGTACACTGTCCGTCACACCATTCCACCACTGTATTTTTTCATCAGTCATAAATGTTCCGTCTACTGTCTCTCTATACCACCAACTGCTTGCATCAGTGCTAATATGCTTAATAGAAATAGTGACTTTGTATGTTTTACCTGCTTCAAAATTACCTTCTATTGTGTTGGTAATTTGCACACCAGACGGGAATGAGCTCCAATCAAATAAATATGCTTCCGTAGTACCTGTAGGTAGTTTTGCTTGATCTTCAGCCGAACTGTTTGTGTCTATATAAGATATTGCTACCCTGTTTGAATATGCACTACTTACAGAAGCTGTATAAGGTCTATCTTCAAGATAGGTTGCCGTATAAACCGCATCAGTAGTTGCTGCAACAATAGTAGGCGTCCAACCACTGAAGGTATAAGTCGTATTACCAACAGCAGGTCTTGTAGGTTGCTCACCAGTATAAGTAGGCAATGCTCCTTCCATTACAATATCAGTATCTAATTCAGTACCATCATAATTTTGCCAAGTAATAGTGTATGCTGTTACTTCTTCCCAAACAACGTTAATTGAATATACAAAGTTTTGACCTTGGAAAGCATCCCTTGCCATAAAATATGCAAAAGTTATTTCTGTAGTATCTTCTTCAACGGTATATCCAAATGAATAAGTGCTACTTTGTCCTTGTGACCATCCTAACAAGTCAGGTGTTTTTACCCCATTAACATACTGGTCAAGCCACCACCAAGTATCAGGCGAGAATTCCACTATCCTTACAAAAATCGTAATTTCGTATGTTTTATTTGCTTCGAAATATCCACGTAAAGTATTCGTGAATTGCTGCCCACTTCTAAATTGAGGATAAGATACTATATAGCCATTTTCACTGCCATCAGGAAGTTTTGCCTTATCTTCATCAGAACTATATTCGTCAACGTAAGTAAAAGTTGTATCTGTATAAGCAGCCGCTGTAGAGATAAGATGTTTAGGCAAAGTTTTAAATTTAGCAGTATAAGTTGCGTCGCCAGAAACTTCTACAACTTCAGGTTCCCAACCCACAAATTCATAAACGTCTAAACCATTTGGTTCCTTTGTCGGTGTTTCTCCGTCATAGATAGGTTCAAAACCGTAAGGTGCGCTAGTTGTTGTAATTAAGTTGCCGTTTTCATCGTTCCAAGTAATGGTGTATTCTCTAACGTTTTCGTCAAATGATGGATAAACGTCGATAGATTCGGTAACAGCGTTAAGATTTACGCTACTTCCGTCAGCCTTTACCCAAGCATCAAAAGAATAAACGGTATCAACCGTGCTTTCTTTTGTTGGAACTTCATCAGTAGATGCTGCTGCGCCTTCGCCGTAGTCTTTAACTGAAACGGTTTCGAGAATAGTTTCTCTATCTTCAGCGTAGAAGTTTACAGTACGGATTGCATAAGTATTATTTGGAAGTTGTTTGCCTTCTTCTAATTCAACCGTAGCGTCGCTAGGATCTACAGTGTCGGCAACTTCAATTTGTACAGAGCCGTAAGAAATACCTTTATTGATATTTGTTAGTAAACTATCGTAAGCGTCTACGTCATCAACTTTTACAGGATAACTTTCACTGCCAAACCAACCTTCGTATGCTGAGCATGATAAAGCGCTAGTTGCATAGTCGTCAGAAATATCTAATACTGCTAAGTTAAGTAAGCCGTATAAGTTAGTTTTTGTTTTGTTGATTGAGAAATTTGCATCTTCAACGCCTAGTCCGTCTACCGTTGCATAAGTATAAGAACCTGCGTTATCGATAACTGCAAGAGCAACGTAGTTGTCTGCATATCCTTTAGTGAAAGCAGTTATACAAGCGTTTGCATAGTATAAATCGTCTACTTGATAGATTTTTGCTTCGTCTATTGGGATTATGTACGCTCTACTACCTTCAGATAGAGTTTCATAATATTTATCGTCGGTTACGTTTGCAAAGAAGTCTGCGTACGTAACGATGAATTTTAACGAAACGTTATCGTTTTCAACGATGTTATTTTTGGTTGCTTGGTCCATTTTAACCTTCCAACGAATACCACCGTCGTTATTGATCTTTACCGATGCGCCGTCTACCATTTGGAATACGGTAGGGCTAGTGTCGGCATTTGCCTTTGTTGGCATTGTGTTCATTAACACGAGCATGCTTGCACAAAGAGCGAGTACCATTGATACTAATAAATAAGATAATCTTTTTGTTTTCATTTTAACACCTCAATTACCACTTTAAATCGCCAGTTGGCATGTCGTTATCGAAATTGTTGTCAGAAGATGCTGACATTACGTCCGTTTCTTTTAACAAAATAATTTCGAATAACAAGTCTTCATAATGTTTTTTGTTCATATTTTGTTCTCCTTTTTACTCGATTACGTAATCAGGCGAATATCTATTTTCCACCGTCCAACGAGCCACTAACGTCATATCACCTTTCACTACGTCGTTATCAAAATCCCACAATTCTTCTCCGTTATACCACCCTTCAAATTTGTAGTCTTCCGTTGAAGAAATTTTTACAGGATCTGATGGTTTAGTAACCTTTTGTCCATCTTTGACAGTTTGACTTTCAACGACAGTATCGCTTTGCGTCACAAAACTGACTATATATTCAAAAGGCACTATTTGTTCTTCTGCCGGTGGTTCTTCGGGCTCACTTCCCAATATTAATGAGCAACCTGTTAGCCCCAGCATAGTAAAACACGTAATCGCTACTAACAATATACATATTTTACTCAAAAAACTTTTTTTCATTTTTACCTCCTTTTTTAGTTTAAATCTTGGCTTTTGACACTGAACGGGTTGATTAAACAAAACAAATTTTTGTTGGTTTGACGAGAAAAATACAAAAAGGACAAGTGTTTTGTAAGGGCGAATACTTGAAAAGTATTTAACCGAGCAACAACACGCTGTATTTTGCAGTGTTTTTCCGTCAAAAATCAACCGAGTGACGTGGAAAAAGCCTTAATTATTATAAGGAATAACTAATATTCCTTCACCTTCTAATAATGATAAAGAGAGTTTGCCGTCAACTATATCCATTTCTTGTGGGTCACCGTTTACGTACACTAATGCTTTTTTGCAATCTTTAATCTTTAGTTGTACTTTATTTTCGCCCTTTTCTAATGGTTCGGTAAGGTTTACGACGATATACATTTCATAGCCGTCTTTATTGTCAAAGCAACCGACTATGGTATCTCGAGTGGAAGAAACGCCTTTTAACATTCCGTACTCACTCTTCATATGGCAACAAGCGTCTATATTTTCATTTTTACCCGATTTATTCTCGCTACCGATATTTGCTATCACGGCTTTCCAATCAAATTGTTGATATGGAGTTGCTAATTTTTGTATCAACTTATTAGCCTCTACGATTATCGGGAAGATAGGCGACTTTTTACCGTTTTCATCTACTACCCCGTACGAGCCTTCGCCTGCAAGCGCTGGAGTTAAGTATGGATAGTGCGAAAGGGCTTTAGTGCCGTATGCAAAGTACACGTACGTTTGGTAATTGATTTCGGCAAGCGTCGTAGGTTGCCTTCTATCCCAAAACGATTGGTCTTGCAAATAAAAATGTAGGTCTGCTTTGTCTTCCGTTGCTATTTCTCTTAACATTTCTATATTTTTTAGCCATAACGGATAGAGTTTTGTGTCTAAAAGGAGTGGATAAGTGTCGCACATAAGCACTCTATTACCGTCTTCAAAATTGCGTAAAACCTTTTCTCTATAAAGCCTTAAATATTCTTCATAACTAACTCCACCGAGTTGCTCAAAAGTTGAATATATAGGAAGTAGGTTTACGTAGTACGGATAACCAGGAAAATCCTTTTTGTATTTTTGGTAGTCATCCCTAAAGAAATCGTACAAGGTACAATCAGGTTCGTCCACTGCAATCAAACCTATAAAGTCTTTGTTTCTTTTGAAAACTTCTTTATATTGTTCTACGTTTTGGTAACCCTTATTCATGCAGTGAAGAATTACCTTAAATCCGTACTTTTTGGCTAAACGATAGGGCGTTTTATAATAGTCTTCCGACTCTAATTCTCTACCTATATAGGTATTGACCATCATGTGAGTAATCCCACTTTCGCCCGCTGTTTTATATAGGCTGTCCGTAGAATGCGGTGCGTTATAAGCGCCGATAAAAAATTCTTTTTGTTGGTTAAAACTAGGTTTAGTCAAATTTTTTGTCATAATTATCCTACGTATGGCACAACGAATATTGCTTCGCCTGCGCCAACTCTTTGAGTTAATTTACCGTCTTTTAAGTCTACCTTCTTTGGTTCACCGTTCACGTAAACGATTGCTTTATTACATTTTTTGAAATTTAAAGTAATATCGCCTTCTTTACCCGATAGTGGATCGTTGAAGTTAGTCGCTAAGAAACCTTGATAGCCTTGTTCGTTTTCAAAACAACCGACGATACAGTCGTAAATGCTTGATACACTGTCTAATACTCCGTATTTTTCAATCATGTTGGTGCATGATTCAAAGTTTAGGTTAGTGCCGTCAATGTTTCTAGTACCTGAGTTTGCGATAACGCCCTTCCAATTAAAGTCTAACATTACGCCGTCAATCTTTTGAAGAAGTTTATTCGCTTGTTGACAAATACCGTAAACGTAAGTTTTCTTACTCGTCGTATCAACGACTGCAGGGTTTAATATTTCATCGCTTGATTCAGGTGTTCTATATGGGTAGTAAGCAAAACCCTTAACGCCGTACGCTAAATATACGTACATTTGATAGGTGATTTCCGATACCATTTGTGGTTGACGCCATCTACCTAGAAAGCCTTGCGCTTGCAAGAATAGATAAATCTTTGCGCCTACGTCATCTGCCGTATCCCTTAATTGTTCAAGGTTTTGTAGCCAGTTAGTATACGTTCCGTAAGTCATAAGTGGATAGGTATCGCACATCAAAATTCTATGTCTTGGATCGTAATTTTTCAATATTTTTTCTTTGTAAAGTCTTAAATACTCATCGTATTCAACCCTACCCATTTGATTGTATTCAGCGTAGTTTGGCAACAAGTTGATGTAATAAGGTTGATTTGGAAAATCTTCGATATAATCTCTATAATCCTTAATGTAGTAATCGTATCTAGTTACAGGTGGTTCGTCAACGATTAGAAAACCTGCAAAGTTTTCACGTTGTTTAATTTCATTAAGAACTTCTTCCCCTAAAGCCTTATACGAAGTATCTTGCATATGCATTATTATGTTTATGCCGTATTTTTCACCTAACTCATAAGGAATTTTATAATATTCTTCAGTATCGTATGGGTAGTATTTCCAGTAATCACCACCACCGACCATCATGTCGGTAATACCAAATTCAGCGGCTTCCTTATAAATAGAATCCTTTGGATCTGGCGCGCAGTAAGCGCCCACGAACATGGTTTGTTCGTCCTTTAATACAGGTTCGCCTTCAGGGTATTTAATAAATAAATCGCACGCAAACAAAGGCAAGGTCATTACCATACATAGCGTTAACGCTAAAAATCTTGTAAATTTTTTCATAATCATTATCCTTTTAATCCACCTAAAGTGAAGTTATTCATAATGGTATCTTGGAAAGAAACAAACAATACCATAACAGGCACTAAGGAAATTAACATTAATGCAAATACTTTTGGATAACTTCCTTCTGCGCTCCCGATATTATCGAGAAGTTGTTTAGTACCAACAGCAACGGTTGGGAAAGAAGGAGCAAACATCCAAACACCCGTAAATTCGTTCCAACCACCTATTAGTCCCATGATAAGTAAGATTATTAAAATAGGTTTAATCATAGGTACTATAATTTGTATCATTACTCTAAGGTCGCTAGCCCCGTCCATAAAGGCTGCTTCTGCATAAGTCCAAGAAGTGTTGTCAAGCGCTGCTTTTATTAGAAGGAAGTTTCCACTAAAACCACCTGCGCCCGATATAAACATACCCCAATACCAATTATCGTATAGACCAAAGGTATTTAAGATTTTATAAGTTGCAGCAACCGAACCAACGCTTGGTACCGATATTTGCAAGATTATAATGAACATACATAGTCCACGAAGTTTGAATTTATACTTTGAACAAGGATAAGCTGCTGCAAGTGGAGAAATTACTGCAAGAGATGCCGAAACGAAAGTATAAATCAACGAGTTCATTAAAACTTCGTATAGATAGTAGCCTTGTACTTTTATAGAAAGCGCTTCTACGTAGTTTTCCCACATCCAAACTTTAGGAAGTCCCCAACAGTCTTGATAAAAGGCAGCGTTGTCTTTCAAGGAGTTTATTGCCATCCAAATGAACGGATAAGTAAGCGTGATAGCGTAAAGCATAAAGACAACGAAAGCTATCCAAGTTATAATTTTTTCAGTACGTGTCTTTTTCATCTTTGGTTCTCCTTTTTCTTTAGCAACTTCTTTCTATCCAAAAACTTAATGCAAGGTACTACGAATAATAACGCTAAAAGATAATAACTTGGGCTAACTTGAGAAAAACACCCTTCATCTTTCTTTTGGTTAATCGGATCGTTTGGCCAAATAACGTCCCAAACGAACTCTCCGTCAGAACTAGCATCGCCACTTTCGTCTTCGCTAGGATCGGTAAAGGTATCCGTGCTAACGATATTAAAGTTGTCAATCTTCATAATTGCGCTGAGGGCAGAAACTGAAGAGTGGGTTGAAGTTAACGCTAAATACCCTTCGCCACCCATGTAGAATTTGCTAAATACAGGTTGGTCTAAAAGGCTTTCGTCCTCTTCCCCTAAAACGCAATACGAGAAAGAAAGCACGCTATCTTCAGTGTAAGAAAGTTTACATCTAATAACCTTTCCGTCGAGCGCTGGGTCTAAAAGATTATGTCTTAAAACACCAAAGTCTTCGTTAACCCCGTCGTGACCGAAAGCAAGGTTACTTACTCTATCGGTATCAGGCACTGCAAGGTCGATACTCATATCGTCTTCGCCGTTAATTCTCTTTACTCCCTCAGAAGTTTCAATCTTTAACGGATTTCTTATAACTAAACTTTTGCCCGTTCCAGTATCAATACCTTCAGCTATAGCGCCGAATTGCATAACGATAGGCGCACTACATACAGGTAAACCGTTGCTAATCGTTCTTTGCATATCAACGATATCAAAAGTCATTTCAAAACTGTTGTAAGCGTATTCTGAAACGATACCAGACTTATGTCCTACACCGACCATGTTAAGTACGCCGTCTTTAACGAACATATCCGCATCTTGAATTCTAGGACTTCTCTCGCCTATGTAAACGCTTACGCCCTTAGACAAAATAAAGTCGTTTCCAACGCTTGGAGTATCAAAATTTTCTGAAATTCCCTTTAAGGTTGCCGATGAGAAAGAATAGAAGTAAGTGTTATGAACTGAAAGGTTTTTAAGTACGACTACTGCACTGCTATTCTCAGTCGGTGCAATAGTTTCCGAATTACCACTATAAATAGCGATACGGTTTCTTAAAATAAGTTCAGCGCCTTCTTGCTTGAAGGTTATATCTTCGGTCGTTTTTTGACCGTCTTCATCAAAAATAGAAACTACTAAACTTAAATCTTGTTTTGCAGTTATTCTTAAGTTATAGGTATGATCTCCACTATTTTCAACAGGAATACCCGTATCCATAATACTTCCGATATTGTTTCTATAACCCTTAAATACGTAATCAACACCAACTAAATAATTATCAAAGCCTTCTCTGCTAGTTAGATACACGAAAATATTTCTTTCTCTTTCTAACAAGTGGTCGATATCCGTACCACCGATAACTAAGCCGAAATTCTTATCAGGTGTTAATTCTTTTATAGATAAATCTACGTCTATAATCGCATAATCGTCAAATCTTCCGTCGTGAACGATTTTCTTTTTTGAACTTGAAGAAGTATATAGGTAATTACCAGCATCAGCATTATCAAAAATGCAACCTATTTCATCATAGTTAGCGTCGGTAGAAATCGCACTTGTGCTACCAGCGATTGCAAACGCACTCTTATTTTCGCCGTTGCCGTATCTTTCGCCGTCTACTAATTCAAACCCTTCGTCTGCAACCATAGTTTTTTGGTCACCTTCTTGGGTATAAACGGTAAAGTTATCAAATTCGATACTAGCCTTTTCGCCGTATGAATTGATACCGATATAACCAGAACGGTTAGAAAATCTCTTTTCGTCGTTTTGTTCAAAGCCGAAAGTATCTGAAAGATTAGCAAATAGAACGTAATTAGAATCGTCAAGTCCATTTGCTTTCACAAAGCAATCATATCCACCGGTAGCCTTATAAACGTGCTTAAAGGTAAACCCTTTTTGGAAGATATGATATATAGAATAAGCGTCGATTTCTTCTTGAGAAGTTAAAATCTTAGTTTGATCGTCACTTCCCCACAAATAATCGTCGAATTTTTCACCACACCAAAATCTAACGCTAGTAAATGGAAGTCCATTGTCCATATCCGAAGAAACGTTATCAAATCCCCAAGGCACGTTATAACCTAAGAATTCGTTTCCGTCGTAAACAGGTGTAAATAAACTATTATAATAGTCTTTTACTGCTTGACTTCTTTCAGTGTTCGCTATACTTACTTGGTCGCTACTATCCTTAACGGCAGTAACGCCACTTCTTAAAGAATAGCCAATACCTGTAGAATAACGACTACCTTCTTTAAAACTAGCAATACCTTCAAGTTTAGCGTCTACGTCATCTCTAATGCTAGCTGAAGGTTTTTCAGTTTCAGAACCAAGCCCCTTTACGAGCATTAAGTTGGTAATCAATCCCCCTGCGTTTTCGCTATCGATAAAATCCTTAACTGAGTATTCAATAATTAAGTCTTCAGTATCTTTAACGTCAACGTATTTATCTAGATAAAGGGTATTCGACATATTACCCGTTCTAGCAAAATTAACTACGAACGAGCCGTTCCCCCCTGTGTAGTGCGAAATCTTATCATTTTCTTCGTCGTCGTAAACTTTCGTCCAACTATTTCCCGAAAGTTCTAGCGCTCTAAAATTTTCTTCAAAAATTATACTACTTCTAACTGCGGCTTGCGCGGTTAGCACGCTTGCGCTAATTGCAAAAGCAATAACGCAAGCGACCAACGTCACGAAAAGTCTAGTTATATAGTTTTTACGAGTTTGTTTTAACATCACAATCCAATCTCCAAATCTTAATATTCCACAGGTGGGAGTAC
>SVHP01000067.1 GCA_015055735.1 Clostridiales bacterium | reverse complement strand
CTGTTTTGAGGAGTGTCTACCCTCCTTGTTTTCGGCGCATCCCTGTTTTGAGAAGGGTCTACCCTCCTTATTTTTGCCGCATCCCTGTTTTGAGTAGGGTCTACAGGAAAATGGGCATATCAGCTCATAACTTGATAGCAAAACAGGCGGACCATAAAAGGTCCGCCCGCTGAAAAATGTGCTGCTGTATTGTTTTGTTCAATACCTATTCGATAGAAAAAATGATGACGCACAAACTAGTGAGAGCATGTATACAAACTTATGGAATGCTGCAACTGACAGTAATTTGTGGACAGCTAAAGTAAGTCAATATAAACTTGAAATGGGTACCAACTAATAATTAATTTTATTTGATAAGGAGACTATTATGAAATTTGGCAAAAAGTTATTGATATCAGTGCTTGCGTTATTATCAGCACTATGCTTTGCCTTCTCATTTGGTTGTAATTTAATAACACCTACTGATCCTAATCCGACTGAGTCGGATTGGGATGCAGTAGAGTTAATGACTGACTTTACAGTTCCTTATTATCAATTTGAAGGATTGACTGAAGAACAATTTACTGACGGAACGGTAACTTATAAGTTTACTTCGCCTGAATACGTTAACGACCAAGGCGAAACCGTTGCTGACGTTTATGAAAGTTTTTTCCCAAATGTTTATTGTGATAGGGTAGGAACTTGGAAGGTAGTTTATATCTATGGCAGCCAAAGGGTTGCAAAGAGTTTTGAGGTAGTAGATACTACTGCGCCAATTCTAACTTTTTCAGAATTAAGTCATGACGTTTACTTAGGCGCTAAACAAGTATTACCAAACTCTACCATAAAAGATTTTTCTAAAGTAGATCTAACTTCAAGAACGGATACTGTAGTTCTTTATACGTGTGGCGATACTACTTGTACTGATGAAAGTCACGTTGTTGACGTTGAAGTAAAGCATAAGGGATATACTCCTACTACGACAGGTAGAATCGTTTATACGATGACAATGGCTGACGAGTATGGTAATAAAGCAGTTGCTACACAAGAATGGAACGTTAAAGATCCTACTTGGACCGATCAATCGGTAGATACTGATTATCTTGCAGATTATGATGAATTTGGATACGTAAATACAGCTTCTTCTGGTTACGTTTCGTCTTATTGGACGGATAGTGAAATAAGAGAAGAATACTTTGAAACTTTTGAAGGCGCTAACGGTGTTTTAAAAGTATCTGCTGCACCAAACAGCAAAGCGCTTGGATGCTTTAGCTTTAAACTTCAAGATAAAGTTTATCCAGAAGATTTAGAAACTAAAGTTTTAATGCTAAAACTTTATACTCCAAACCAAGTTAACTACTTGTGGTATGGTTGTATGACCGACCAAGGTAGTACTATCGGTATGGCGCACATCGTTAAGATGCCTATAGTTCCAAACCAATGGAATTATATCGTTATTCCTACCACTCAACTTCATTATGGATATTTTAGATTAGGCGATGAATTTATCGACGCATTCCAAATTTGTTGGGGTGGAAACGGCGCTAACGATTATAAGATGAGTGAAGATCTTGTCGTTTACCTTGATAGCGTTTCTTTAGCTGAAGAAATTTCAGTTTCAAACGTTACGATGACTGACAACGAGTTGAGTTGGACAGGACACCCTAACGCAACCGGATACGAAGTATTAGAAGGAGATAAGTTAACCGTAGTTAACGACACTACTTATACCGTAACCGATAAGAAAGCAAAAATTGGTGTTCGTGCATTGGCTGACGGTAAGGTGACGAGTCTTGAACAACAAAACTATACGCCATATATCGATATGACGGCTTTTGAACAAGGCGATATCGCACTCTTTGATACTGCAAGCTATGAACTATTAGCATCTAAAAACAGTTCAAAGGGTAGCACTCGTGAAGCTGATACGATAAAGGCTGAATATTTGAGTTCTTATAACGGCGTTGACAACGTATTGAAAGTTACTACGACTAACAATAACGTTTTGGGCGAAACTGGTATCGGCGATATAGTTCTTAAACTTCCTAAAGCATGTACGGACGGATTAACGTTAAAGTATATGTGCACAAAGAGTGATGCAACAGCGCTTCGTTTCTTACAACCAAATAGTGAATACGGTTGGGATGGAGTAAAGGATATTACTGTAGGTAACGAATGGCAAACAGTTTATATGCCATATACAGGTTTCTATACTTCTTTAGGTGTTGTTCCTTGCTACGACCAAATTGACATTATGATTCAAGGTGGTGCAGTAGGTGCTGAAAACGTATTCTATTTTGCAATAGTTAAGAATGACGATTGCGCTATGGATTTACTTTTCTCTAACCTGAAGGAAACGCTTAAAGAAAACGAACTTGCTATGTATGACGATAAACTCTACGAAAAGACTGTTTTTGCTGATTACTCACCAAAATCAGGAAGATACTACGACATCACTGCAACGTATCTTGAAAGTTATGAAGGCATGACTGGTGTTATGAAAATAGACGTTGTAAATGATGAATATAGTGACGGTAAGTTTACTCTTAAACTTCTCAACTCTCACAACGGTACTTACACCATAAGATATCGTATAGAAGTAGCTGATGGTAATACAGGTTCTGCTATTATGGTTCCAACGTCATCTGCAGGAAATGAAGATGCAAATCAATTAAATCTTACTGAAGACGTATGGCACGTTAAATGCTGCACGACAAATAGCCCTGATAATAATCAAATAATCTACTATAACTATGGCGCAAACGCTAAATTCACTATCTATATTGACGGTGTTTGGAGTGGTGATCAAGTGGTAGACCTTGAGCTTGCTAATTTAGCAGCAAATCTTGGCGAAAATGAACTTGCTATGTACGACGATGCAAAATATGCGTTGACGTTAAATCCTGCATATTCACCATGGCAAGGCTCTTCTTTCAACGTTACGGCAACACAGTTAGCAAGTTACGAAGGCATGAATGGTGTTCTAAAACTAACGGTTGTTAACGACGTTGATGGAAACAGTGCTGCATTCTCATTAAGATTATTGAAAGCGCATTCTGGTACTTATACGATTCGTTATAGGGTAGAAGTTCCAGCTGACGGAAAAGCGCCTGGAATTATAACCACTGCTCAATACAACGGAGCTATTAACGTTAGTACCATCGTTCACGACAATCCTAACGGAATTAACATGTCACTAAATACTTGGCACGTTCTTTGCGTAACGACAGGAAGTAGCGTAAAAGATTATATCGCTATGTATAACTGGGGCGCAGGTTCAAAATTCAATATTTATATTGACGGTATTTGGGACGGAGACCAAACGGCAAACCTAAATTAACAATTAAACTAAGACGTGGCTAGAGAATCTAATATACTAAACATTATATAAATTAGATTCTCTTTCGCCATTAAAAACATTATATTAAAATGCTTCCAAAGGGAAATTCCCTAATAATATATAGGAGGAGAATACAAAAAATGAAAAAGAGTTACATTGAACCGGAATTAAATTTAATTCCAATCGAGCTAAAAGACGTTTTGGCTCTATCTC
>SVHP01000028.1 GCA_015055735.1 Clostridiales bacterium | reverse complement strand
TACCAAATTGACGAAAAACTTCGTATGCCAATGGAAAACGTTCATTATCCAACCACTAAGAACATCAACAGCTATTCAGATATGATTACTGATTGTGGTGAAGGTGGTGCTGATATTTGTTCATCTTCTCCAGGTTGGACAGGTCACATGGCGTTTATCGATCCAGTTCCTGATTTCTTCCCAGCAGGTTTTGACGCTACCGGCGCAACTCCTCCAACAAAGGCTCAAATCGACGAATGGTTAAACATGAAAGCTAGAATAGTTGATTTACACCCATTAACAGTTGCTCAAAACTCTTTACATGGTGTATTCGGTCAATCTGGTTATATTGCTGACGTTCCACCTAAGGCTGCTACAATCGGGCCTATCGACGTTAAGAACGCTAGAGAAAGAATTGAAGTTCACGCACTTTTAACTAACGCAACTTTCTCTTCATGGCAAAGAATGACTTCTCGTCTTGTTCTTCACGGACCAATCACTCCACTTGTTCCATCATCAATGCTTCAAACTATGAAGACTCAAGTTCTCGTTAGTGACGAACTTGCTGCTCCATTTGATTGTTGGGAAAAGGTTGGATACTAATTTTTAATTAGTAGAGAAACTAAAAACTCAAATCTAAAAGTCAAATCCGTTTCGGGTTTGACTTTTTTGCTTGTAAAAATACGTTGATAAACAATGAATAAAATTAAAAATATTCAAAATATTTTTCAAAATAAATAAAATTATTCATAAATTAGTGATTTTTTTCAAATTAAACATAAAAAGGATTGACAATAAAAACGCAAAGTAATATAATAGCGATCGTTAAAACAAAAAAATATTTTTAGGAGAAATAATTATGAAAAAGTTATTTACAATTTTAATGGCTCTAGTAATGGGCGTTGCTTGTTTGTCTATGGCAGCATGTGATCCTGCAACTTCGACTAAAACAATTAAAATTGGCGCGCAAACGTCAACGACAGGGCA
This sequence comes from Clostridiales bacterium, assembly GCA_015055735.1. GTDB lineage: Bacteria > Bacillota > Clostridia > Christensenellales > Borkfalkiaceae > UBA1259. Next base: position 20,642 of record SVHP01000028.1, on the reverse strand, counting down.
TATTTATGCTAATTGTTTGAAAAATGTTGAAGCAGTTGGATATAAATCACCAGCATTAGCAGTTGATGATATGGTAAACGGAACGGTTGATTACGTTATCGTTGATAGTGCAACGGCTGAATCACTTATGGAAGGAAGAGATGACGTAAAAATTATTGACGTACCACTATCTTATGATACTTATGCTGTTGGTGTTGATAAAGCTCAAGATGCTCTTAAAGCAAGTATCAATGAAGTTTTGACTGAAAAAGCTGATGAAATTAGTGCAATTATTACCAAGTATGATGATTTTGCTGCAAATAAGGCTTCTTGTTTAGGTCTTGACGTAGAAGCTATGGTTGCAAAAGCTCAAGCTTCAGTAAATCATTCTGCTCCAGAAACTCAATTAGTAGTTGCAACCAACGCAGAATTCTCTCCATGGGAATTTGTTGAAGATGGAAAATATTATGGTATTGATATCGAAATTGCTAACTTAATTGCAAACGAATTAAATCTAGAATTAGTTATAGTAAATATGGATTTTGAAGCTGTATGTACTTCTGTTGGTACTAACAATATTGATTGTGCAATCGCAGCCCTTTCAATTACTGCTGAAAGAAAGGATAGCTTAAATTTCACAAATGGTTACTTCTCAGATATATCTGTATATCAAGTAGTAATGTGTAAAGCAGACGATACTAAACTTGATGGTTGCATGTCAGCCGTTGACGTTATTTCAGTATTAACAGGTTTGGTTTAATACTTACAAAAAATTAAATAAATAATATAATTATGCTTATTGACTTAACAAAATTTTTGTTAGGTCAATAATGCGCTATAAGGAAAATTATGATAAATTGGCAAGAACAGTGGGCGTATTTTGTTAAGCAATGGACGAATAACGGCTACAAAATGTTTTTACGTGGGCTTGCTACCACGTGTGAAATAGCGATTATCGGTTTAATAATAGGTATAGTTTTAGGTGCAGTTATAGCTATAGTTAGAGTAATGCCTAAGTACAAGTTATTACCTAGGATATTGGATAAGATTTCTTCAGTTTACGTTGCTTTTTTTAGAGGAACGCCAATAGTCGTTCAATTGATTATGCTTCATTACATATTAAAACCACTTATGGGGGTTAATATAAGCTCAATTGTGGAAGCAATTATAGTCTTTGGCTTAAATAGTGGTGCATACGTTTCTGAAATAATGCGTAGTGGCATCAATTCAGTCGATAAAGGACAAATGGAAGCAGGTAGAGCTCTTGGGTTAGGGTATTGGACTACAATGCTTAAGATAGTTATGCCACAAGCAATTAAAAACATTATACCAACTCTAGGAAATGAATTTATAGCACTTATGAAAGATACTTCAGTAGTTAATATAATTGCCGTTGATGATTTGTATAGAGCTTTTACAATGATGGGTGGTTCAAAGTATTGGTATATTATTCCTTATTTAATGTTAGCAGTTTGCTATATTATTTTAGTGTTGGCGATTGCAGGTTTAATAAAATTGATAGAAAAAATAATGTCAAAGAGCGATAAGAAGATAGAGAAAAAAACCAAAGTTAGAGGGGTTAACTAAAAATGGAAGATATAATTTTAAAAGTTGAAAATCTCTGTAAAGACTTTGGACAAGAGAAAGTCTTGAAAGGTATAAATATTGACATTAAAAAAGGTGAAAAAATAGTTATTTTAGGAGCTTCGGGATCGGGCAAGTCTACTTTTTTAAGGTGTTTGAACTGTATGGAAGATCCTACAAGTGGCTCTATCATTTATAATGGAGAAAATCTTGCTGATTTTAAGGTTGATATAAATAAACATAGACAACATATTGGAATGGTGTTTCAACATTTTAATTTGTTCAATAACAAAACCGTTATTCAAAACATAATGCTTGCACCTGTTTTAATTCAAACAAAAGAATTAAAACAAAAAAAGAGAAAAAATTTTTTCATTAAGATTTCTAATTTGTTTAGAAAAAATAAAAAAGAACTTATACCTATTGATACAAACGTTGCTGGAATTAAGGCGAAAAACACCGAAAAGGCAATTTCTTTATTAAAACGAATAGGTCTTGAAGATAAGGCAAATGTATATCCATCGACTCTATCGGGTGGTCAAAAACAAAGAATTGCAATAATTCGTGCATTAGCAATGAATCCAGACATAATGCTCTTTGACGAGCCAACAAGCGCACTTGACCCTGAAATGGTCGGCGAAGTTTTAAACGTTATGACCGACCTTGCTAAAGAGGGTATGACTATGGTTATAGTTACTCACGAAATGGGTTTTGCAAAGGAAGTTGCAAATAGAGTAATCTTTATTGACGAAGGGGTTATAAAAGAAGAAAATACGCCTGAAGAATTCTTTGGAAATCCTAAAAACGAAAGACTAAAAGAATTTTTATCTAAAGTATTGTAATTAAAGACTAATCAACAAAACACTATCGATTTAATGCGATGGTGTTTTTTGTTATATGTAGTCAAAATCGTTGACAAAAAAGCGTTCATGTGGTAAAATTATAAAAAATAAAGGCGTTTGACGAAAAGTTCGTGATGAATTTTGCCCACTAGAGAAATGGCGGTCGGTGCAAGCCAATAGGGAAGGTTATCACGTTTGTAGTTTCCGAGCCGAGAGGAAGAAATCTTTTTTAAGAGAGTAGAACTTCTCCGTGATTGCTGCGTTAATGTCATAGGAATTGATAGATTCCAAGAGAGGCGAAAGTTTCGCAATTTGAGTGGTACCGCGGGTGCATTAGTGCTCGTCTCAAAGTATAATTCTTTGGGGCGTTTTTTTTGACCCAAAATGGAGATTATTATGGAACAAATGAACGAACTTAATCAAAAGATTAAAGAAATGGGTGGTCGTATCCGAGAACTAAGAGAAATCGAAGGGCTTACGGCTATTGAAATGGCTGAAAAGACAGGTGTTTCCGAACAAGAATACCTTGCTTGTGAAAAGGGCGAAAAAGACTTAAACTTCGCCTTCATTTATCGTTGCGCCAACGTTTTGAACGTCAACGTAACTGAAATTATAGAAGGGTATAGTCCAAAATTAAGGGGATACACAGTCACTCGTCGTGGAAACGGTCAAAAGATTTCACAATCGCACGGCATGACTTACTTTAACCTTGCATACGCCTTCCAAAACAGGATAGCAGAACCACTTTACGTAAGAAGTGTTTACGATCCGGATGCACAAAACAAACCAATAGAACTCACAACTCACGCAGGTCAAGAGTGCGATATCGTTGTTGACGGATTTTTAATGGTTCAAATCGGTGACCATAGAGAAGTGTTAGGCCCTGGCGATAGCATATATTACGATAGTGATACGCCACACGGAATGATAGCGGTAAACGGTAAGGATTGTATCTTCTACGCAATCGTTCTCAACCCGACTGGCGAGCCAATACCCGAACTTAGCGAAGAAAAAAGAGTACTCGATTTTCCTAAAACACAAACCAAAAAAGATACAAAAGAAAGAGAGTATAAAAAGTTTATTGACGTTATTGAAGATCAAGCAGGAACGCCCATATCAATCAAGTTCAAAAATGCTGATAAGTTCAACTTTGCATTTGACTTAGTTGACGCCCTTGCTGAACGTGAACCCGATAAACTTGCCATGTTGCATATCTCTAAAGATAAGACCGAACGTAGATTTACCTTTACCGATATTAAGAAGGAATCAGCAAGATGCGCTAACTACTTTAAGTCTTTAGGCATTAAGAAAGGCGATAAAGTTATGCTCGTTCTTAAACGTCACTATCAATTCTGGTTTGCAATGATAGGTCTAAATAAGTTAGGCGCAATAGCAATCCCTGCAACAAATCAATTAGTAGAACACGACTTTGAATATAGATTTAACGCTGCAGGAGTAAAAGCAATACTATGTACTGCCGACGGCGACACTGCGCATCAAGTAGATATTGCAAGTAAAAATAGCCCTACTTTAATCCATAAAATAATTGTCAACGGAACGAGAGAAGGTTGGCGTAATTTTGACGAAGAGTATTCGTTATTTAGCACTCACTTTAAGAGAACTGCCGACTCACCTTGTGGTGACGATACCTTATTGATGTTCTTTACGTCGGGTACAAGTGGCTATCCAAAGATTGCTACTCACAACCATAAATATCCTTTAGGACATTTCCATACAGCCAAGTACTGGCACACGGTAGACACTGAAGGCTTACATTTCACCATATCTGATACGGGTTGGGCTAAGTCAATGTGGGGTAAATTATATGGTCAATGGCTATCAGAAGCCGCTACCTTTGTGTACGACTTCGATAGATTTGATGCAAGCGACATTTTACCTATGTTTGCAAAATATCATATAACCACCTTCTGTGCGCCACCAACTATGCTTAGAATGTTGATTAAGGAAGATATTTCAAAGTACGATTTATCGTCAGTTAAACACATGACGACGGCAGGCGAAGCACTAAACCCTGAAGTATATTATCAATTTGAAAAATTAACGGGACTTCAAATAAAAGAAGGCTTTGGTCAATCGGAAAGCACTATGCTCATAGGTAATCTAGTAGGCAAGCCACACAAAATCGGCTCAATGGGTAAGCCTGCGCCTATATACGATATCGATATCGTTGACGAAAACGGCAATTCGGTTAAAGACGGTGAAACGGGCGAAATAGTCGTTAACGTAAAGGACGGCGCTCCTTGTGGTTTATTCTGTGGATATTACAACGACGAAGAAAAAACTAAGGAAGTTTGGCACGACGGATATTATCATACGGGCGACACTGCTTGGCGTGATGAAGACGGCTTCTACTGGTACGTAGGTAGGGTTGACGACGTTATTAAATCTTCTGGCTACCGTATTGGACCTTTTGAAATTGAAAGTGTTATTATGGAATTACCATACGTATTAGAATGTGGCGTTTCTGCTCAGCCTGATGAAGTTCGTGGACAAGTAGTTAAGGCAAGTATTGTTTTAGTAAAGGGTACTGAACCTACCGAAGAATTGAAAAAAGAAATCCAAAATTACGTTAAACAAAAAACTGCGCCTTATAAATATCCAAGAGTTGTCGTATTTAGAGATGAATTGCCAAAGACAGTTAGTGGTAAAATTCAAAGAAATAAATTGTAAAAATAAAAAAGATAAAAATTTTATAAAAAAGGTAAAATGCTTTCGCAAGGACTGCGAAAGCATTTTGACTATTGTGTAAAAAACGTATATAATGGGAATGATAATTATTGCCTAGTTAAAAGAGATAAAACAATGTGAAAATTGCAATAAAACGATTGTGAGTTGCAATAATTTTGTAAAAATTATGTAGTATAATAAATTTGTTCGGAGATGACGTAGATGAGAACTATTTTGCATAGTGATTTGAATAATTTTTACGCTTCGGTAGAAACTCTCAAGCATCCAGAATATAAGGATTGTCCGTTGGCGGTTTGTGGTAGCGTTGAAGATAGGCATGGAATAGTCCTTGCAAAAAATCAAATAGCAAAACAATTTAACGTAAAAACAGGTGACGTGCTTTGGGAAGCACGGCAAAAATGCAAAAACTTAGTGGCTGTGACTGCCGATCACAAATCTTACGAGCAAATTTCAAAAAGAGTAAGGGAAATTTATAGTAGATTTACCGACCATATTGAGCCGTTTGGCATAGACGAGTGTTGGTTGGATTTGACCGATTCGGTTAAAAATTTTGGCTCTGGCGAACAAATTGCCGAGCAAATTAGAGCGACCGTAAAAAATGAAATAGGCATAACCGTCAGTATAGGAGTTAGTTTTAATAAGGTCTTTGCAAAATTAGGTTCGGATATGAAAAAACCCGATGCAATAACCGTGATAGATAGCAAAAATTTTAAGCAAAAGGTATGGAAATTACCTGTTGAAGAATTGCTTTTCGTGGGTAAGGCTACAAAGAAGAAACTCAACTCAATAGGCGTAAAAACGATAGGCGATATTGCAAATACTCATCCATCAGTGTTGGATAAATTGTTGGGAGTATGGGGCAGTACCTTATATCGCTATGCAAATGGGCTTGACGATTCGCCCGTAATAGATAAGCCCGAAGACGTGAAGAGCATAAGTAATAGCTTGACCGATTATAAAGATTTAGTCAACTTTGATCAAGTTAAAACCCTATTTTTATTACTTTCGGAATCTGTCGCCTCACGATTAAGGGAAAGTGGGATAGGAAAAGCAAGTACGGTTAGGATTACAGTCACTGATAACGCTTTACAAACTTATGGAAAGCAAACTAAATTACTTCACCCTACAAACTGTTCGATTGATATAGCCAACACTGCATACGAATTGTTTGAAAGCCTTTATAAATGGGATAGGCCGGTAAGGGCGGCGGGGGTGGCAATAAGCGATTTTACCTTTAACCAAGAGCAAATGTTTATTGACGATTGCAGTGAGAAACACGACAAGTTGGAAAGGCTAGATAGCGCAGTTGACAACATAAGAAAGAAGTATGGAAACGGCTCGATGCAAAGGGCAAGAATACTGCAAGACAAAAAACTTGCATCTACCGAAATCAAGGGCGATCCGTTCTTTAAAAATTGAATATTGATACTAAAAATTACGATTAAATCATTGATTTAATTTACCAGTTATTGTATAATGAAAATAACAGTAAAAAAGGAGAAAAAACATATGGCAAAAACACGTTATTCTCTTACTGAAAGCAACGGCTTTTCAATAAGGGGTGGTACGGACGTATTCAATCGTATTATGTACGGTTCACATAAAAAAGACGATTTGAACGAAAAGTTTGTTACCTTTGCTGGCGATACGCCACAATTTTTAGGCGCATTAACGACTTGGGCAAAAGAAGAATGGAGTACGTATGCAAAATGCGGAACTTTAAGCAGTGGTCTTGCATTGACACCAGGTCAAAGTTTTGCTTGGCCTAGCAATCCAAAATACGTAGATAACAGTTCTCGTTGGTTTCATACGTCAGAAGACGTAGTGGCTGAATTTAAGAACGGCTGGATGGAATATAAATTAACGCATATGTCGGCGTATTTCCCTGACGTAAGAGTTAGTATTGAAGCATATCCATTACTACCTGAAGACGGGTTTTTGGTGCATTATCATATCACGACCGACCAAAGATGTATATTCTTTGCATCTTTTGGTGGTATGACTTCTTATCCTACCGACGATTGGCAGTATAGGGTAGACGGCGGTAGAAAATTCCATGCAAGCGAATGTCAAGATAACAAAATAGAATTAGGAGAAAATCGTGCGTGTGTTCGTGGTCCGGTAGGAAACACTATGCGTATTGCCACGAGTTTCCCTGCTAAGTTTGAATTAGGATCAGCTAGGTCGCTAGAAAACGATAAGCCGAGCGTATTTTTAGGTAGCACGCCACTCGACGATAACGATAAAGTTGTTAAGATTTCTTCGGTAATTGAAGCAGGTCAAGAACTTGACGGATATATTATACTTTTACATAACGAAGACGAGAAAACCTTAAACGATTGGTTAAGTTTAGAAAATCCAATTAGAAAAGTAAAGGAAAATATATACCAAAAATTTGCGTGCATTAACGTTAACACTCCACAAAAATTATTGGATGCAACCATTGCTCCTACCGTAATAGCGCTCGATGCGGCATGGCATAAAAACGTTTTCCAACACGGTACTTTCCATTACCACTCGCCATATCTTGGTTGGAGGGGTTGGTACGGCGCTACTAACTTGGGTTGGAACGATAGGGTAGATCTTTGTATGTCGTCGCACTTAAATCAAATAGTTAAAAAACCCGACGGCGAGGAAAAGATTTGTTATGACGGAACTAGACCTAGAGAAGGGGAAGGTCCTTCTCCATACCATTGGATAGAAAATACTTATGGCTTCTTGCCTTACTATATAGGGCTAACGGCAGCATACTATAATATGCAAGAGTGCGCATTTGACATGATGTTGTATAATATCGAATGGGCTGGCAATCTTGAGTTAGCAAAAAAATATTTTAACGAATTTTGCGAAATGCTAAATTGGGAAGATAGAATATTAGATCCTGATAACGACGGCTTGTATCAAAACTTCCTAAATACTTGGATTTCGGACGGACACTCTTATAACGGCGCAGGTTGTGCGCAAGCGAGCGCATATAACTACCGTGCAAACGTGGTTATGTCTAAAATCGCTAAAAAAATAGGGCTATCGGCAGATAAGTTTATAGAACGCGCTCAAAAAATTAGAGATGCGATAAACCAAAAGTTGTGGTTGCCTAATACGGGCGTTATTGCCGAATCAATAGACACGGTAGGAAACTGCTTAATTCACCCGTCTCCAGAACTTTCAACCACCTATTTAGTTATTGACTGTGGCGCAGTAGACGACTTTAAGGCGTACACCATGCTTAAATATACCGAAACGGATATCGTAAACGTTCAAACGCCTGCGTCTAATGGTAGATTGGTGTACTCTTCAAATTGGAAACCAAAAAAATATTCTACTTACGGAATATTCCCTGCTGAAAATGCTCATTTGGCTTTAACTTATTTCCAACTAGGACTTAAGGAAGAAGGTAAAAAGATTTTAGACGGATTAGTTGACTGTTTCTTTACGGGCGCTCACCCTGCCGATTTAGGACACGTTCAATCGGCTCAAGGTACGGCCGACAATGCGTCTTTAGACTTCACCGACGTTACGAGTACGTATTTGCGTCTTGTAGTTGAAGGCTTGTACGGTATTAGAATCAATGCTCTAGATAACGTTATCAATATTGCGCCAAACTTCCCAACTGATTGGAATAACGCAAGTTTGGCTATTAAAGATATTTCGTTAAACTACAATAAAATCGGAAATACTGAAATATTAGATATTTGTTGTGATAGACAAGGTATTAAACGCATTAAACTACCAATGCTTTCAGCTCAAGTAGAAACCGTTTTAATAGACGGAAAACCTTGTGAATATCAAGTGCAAGCGGGGGTTAATAACAGTTTCGTAATAGTTGAAACTGAAAAGGAAGGTCGTTTCCAACTTCGTTTAACACATTGTGATAGTCCTCTTCCAACCGTTGAGTTTTCTAAAAAAGTTCTTGCAACCAACCAAATAGTATTTGAAGTTAAGGGTGGAACTGTTGTAGATATCAACGATATAAATCAAGTATTAGAAGACGTGACCGTTATCAACGACAAGGTTTACGCTAAGACTAAAGATATTGAAGGAAATTATACCTTGTTTGTTAGGGTTAAGGCTGGCGAATACGATAGTTATATGGCTTGTGATTACCAAATCGTCAAGATTGACAAAGAAAAAGTTAAGTATCAGGACGGAAAAGATTTTACCCCAATAGATATTTCTAAGCACTTCAATTTGAATATGACCGAAGTTCACAATCAAGAATATTTAAGCCCACGTCCTGAAGGTTACTCAATCGGTATGTTCCCTAACGGTAGATACGCTTGGGATTGGAACCATAAAGGTCATAACGAAATTTACATTGACGATAGTGCATTAAGACAAGCAAAAGGATTAGTTCGTACTCAGTCGGGTATACCGTTTATTACGCCTGAGAAAAACGAGAACTTGGCTTGCGTATCTATTTGGGATAATTTCCCAACGCAAACAACCTTTGAACTAGACGGAACGGCTAAGGAATTGGCTGTGTTATTCGTTGCAACCACCAACGCAATGCAATCGCATGTTGAAAACGCTAGAATAGTAGTGGAATATGAAGATGGAAGCACTGAAAAGGTTAGTCTAGTATATCCGTTTAACTTTGACGATTGGCTAACGCCTGCTTTCCAAACCGAAAATGAAAGTTTCTATTTTAACCACTATAATCACGCAACTGTTCAAAGAATTATATTAGACCCAAATAAGCGTCTAAAGAATGTTAAAGTCGAGGCTGTGGCTAACGAAGTGATATTAGGCGTATTAGGCATTAGTATTTGTAGATAATAAAAAGATAATAAAAAAGAAAAAATAAAGGAGAAAATTATGATAATAGATATACACTCACACGCATATAAATATCCAAACGAATTTGGTACGAGATTTTTAAGTCCTGAAGAATTGATAGAAAGATACGATATGCTAGGGATAGATAAGGCTGTTCTATTGCCGGTTGTTAGCCCTGAAATTTATTTACCACAATCGGTAGATGAAATATTAGAAATATGCAAGACTTATCCTGATAGATTTATTCCTTACTGTAACGTAGACCCAAGGGCGTTGACAAATAGCAATACTGCGCCTTTGTATAAAGTTTTGGAATACTATAAAAACAAGGGCTGTAAAGGGGTTGGCGAAGTTATGCCGAATATGCCTTTAATGCACCCTATGGTTCAAAACCTATTCGCCGCTGCTGAAGCAGTTGAATTGCCGATAGTTTACGACGGCTCTGATCAGTTGACTGGCGACTTTGGACTATATGACGACCCTGGACTTCCACAACTAGAACATACCTTGCAAAGATTTCCAAAGTTGAAAATCTTTGGTCATGGCCCTGTATTTTGGTCGGAATTAGGCAAACTTAAAACGCCTGGTTCTAGGGGATATATATTTAACATTAAGGGCGATGATCAAGTAGGTAAATTACCTGACGGAAAAATCGAAGAAGAAGGAACGGTTCCAATTTTATTGAGAAGATACGAAAACTTGTATTGTGATCTCTCTGACGGAACGCCTACGGCAATGTTAAGAAGAGATTTGGAATATACTGCAAAATTCTTCAAAGAATTCCAAGATAGATTGTACTTCGGTACCGATTTTTGTAATATCAAGAGCGATTTAAGACCTATGGTAAATTTCTATAAGGAGTTGCTAGAAAAAGGATATATAACTCAAGAAATTTACGACAAAGTTATGTATAAAAACGCTATGAAATTATTGGATATTAAAGAATAATACGACCTTAAAAACTAAAAACGACAAACAGTGAATGCTGTTTGTCGTTTTTTTGTTTTATCTTAATTTTCTCGTTTGTTTTTGTTGTTTGTCGTTTTGCTGTCTTAATTTTTTCATTTCTTCGGGCGACTTTTTGGAGGACTTTAGTTGGTTTGGCGAATAACCGAAGAAACGCTTGAAATCTCGACTTAAATTAGAAGGTGAAGAATAATCAAGTTCGTTGCAAACTTCGTTGAGCGATTTACCGTCGTTTAACGAATTAAGAGCGTACGATAATTTTCTCGTTTTGATGAAGGCGTGTAAGGTACAATGAAAGGCTTCCACGAACATGTTGTCCAAATGTCGTTTAGAATAATGGAAATGTTCACATACTTCTTGTGAGGTAATGTTGAGAGAAGAACTTGTAATATATTTTCTCACTTGAAGAACTAGGTCGCTAGTGTTTGCGCCTTCAATGGATAGATACGATAATAACCCGTTCAGTAAGAAGTTTAATGGGGTAGGGTCATTTCTTTGTATGAATTTTTTCATCAACTCAAGTAAATGGTATGGTAAACTGTCTTCAATTATCTCAAAATCTAACAATTTCGTAAAGATATAAGAAGAAGTAAACGGTATATTTAAGTGCACGAAAGGGGATATCGAGTCGGTAAGTAACATGTACTTATGCGCAGGCAAAATGTACAAATGTCCAGGGATAAGTTCTTTTTCGTCGTCCCCTTCTTTATAATGTAATGTACCACTATATACGTAAAATAGCCAATTCTCGTAACACATAATTGGCTTAGGGGTAAGATTTGGGCTTCTAACGAAGCCGTTCGCTCTAGAATAATCGTAAATAACGTAATCAAATGATTTGTCCATATTTTCGATTATATATGATAAATTTTGAAATGTCAATGGAATAATTGCAAAAAAAACATTTGTAAGGAAATATTTGGAAGTTTGATTTCTCGTTTTGAATACAATTCTTTACATTATGATATTGTGTATAAATACACATTGGAGTAAAATGTTAGTATGAAATTTTATAAGGGAGGCTTTTATGTCAAAGAAACTTAACAAATTTTTTGTAACTTGTCTATTGTTCGTGTTGTCAGTTGCATGTTTTGCTTTTTCGAGCATGGCATCTAGCGCATCAGCGTTAACTGCACCAGAACCAGACTACTATACCCCAACCGAATTGGGTGTACATACTGGAGTTAGTAGTGCTTCAGGATTGTATATATACCTATACGGTGGAAACCATGGTCATGGCGACGATTGGTTAGATATCGCCGTTACTGATTACGTGACCATAAACGGAACTAAAGCTGAATCAGTTCGTAGAGTAGGTGCAGATTCTAACCTGTTGTACGTATGTCCATTGGAATCTCAAAACAATACCTTCTCTGCAGGCGATAAAGTTGTTGTTTCAAAAGGTATGAAATACTACAACCTTATGACTCCAGCAAGTAATTTCATCGTTCTTGATGAATATACGTTCTCTTTCAGTGGATCAGAATGGAGTATGTCAAAGTTGTCTGATACTGTTGCTTATACTGACAGTGGACTAACTTTATCTACCAAAACTGCTTCTGATGCTAGCAACGTTTACGTAACTTTATCAGCAGGTTCACACGGATATCAAGACGTTAAAACTGAAATTACCGAACTTGGTTACGTTGTAACTCTAAACGATCAAGTTGCTTCTCAACAAGGCGTTAAAGTTTATGCAGGTGGAAGTAACGACGATTTATTGTTCTCTAAAGAAAGTGGCTTCGCTGCTGGCGACGTTATTAAAGTTGGTAAAGGAACGAAGTTTTTCAATTCTGCAAATTCTGAAGAAAACTTCCACATTCCAGACGACTATACCATAACTTATGATGGAAGTTCTTGGACTGTTATTAATTTCGTATACGGCATGGAAGACGGAATGCTTTCAGACTTTACTTCAAACTCAGTTAAGAGACTTGTTGGCGCAGATTTCCAAAACGCTCTTCCAGCTGATCATCAATGGTTATTAGACATCGACCCAGCGTATATCGGTGGTGAATTCGTTGCTGCCGCAAATCTTCCTGAAGCATTAGGAGATACTACTAACGGCGCATACAGAATGTCTTGGCCAACTGAAGCAAACCACTTGTTCCCAACAATCATGTTTGACTTTACTCAAAACGTTTCATACGATCCTTCTAACGACATCGTTATTAGATTGTTTATAAGTGACATCACCGATAAGCGTTTTGATATTATGATAACATCATCTCTAAATCCAAAGCCATGGGAATGTGAAACTACCGTTGCAGGTACTACACTTTCTTACGGTTGGAACGAAATTCATATTGCTGCTGCTGATTATAGAAATGACTCAACGGGTAGAATCGCTCCTATAGCGTTTACTTTCGCATATTCAGGTTCTTACGCTTTAGGTAGCGTATTACCAGAAGGCGAATTCTATTTTGACACTGCAAAATTCGTAGAAGTTAAAAAGGATCTTGTTACTGATTACAACTCTATTGATATCAGCGAAGCTGTTCCTCTAGGCGATGGAAAAACTTTCGTTGGCGAATACGTTGGTAATTCTGCTGAAGAAATTTTCGATTTCACAAAAGAAACAAACGTTTGCTTCATTAGAACTGATAAAGTATTTAATGAAATTTCAATGTACGTTACAATAAACGATATAAGCCACGCTGCTTTATACTTCGTTATCAACGGTACTGATATGTACTATCAAAATGGTGGTATCTACTACTGGTTGTCACCAATCGGTGTTAACGTTGGTTACTATGGTAAGAACACTGAAGTTGTTCCTTACCCAGAAGGAGTTACTAGTGGTCAACAATTCAAACTTACGATCGCTGCAATTCCATTCCTAGTAAACGGTATCCGTGCAGGTTATATGGCAGAACTTTCTATTAACGATCAAAAGTTAGTAACTGATTTCTACGTATTCTCTTCAACCTGTTATTTCGGTAGATACTTCGGTATGTACATGCACGATTCTTCTTCTGATATTAACATTACTATCAACCCTGTAGAAAAATCTACTGAAAAAGTAGTAAACGTTAAACTTTCAACAATGCTTAATGCAACTAGAGTTAGCGTTGGCGACTCATTGAAATTAAGCAACAAAGTAACTGGTAAATTCTATGGTGAAAAAGCCGTTACTTATGAAATCGTAGACGGTTATGATTTTGCTGAACTTGATGCTGACGGATACTTGACCGGCGTTGCTGAAGGCGAGGTAAGAGTTAGAGCCGTTGCTGAAAACGTATTTGGTAAATTCTTTAGTGAAACACTCACTATTAGAGTAGGTGAAGAAGAAGCTGCTCCTGCTCCTGGTACTGATAGCGACGCTAAGGACGAAGGTTCAAACAGTGGTTGTGCTGCTATCACCAACTTAACTAGTGGTTGTGCTGGTATGGTTGAAGGTGGTTTGTACGGTGACTTAGCAATGATTTTAAGCGTTGCAGCTGTATTAGCAGTTATCGTTGTTATCAAAAACGTTAAGAAAAACGAAAAAAATTAAAAAAATAAATTTTTAAGGAGAAAAATTATGAAAAAATTACTCAAAAAGCTTTTTTGCTTAACCATGGCATTATGCCTAACGTGTACTTGTGTAGCTTGTGGCACACCTGACGATGATACGCCAACTATTCCACCAGCTTCTGAAGGTACTTTAGCACAAATCAAAGAAACTTACGGCGATTGGACTGATGAGGCTCTTGAAGTTAAGGCTATCGACAAAGGTTTAGGCGTTCAATGGATCAAAGACGCTGCTTCAACCTTCAACAAGGCAACTGGATCAAAGATTACAGTTCTTGCTGACGAAACCTTAAACGAAGGTGTTGCAAACTTCATCGAAGCAGACTCTGGCTCAGACGTATACTTCACTTTCACAAGTGACGTTCAATGGGTAAGATGGTCTCAAAGAGGTTTGATTGTTCCTATTTCTGATATTGAATCTACTTTAGATTTCAAAGTTAACGGATTTGAACAAATTGGTATCTACAATGGTCAAAGATACATAATGCCATACGTAACTAGCCCTTCAGGATTAGTTTATAACCAAAACTACGTTAACGAAATCCCAAGTAAAGGCGAATTTACCACAGGTACTTTCCCAACAACTTGGCAAGGTCTTTTAGATATGTGTGACTCAATCAATGAAGATTGGAATAAAACAGTTGGTTCAAACAAAGTTGTTCCATTTACTTATGGTGGTTCTGTAGGCGATATGGACTACGTATTCTTCCAATTATGGGCTCAAATCGATCCAGATGGCTATAAAGCATACTACGATCAAGACGACTTAGATATCACTGGCGAAACTAATAAATCATTATTAGTTAGTGAAGGTGCTATTACAGCATTAGATTGCATCGCAAAATTATTCAATACTAAACTAGGTACAAACGGATATTATCCATCAAACACAGTTTCAACGTATGCAAGTGATTCTAACTTGGTTGCTGAACAAAAATTCTTAAACGGTCAATCAGTATTCACTATCACTGGTGACTGGTTTGAAAACGAAATGAGAGATTACATTGACGAAGTTGAAGCTGATTTCTATCACTTTACGACTATGCCTGTTGTTAAAGCTGGCGGACAATCAACTATTTCTTTAGGTACTCCATCAACTTACTTCATGATCGCTGCAAACGGTAAAAACAACAACGACGATTTAGCTAAGAAGTTCTTATCTTACATGGCTTCTCCAGACGTTGGTCAAATTTATATGTTATCAACCGGTTCTTCAAACGCTTTCGAATGTGAAGTTCCAGAAGGATTGTCACCATTTGCACAAGAAGTTATGAATGCTTGGGCTAACAGTAGAGTAGTTGTTGGTGGCTCTGGTCAAATCCCACACTTAACTTGCGCTATCGGTTTACAAATGGCTCAAGCTTATAAAGAAATTGCAACTTCAGCTTATACTGAAACACTCGCTAGAGAAAAAATTGAAAGACTTTACGAAATTCAATATGCAGGATGGAACGATTGCGTTAAGGACTTTGTAGAATAATCTTGTGGAGTTGAATTATAAAACATGAATACAATAGAAACTACAAAAATTAACAACAGCATGAAATCGCTAAAAAGAAGAAACGCTATCTTTGTTTACGGATTTTTAGCGTGGCCTGTATTCCAATGGCTTGTATTTTGGGTATACCCAAATATAGGTATGATTGTTGATTCATTTTTTAGAGATTCTGTTGTAGCAGGTAAAATCTTCGTTGGCTTTGAAAACTATGAAGTAATCTTCAAGGGCTTTCTAGGTCAACAAGCAGGTAGTTTGTTCACAGTGAGAATGTTAACCAATACATTCTCACTGATACCGCTTACTATATGTATAAACATGGTTTTAATGATAATCTTTGCTTATGCATTATATAAAAAGGTATTGCTACACGGTTTCTTTAAGATAGTGTTATTCCTTCCATCAGTTCTTTCTGCCGTTGTTCTATGTCTTTGCTTTAAGATGTCGCTAGATCCAGACGTTGGTTTAATAGGCGCATTTATAAAGGCTATAGGATTAGGTGGTGATGGAACTGCTGGTAATATGGGTATTTTCCCTGTCGGTGGTTTTTTAGGTAACGACGAAACTGTTTGGGGCTCGATTTTGGTTTTCAACGTTTGGACGGGTGTAAGTGGACAGTTGATTTATTTTAACTCAGCCATGGCTCGTTTACCAGCCAGCGTATTTGAAAGCGCAGAACTTGACGGGGCAACCGAAATGCAACAATTTTTTAAGTTGTGTATTCCGTTGATATTCCCAACTATCAACACTCTTATTATTTCTACTGTTGCAGGGTGCTTATCTTGGATGATGCCGGCGCTCTTGTTGGCGGGTAGTAACCCTAATGCATCTTCAATAGGTCTCGTTATTACTCAAATAGTAAAGAGCGACAGTAAAAATACAGTTGTTTGTGCATTCGGCGTATTGGTATCAATCGTTGGTACAGTCGTTGTTTTAACCTTGCATAAACTATTAGATAAATATGGTCAGGAGGTTGAATATTAATATGAGAAAAGAACGTTGTTTAAGCGATAGACTCTTTCGTATTATAACTTTTACTATAATGACTATATTTGCAATTTCATTCATAGGTATTTTCTTTTGGATGATATTTGGGTCAATGCGTTCAATTTCAGGTTTCGTTACAGATCCTTTCAACTTCTTTGATATTTCGTGGAAGAGTATCGCTAAAAATTACGAGAGAGCTTTTACTTATAAAGTTGGTGGAACGACTGCGATGCCTGAAATGTTCCTTAACTCAATTTTGTTTATCGTAGGTACTGTTTCAATAGGGTTAATTTTGACTTCTATTTCAGGATATATTGTAGCAAAATATACTTTTGCTCTAAGAAAATTTATTATCACGATAAATATATTAGTTATTACCATTCCTACCGTTGGTACTGTGTCTATTACTTATAGATTACTAGATTCGCTAAATTTACTAGATACGTTTTTTGGTGTGTATCTATTAGCCGCGGGCGGTTTTGGTTTTAACTTCTTGTTGTTCTATAATTATTTTTCAGCAATTCCTTGGGAATACGCTGAATCTGCATTTATAGATGGGGCAGGGAATTTTACCGTTATGATGAAAATCATGATGCCTCAAGCATTACCTATAATTTCAGCAGTTGCGGTTGTTTCATTTATCGGTTCTTGGAACGATTACTATACGCCGTACATGTACTTGAATAGTAGACCTACGGTTGCGTATGGTATCAACGCTATATATCAAAAATATAACGCTAGTATGCCTTACGTATTTGCAGGTATGACTTTCTCGGCAGTGGTTTCACTCGGCTTATACTGTGCTTTCTCAAAGACAATAATGGAAAGTATGTCAGCCGGTGGCTTAAAAGGTTAATGGAGTAAATAATGAAAAAACTATTAAGTATATTCTTGGCTATTTTTATAGCGATGACCTGTTGTGGGTGTAATATTCTTTTCCCAAACAACAATAGCAACAACGAAGAAGGGAATAATCCACCAGTAGAGCCACCTGAAAAGGTGACTCTACCTAACTATGATGAGTTAGAATCAGATGAACTTATCATAAACGGTTGGTACACTCCTACACTTTCTAAAGAAAGTTTTCAAACTTATAAAGACTGTGGTTTTAACTACATCTTTATTCAAGGCGAAGTAAACGGTTACGTTACTATGTCTAATGCAACCATTAAAGCATTGGAACTTTGCGATGAATTAGGTCTAAAAGCAATCGTTACGATTGATAGACCAGAACATGCAATAATCTATGCTGAAACGTTTGTTCAATACGAATCTTTCGTTGGCTTTAACTATGATGAACCTGTTGTTTATACCAACACTTTAAACGGTAGGTTAGGCTTCTATGAACTAGAGCCGTTAGTTACTGCTTTAGAAGAGGCGTATCCACAAGTAGAATTCATGGTTAACTTAAATCCGTCTACTGCTATGTCACGTAATTGGGGTGGTCAAAACGACCCTAATATAACCTATGCAGAGCATCTTCAAGCGTTTGAAGATTATCTAGGTGGTATTTACGCTAATAAAGAAGTTAGAAATTGGTTGTCTTGTGACGATTACTTGTTGAGAAAGAAACCTTCAACAGGTGAGAATTACTTAAGAAAAACTTGGTTGGATAACTTAGAAATTTTGGCTGAAAGAAAGAGAGATAGTGAACATAATTTCACTACCAATTTCTTTATTCAATCTCAGCCTTTTAGTCCTAATAACTTAAGAGTTCCAACCTATAACGATTTAAGAATGCAAGTTTATTCGTTGATGGCGTTTGGTTACGATAGTATTTCGTATTACTGTTATGCAACGCCACCATACGAAGACACTGTGGCTGTTCCATGCGACGCTTTAATTGATAGAGCAGGGAATAAGACGCAAATTTGGTATGATGCACAAAAAATCAATTTAGAAGCTAAAAAACTTGAAAAAGTTTACGGTCAATTCAAAGATAATTGGATTGGTACAACGCAAATTTGTGGAACAAACAATACTTCAAAAGATGCAAATTACAAAAATGATTCATTTACTTTGAATCATCCTGTTGCAATTAATAATTTAAGTGGTGTAGATACTATTACTTGTACAGAAGATATTATCGTAGGCTACTTAAAAGATAATTCAGGCAATCCTGGATACGTAGTAGTAAATTACAACGATACGACCTATAACAAAACGTCGCAAGTAGAGATAAAGTTTGACCAAGCAGATAAAGCATTAGTATTTATCGACGGCGAAAAACAAGATCTTACTTTAACTGATAATATTCTAAACTTAGATTTAGACTTAGGCGAAGGCGTATTTGTAATTCCTTACAGTGAAAATTAATTAAAGAATTTTTACAATTATAAAACGAAAATTCGTTAGAGAATAAAAGATTAATGGAGAAAATAATGAAAAAACTATTAAGCATATTTTTAGCTATTTTCATAGCGATGACTTGTTGTGGTTGTAATATACTTTTTCCAAATAACAATGATGACGAAGGTAAAAAACCACCTGTAAACCCACCTGAAAAGGTGACTTTACCTAACTATGATGAGTTAGAATCGGATGAACTCATTATAAACGGTTGGTATTCACCTCCGATTAATTTAGAAAGCTTCAAAGCATATAAAGATTGTGGCTTTAACTACATGTTTGTTCAAGGTATGTTTGGCACGATGTCTTCGGCAACTATTCAAGCGTTGGAACTTTGTGATCAATTAGGTTTAAAAGCAATAGTTTCACTAGATAGAGCCGAAAATATGTTGGTGTATGCTGAAGAGTTTATTAAATACGAATCTTTCGTAGGTTTCGACTATGACGAACCAGTAGTGTACTATAACACTATCAATAATAAAATAGGTTTCTATGAATTACAACCATTGGTTACTGCTTTAGAAGAACAGTATCCACAAGTTGAGTTTTTAGTTAACTTAAACCCATCTACTTCAATGGGATTACCTTGGGGTGGACAAAACGAAGTTGGAATGACTTATGCAGAGCATCTTGACGCATTTCAAGATTATCTAGGTGATATTTACGCTAACAAGGAAGTAAGAAACTGGTTGTCTTGTGACGATTACGTGTTAAAACGAGATACTTCATTAAAAACACCAAACTACTTAAAGAAAACTTGGCTTTATAATCTTGAAGCTTTAGCTGAAAGAAAGAGAGATACTGAATACGGTTTTACTACTAACTTCTTTATTCAATCTCAAGCTTATGAGAATGCAAATTTAAGAGTACCAACCTATAACGATTTAAGATTACAAATCTATTCGTTGATGGCGTTTGGTTACGATAGTATTTCATACTATTGTTATGGTACTCCACCTTATTCGGCAGGTTTAGACGTTTCTTGTGACGCTTTAGTTGATATGCAAGGAAATAAAACGCAAATTTGGTACGATTCGCAAAAAATCAATTTAGAAGTTAAAAAGTTTGAAAAAGTTTACGGTCAATTCAAAGACAATTGGCTAGGTACTGCTCAAATTTTAGGTACTAATAATACTTCTAAAGACGATATGTATCAAAACAGTTCGTTCAGCTTAAATCACCCAGTATCGATTGATAATTTAAGTGGGGTAGATACTATCACTTCTACCGAAGATATCATCGTAGGTTACATGAAAGACAATTCAGGCAACTCTGGATTTATGGTAGTAAACTACAACGATACTACTTATAACAAAAAGTCACAAGTAGAGATGAAGTTTGACGCAGCTGATAAAGCATTAGTATTTATCGACGGCGAAAAACAAGATCTTACTTTAACTGATAATATTCTAAACTTAGATTTAGACTTAGGCGAAGGCGTA
>SVHP01000066.1 GCA_015055735.1 Clostridiales bacterium | reverse complement strand
TTGGGCGAAATCATCGACTACTTGGTACAAGTTGGCGACCAAGAAATTCGTGTACAAACCGGCCGTCGTGACCTCGGTCCTGCAATCGGCGAAGTTTGCTACTTGAACTTCATGCGTCCCTTCTGGTATCGCGTTGACGAATAATTAAAGCCTCATAAAAAATGACCTCATTACCGTTTAGGTAGTGAGGTCTATTTTTTGGTATAACATATTTTATTTTAGCTGTGTTTGTAAAAAGCTCGTCCAAAATTGGATGAGCCCTTGGATATCAGAATACCATATTTTTAAAATTGTTATCCCCTTTTGAATGGAAAAATCCATTGCCCACAATTTCCAAAATTACTACATCAGGATTATACTGCTCAAGTAAACGACCTATTTCTACTTTTTTCTTCTTCTCTGCACAATCTCGATAGTGAGTTGTAATTATTTTAGAGATTTTTTGAGATAAATAAGGCATCATATAACTACTATACGAATCACCTAGCACCAAAACTGTAAGATTATTACCAATCTTT
This sequence comes from Clostridiales bacterium, assembly GCA_015055735.1. Classification (GTDB taxonomy): domain Bacteria; phylum Bacillota; class Clostridia; order Christensenellales; family Borkfalkiaceae; genus UBA1259. The sequence continues at coordinate 3,157 of SVHP01000066.1, read as the reverse complement.
TTATTCTCAATAATTGCTTCTCCTCTAACAATCCTTCCCCAAAGAGTATCGTTAGATAAAACTTTATTCATTTTTATAGTTTTACCAGAATGAGTATCCGACACATAAATTTCATCTGTAAAATCTTTATTCCAAGGAGCAACAGTCTTTGTATTTCGTCCAAATCCTAATTGTCCCAAATAGCTCCATTCCTTGTACGCCTCCCGAACACTACCATCAAGAACCACTTTAGCATCAGACAATTTGTTATTCTGCTCTTTTATCTTGTTAAGCAACACATCTACTGCAACATAAGAACCATAATAACTCCAATGGTGGTCATCATTAAAATACAATGCATCCTCACTTACTTTTCTCTGTGCAAACAATTCATCAGTAACAGTCAGATAATTTATTTTGTTATCACTGGCTAATCGTCTAAGCTGATTCTCCCATACATAATATTCCTTAGCTTTTCTTTGTTCATGCATAGGAAAATAGTCTCGATATACTGACTCTTTAGTAGGAGGTACCATCAATATGAATTGTTTTCCTTTGGACTTACAATATTCTTGTAACTTTTTGATACTATCAGCCTTGATTTGAGCATCTCTAAAATTTTTAATAACATTATGTTTGTTAAACAACCAATCATTTTTCCCAATAAATATATTGTCTTTTAAAATGATTCCCATTTCAAAATATATTTTTCGCCAATAACCAATAGCCTTATCTCTATGCCTTAATCTATCTTGATACCAGTTTTCAAAGTTAGTATAAAACTTTTTACTACTTAAAGACTCCTTAGGGAACGGAGTAATTTTTCTATTTTCCTTTGCAATCATAGCAATATTCTTGCTTCCTCTAAACAATCCAGTATTTGGATACAATAGGAAGCAAACAAATATTGCTATAAAGATTTTTATAATTAAATTCTTGTATTTCAAATTGAACTACCCCTTTTAAAACCTAAAATATATAAAAGGATTATAAGTGCTACTAATTATACTAATTGACGAAATAAAAAGTAATCCAAAAGCGATTATATAAGACGTCAGCTTATATAGGAAAAAGCTTCTGTGGTAATCTTTTCCTAAATTTTCAATAATATGTTTTTTGTAAGCATCTCTCCAATCTAAGGAGAAGATAACTCCAGCTATAATAGCAAAAATAACATCATTCTTCAAAAACTCTAAAGCACTAACAATATCTGCACCATTACTTCCACACATAGCTTTCCAGTAATCAAACGCATAAGCTACATTATCAGCCCTAAACAAAACCCAACCAAACATAACAACTCCTACTGTATATAAATGAGCCATAATTTTTCTATTCTCTAAGAAGTTTTTTAAACAAATACTTTCCAAAATTATAAACACACCATACCAGATTCCCCATAAGACAAACGTCATATTCGCACCATGCCATAGACCAGAAAGTAAAAATACAATTAAGATATTACAATAGAAGTGTACTTTCCCTAATCTATTACCGCCCAAATTTATATATACATAGTCACGCAACCAAGTTGATAAAGAAATATGCCATCTTCTCCAAAATTCTCCAACAGTTTTAGAAATATAAGGATAATTGAAGTTTTCCTTATAATGGAATCCAAACATTTTAGCCAACCCTATTGCCATATCAGAATAACCACTGAAGTCAAAATATATCTGCAACGTATAACAAACCGCTCCTAACCATGCAATGGTTAAACTAAGTTCTTCAACAGGAACAGCAAAAATTTTATCAGCAGCTTTGGCAACCGTATTGGCAATCAATATTTTTTTAGCTAACCCAAAGGAAAATTTCCTTATACCATTAGCAAAACCAACTGCTGAAACAGCCCTATTGCAAAATTGTCTTTGGATATCTATATATCTTACTATAGGACCGGCAACTAATTGAGGAAACATTAACACATAGGTCATAAAATTTAACAAATTGGTTTCTACTTTCATCTTCTTAAAATATACATCCAGTGTATAACTAAGAACGTGAAACGTGTAAAAACTTATACCTAAAGGAAGTACTATCTTATCTACAAAAGAAAGCTTATAACTTACTCCAAGCAACGCAGCAAACTTATTAAAAATGTGTATAGAAAAGTTCCAGTACTTGTAATACCACAATAAACCAACGCAAACAACTATGCAAAATAATAGCAGCCCTTTCCTCGCCAAACGAACCTTTTCTTTCGACCAAGAACTTAATAGCTTTCCGTCATCTATGCACCCTATTAGTAAAGATATGCCATAATTCAGCAGAATAACAAAATACATAAGCAGTAACATTTTCTGCTCGCCATACCAATAGAAAAAAGAACTTACGAAAAACAGGAAAGCATTTCTAAATTCCTTACGTATTACAAAATAAACCATTAAAACAACAGGCAAGAACAAAAATAAAAATACTGTGGATGAAAAAACCATTTCACAACAACCTTTCACAAACGCTTCTCTTTTGTATCCAAAACGGATACTTTTTATTATATATTATAATTCAGATACTTTCAATTTATCTAAAGCGTTTACTTTTAGGCTATTTCCCTTTCTTTATCACTTATACTAAACTTGAAGAAGTTTTCTCGCAAAGTAGGTGATGCAGTTGGACAAAGCGACTATTGGAACAAGAATTAAGTACGAACGATTACGTCTTGGTCTTACTTTAGAAGAATTTGGCAGACAAGTTGGTGTTTCTAAACAATGCTTGAGCGGTTGGGAACATGGTCGCAATATGCCTGACGTTGTTGCTTTGAACACTATGGCTGAATTATGTGGTATCGAGATTAGAGACTTTTTACAAGCGGAGCCTACTGAAAATGATAGGCAACGCACTAAGGAAAATGAACCTGATAGATTTACCGATAAGGAAAGACAAATCATAAATAAAATTCGTGCACTAAGTACCGAACGTCGTAAAGCTGTTGAAGTTTTATTAGGTGTTCGCGACAAAAAATAGACCTCACTACCATTCACAGGTAATGAGGTCTATTTTATATAGTTTCCGAGAACTTTCTTTCGCTTTCTCTTGTGTATTCGCAAACATTTTGTTAGAATATCATTAGGCACTACCAATACGGTAATAAGCGGTTAGCCCTCTACGGAGGGACTGTGACCCTCCGATGACATAGAAATTCGGTTCTCCGAAAATCTCCGTTTAGGAGGGAGCCATT
>SVHP01000027.1 GCA_015055735.1 Clostridiales bacterium | reverse complement strand
TATCTTTTCCACCTTTTCTTTGTTATCTACTAGCGTTTCTATATCGTCCGTTTCCACCAACAATTCGTTTACTGCAAACGGGGTCATTAAAATAGGCTTTATACCTTGCTCTATAAGATAATCTACTATTCCCGTTATGTTTTGATAATAGACTTGGTTTCTTTTCTGCTTTGAAAGTTCAAGGTCTTCGTTCTGAATTAAAAAACTATCGTAAAGCCAAATACCTAAGTCGTTCACACCGAACTCAATGAACATATAGTCGGGCTTACAAGGCTCGATTTCATCTTTAATAGTATAAACGCCCATTTCTGCGCGAGTTCCACCAACACCGTGATTAAAAACCATACATTTATCTTTAGAGTTAGCTATATGCGAACGTATATGATATAAATAATATCCGTTATCCGTTATACTTGCGCCAAAAAAACCTATTTTTTTATTAACGAATTGACTTTTCATCTTTACTCCTTTTTATATAAGAAATTATACCAAAGCAGAATTTTATTGTCAATATTAAACGATGTTTTAAGCGTTTTTTTAGAAAAGTTTTAATATAGACAAAACAAAAGTGGGGTGCGAATTGCGCAAAGCAATATAGTGATGAGAAGCATCTCTATTTCATTACGATGGTCTAGCCCGTTATATATGACCGTCACTTGACGACCGAACTATCGTTCGTTCTCATCACCGCAAAACAAAAGTGGGGTGCGAATTGCACCCCACTTTTGTTTTGGAGCAGGTGATGAGAATCGAACTCACAACCACAGCTTGGGAAGCTGTTGTTTTGCCACTAAACTACACCTGCAAATAAATATAAACTCTTTATTTCAAAATTTATATTTATTATATCATAAACATTTTAAAATGCAAAACTTTAATTAGTAAATTACACTAAAACACCGTAAAAAATTATACCTAAAATTGCCGAAATTACTATAAGCAAGATTGCCGAAACCGATTTTTTAGTTAATTTTTTATAAACGGCGCTACTTACTGCAATAATGGTAAATATTATAAGCGCTTTATAATCGAAAGATATTACGCTTTCTTTAACGTTTGTAAATGCAAATACTACTTGCAAAAAGACGGTTATTGCAGTACCTAATATTAAACCGACAACTACGGGCTTTAAACTGTCTAAAAACGACCTTACGCCTGCAAATTTTAACAAATTGTGTATTAGTGAAACTATCAATAATATTATTACAAAAGACGGCAACACTACCCCTAAAGTTGCACAGACTGCGCCAAATATTCCACCTTGTGAATACCCGACGAAAGTTGCCATATTTATTGCAATAGGCCCTGGCGTACTTTCGCAAACTGCGATAAAATTGATTATTTCTTCTAATTCCATCCACCCCCAACCCAAAACTTCGTCTTGAATTAAAGGGATCATGGCGTATCCACCACCAAACGTTAGCGCACCTATTTTAAGAAAGGTTAAAAATAAGTTTAAATATATCATTTTTCACCCCTTTCTTTTTTCTTAAAATAGCCTAACAAATAAACGACAACGCCAACAAGCCCACCGATTAGAATATAGAAAATGGACGAAATATCTATTTGTGGGAAAAATAAAGTGAAAATTATTATTCCTGAAATAGTCAGTATAAATAGTATGACGTTTAGTACAGTCTTTTTTAATTTCTTAAACATTTTAAGCCCTGCTGACAAAATTAGATAAGAAACGCAGGCTTGTATTCCGTTAAAGGCGTATTTTACAAGTTCAATTTGTATAAATTGCTCGTAGAAAAGCGAAATTATTACGATAATGATAAAAGACGGCAACACTACCCCTAAAGTTGCAAATAGAGAACCGAAAAAGCCTGCCATTTTATAGCCGATATAGGTTGCGCTATTTATAGCAATAGGCCCAGGAGTGCTTTCGGCTATTGCTATAACATCCATAAACTCTTCGTGTTCAATCCATTTCTTTTTTTCAACTAGTTCACGCTCAATAATTGCAACCATAGCGTATCCACCACCAAACGTAAACAATCCTATTTTGAACATAGTTAAAAATAACTTTAATAGTGTCTTGATCTTATTCATATAAGTATTATAATTTAATATAAAAATTTTATCAAGCAAATTAAATGTAAAAAAGGTGCGTTTTTCAACGCACCTTAATTTTATGCTAATTTTTTGATAATTTCAAAAACGACGGGCAACGTCGCTAGCGCTAAAACATACGATATAAAGCACATCTTTGCACCTTCGGTACTATCTAGCCCAGCAGATTCCGGATAAACGACAACGTTCATACCAACAGGGATTGAAACGCACGCCGTTGCGATTATAAACAAGTCGCCCTTTAATCCTAAAAGGTACATTACCCCACCCATGATGCATGGAATAACCAAAAGTCTAATTGCACTAATAATATAAGGTTTTAGGGAAGTGAACAACTTTTTGAAAGGAACGTTTGCTAAAACCGAGCCCGTTAAGAGCATTGCCGTTGCGCTTTGACAATTACCAGCAGTTGACAATAAGTTTTGAACAAACGGTGGTATTTCTATTGGTAATAAACCTAAAAATACACCTAGCATAGTACCGATAAATGGAACTGATTTTAAGAAACGCAAATGTTCAGTCCATTTATGTTTTGTCTTGTCCAACTCGTTTTGTAAATCGCTAGGAGTTTCAACGACCTTTTGAGTTAATACTTGATAACCGTACGTATTGATTGCAATAGTTTGTGGGATACAAAATAAAATCATAAGCGCCTTTACTTCTTCCCCAAAAACTGCACCAACAACGGGATAACCGAAGTATCCTATGTTTGCAAATGCCAACGCATATTTTAATATGTTTCTTTCAAGTTTATTCTTACCTAGCAATTTTGCAAAAGGTAAAGCGACGAATATAATAACGATAGCAAGTATCGTACCAACTAAAAAGTATTTAAAATATTCAGACAGTTTATCAATACTCAACTGTGTAGATAAACTCGCAATCCCATAACAAGGCGCAAACAAATTAACCAAAAGCCCTGCAAGAACTTTTTTCCCGCTTTCGTTAATTACCTCTTTTTTACGCAAGAAATAGCCAGTAAAAATAAAAATTAATAATATTCCCGTTTGTTCTAAAGTTTTTAAAAATATCATTTGATTAACCTATGAAATACAACTTGTTTTTTTCAAAAAATTTTCTCTATCGGAAAATCGATAGAGAAAATCAATTTTGAATTTATTTTAAGTAAATTATCTTTGTTGTTGAAGATCGTAGTGGATATCGTAAGCCTTTTCTTCTTCGGTGAATTTACGTTTGGTGTCGATAACCTTTCCGTCGTTCCACTTTCTATCGCCTACGTCTTCGGTAGTACCCATAACGGTAACGTTAACTTGTCTACGACGAGCAATAACGTGATCCCAGTCAATGAAGTAGATGTGTGCAAATAAACCTAAGTCAAGTTTGCCATCTTTAATAGTTAAAGCTTCGCTTCTACCAAAGAATACTGAACGAAGGTGACCGTCGGTATTCATACTTGAATAGTCGCCTGGTTCGTTTACGTGTCTACCATATTGAGCGTGGATAGGACCTGGGTGACGATATTGATGTTCTTCTGCAAAGTCAGGAATCATCTTTCTCATGATGTCAAGAAGGTCGTGTTGAAGATATTCTAGGTCAAATGAGTCGATATCGTGTGAACATTCTTGTACCATTACAGAACAAGTTGTGTGGTGTGATACGATTGATACGGTTCCGTTCTTAACGCCAGATGCTTCTACTATTTCTAGGATTTCTTTTCTGATGTCGTGGAAAGTTGGGATCCAGCCTCTTGATTGAAGTTCGATTTCTTTTTGAAAAACTTTAAATTCCATTTTTCATTCTCCTTAAAAAATTTTTATTATTTTTTATACCTTTCGGTTTTTTTAACTTGATTTTTACTTATTTTCTAGTTTCATCGTAAGCACGACGAACTGCTGCAATCATTTCTTCAGCAAGTTCTAACGGCTTTTCAGCCTTTGCAATAGCCGAAGAACAACCTGATGCTGATGCACCTGCTTTAATGATATTGTAGCAATCTTCACCCTTAGTAATACCTGCCGATGGGAAAGGTTTAATGTCAGGGTTGATTTCTCTAATTACTCTAATAACTTCGTCAACGTATTCTTTATCAGCAGGTTTACCCGTTCCGATAAGTTCGGTTGGTTCAGCAACTAGAATATTAGGTCCTAATTTTGCGATTGCCTTTACTTCTTCGATAGAATCAGCGCAAACCATAGTTGCAAGACCTAGTTCGTCAGCACGCTTAATGGCTTTTTCAATTTCTTCTAAAGTCAATTTTCTTTCAGCGTGATTTAGCATTACGCCAACAGCGCCTGCTGCTTTTACTGCTTCTGGAAGAGTTCTTCCCATACCCCTACCAACAGGGATACTGTCCATATGTTGAGAATAAACGTGTACTCTCTTTACGTTCTTTGCAACATTGTAAATTTCGGTATCAGGAATATCCAAAATTACGTCAACGTCATACTTTTCAGCAAGTTTATCTAGTCCTTTTGCCATTTCAACCAAAGTTTCGCCATACATATAGCACTTTGGACCATATTCAAAAAATGGTTCGCTAATCTTATAATCTTTTACCATTATCATTATCTCCTTTTTTTGTTAAATGGCTATGTCATAATAAATGATTGATTTTAAAAGGGTGAGTAAAAAGCAAGCAAGAGTAGGCAAATGCCCGTAGTCAATAGTTTACATATTAACAAGGGTTTTAACAACCTATTGCGTAGGTTTTTACTTGCACTTTATCAATCGTTTGTTGTGACAGAGCCTTATTAAAATAACGCTTTGTCGTTAAGTCTTTCGCCAACAGCCCCACCTGGATGAGTCACTGCAAATTGTTCAATTTGGAAATTAGTTTCTTCCAAGATTGCAGTTTGTATTGCGTGAGAAATCATACAAAGTGAAGTAGTAGATGTAGTGCCTTGAGCATTATATCTATCGCATTCTTTATTTACGTATTGTTTAATAACTACGTCAGCGCCTAAAGCTAATGGTGAATCCATGTTTTCAGTTATAGATATTATCTTAACCCCTTTCTTCTTGCAAATATCAAGGATAGGAAGAAGTTCTTTGGTTTTACCACCACGAGAAGCGAAGATCATAGCGTCGCCCTTTTTGAAGTAGCCCGTTCCACCGTGAACGGCTTCTGCTGGCGAAACGAATTTTGCAGGCTGATCTATGCAACAAAGAAGATGTGATAAGTGTTGCATAATGATACCAGAATGACCACAACCAGTAGTTCCTATTCTTTCAGCGTTAATCAAAATTTCAATTGCTTTTGAAAATTGTTCTTCGTCCAAATGATTAAGCATTTCGGTAATACAATCGGCTTCCGTTTTATACGCATCTTTTACCCATTTCAAAGTTTCTTGCTTCATGACTTAATTCCTTTTAGTAAAATATCTATATATAAACATAATTATATCACGGATAAAAATCAATGTCAATTTTTTTACCCTAAATAACTACTTTTTTACCATTCAAAAAATCAATCGTTTGCTTTTGATTCGCAATATATACAACGGTAAACTTTGTTTTGTTCATCAACCAATTTAAAAACGTGATCGATGCCTTGCTCTACGCTAGTTATACAGCGTGGATTTTTGCATTTAATAACGTTTTTAAGGGTTTTTGGAAGTTCCAAACGTTTCTTCTCAACCGTCTTTTCGTTTTTAATAAGGTTTATCGTAACCTCTGGTGCTATGTAACCGAGTACATCGAAGTCAACCTTTATATCAGCGTCGATTTTTATTATATCTTTTTTGCCCATCTTTTTACTAGGCACGTTCTTAATTAAAGCGATGGTGCAGTCAAGTTGTTCTAACTCTAAAAAGTCGTAAACTTTCTTGCCCTTTCCCGCTTCGATATGGTCTATTACTATTCCGTTCTTTATAGGGTCGATTTTCATTTTATTTCTCCTATTCTATGCCTAATAATTTTAATATTAGAGCCATTCTCATATACCTACCGTTAGCCACTTGCTTAAAATAGCAAGCACGACTATCGTTATCTACGTCGACTGCAATTTCGTTAACCCTTGGTAGTGGGTGTAATATGCTTAAATCAGGCTTTGCGTTAGATAACTTATCCAAAGTTAAGATATAACTGTCACGTAATCTTAAATAATCGTCTTCGTTAAAAAATCTTTCTTGTTGAACTCTAGTCATGTATAAAACGTCTAGTTGTGGCATAACTTGTTCTAAATCGGTAGTTTCTACGTAATCCATATTATTTTTATCCATAACGTCACTCTTAACGTAATCTGGAATAGTAAGTTCTTTAGGCGATATCAACACTACCTTTATACCCTTATATCTCGCCAAAGCTTCGATCAAAGAGTGAACAGTTCTACCGAACTTTAAGTCCCCACAAAAACCAACGGTTAAATTATCAAGTCTACCCTTTTCGGTTTTTATTGTCAAAAGGTCTGCGAGCGTTTGGGTTGGGTGGTTATGTCCACCGTCCCCAGCGTTAATAATTGGTACGCTAGACACCATTGACGCAACGAAAGGTGCACCTTCTTTTGGGTGACGCATAGCAATTATGTCCGAATAGCAACTAACTACTCTTATCGTATCAGAAACGCTTTCGCCCTTTGATGCCGAAGAACTGTTCGCATCAGAAAAACCTAAAACACTTCCACCAAGCGATAACATTGCCGACTCAAATGATAGTCTAGTTCTTGTCGACGGTTCGAAAAATAAGGTTGCCAATATCTTATGCTTACATTTTTCATTATATTTTTCAGGATTAGCGATAATATCTTGAGCAACTGACAATAGTTGATCTATTTCTTGCACTGAAAAATCGGTAATAGATAGCAAATTTTTCATATCGTACTCCTTTTGTATTTTTAAGCTTTTATCCAACTTTCATCAGACGGATTATCTCTAAACGCTTTTAATCTTTGAACGTCGCTTTCTTTTATGTATCCCGTTTTTGCAGCAACTTCAATAACCGTGTCAAAATTTGTTAAAGAAACGTTCTTAACGTTTGCTTCCTTTAATCTTTCAATACCTTTTTTCATTCCGTAAGTATAAATGCTTACGATACCTAAAACTTCAGCGCTGGCTTCTCTTAACGCATCAACTACGTCGATACAACTTCCACCCGTTGAAATTAGGTCTTCTATAACCACAACTTTTGTACCTGGCTCTAGTTTGCCTTCGATTTTATTATTTCTACCGTGGTCTTTACTGCTTCCACGAACGTAACCCATAGGCATACCTAAAAGGTGCCCTGCGATTGCAGCGTGAGCAATACCAGCTGTGCTAGTTCCAAAAAGCGCCTCTGCATCAGGATATTCTTCCTTTACCGTTTGAGCGATTGCCTTTTCTACTATATCACGTGCTTCAGGCGCAGTTAAGATTAATCTATTATCGCAATATATTGGACTCTTTATTCCACTTGCCCAAGTAAAAGGTTCATCTGGGCGAAGAAATACTGCCTTAATCTTTAATAAATTTTCCGCAACAATTTTTGAAATTTCCATTTTTATTTCTCCTTATCGTTTGTTAACCTAAAAATTCTTTTACGCATTTTCTATACGCTTCAACAGGGTTTTCAGCGCCCGTTATCGAACGGCCTACTACTATGTAGTCAGAGCCTAGTTCTCTAGCTAGTGCTGGGGTTGTAACCCTTTTTTGATCGCCAACGGCATCGCCTGCTAGACGAATACCCGGTGTTATAGTTAAAAATTCTTTACCACAAACGTCTTTAACCTTGCCTGCTTCTAGTGGAGAGCATACTACACCGTCAAGCCCACAATCTTTTGCGTTTTTAGCGTAACTCATAACTACTTCATCTAAAGGCTTATCTATTAAAAGTTCGCTAGTCATAAGTTCTTGGTTTGTTGAAGTTAATTGAGTAACTGCGATAAGTAATGGACGAGTACCGTCAGGACGAGTTAGACCTTCTAAAGCGCCTTTCATCATAAGCGAGCCACCACCTGCGTGTAAGTTTACCATATCAACGTCAAAACCCGACAATACTGACATAGCTTTTTTAACAGTGTTTGGAATATCGTGTAGTTTTAAGTCCAAAAAGATTTTATGACCACGGCGTTTGATTTCTTTTACGATTTCAATTCCACCTGCATAAAATAGTTCCATACCAACTTTTAAGTATGGCTTTTCGCTACCGTCAAATTTATCTAAAAAACTGAAAAGTTGTTCTTTGCTGTTAAAGTCACAAGCAATTATTACGTCCTTTTTCATTTGTGCGCTTCTCCTATTATATCTTTTAAACTGTTTATGTTATATTTTTTCATTACTTGTGGAAGATTGTTTATAATATCTCTACAAGCGTAAGGGTTTACCAAATTTTCAGCACCGACTTGAACTGCAGATGCACCAGCCATCATCATTTCAACGACGTCTTCTGCGCTTGCAACACCACCTATTCCCATAATTGGAATTTTAACTGCATCGTAAACCTGATATACCATTTTTAATGCAATTGGGAAAATTGCTCTACCAGAAAAGCCACCTATTTTATTGGCAATTATAGGACGGCGTTTCTTTAAGTCAATTCTCATACCTTGAGAAGTATTGATTAAACTTATACCGTCAGCCCCACCTTGTTCGCAAGCCTTTGCTATCGACACGATATCGGTAACGTTTGGCGTTAGTTTTACAAACAATGGTTTTGTGGTCACTTTTCTAACTGCCTCCACCACGCCTTGAGCGTTTTCAGGTTGAGTACCAAAACTCATTCCACCGTTGTGAACGTTAGGACAACTGATGTTGAGTTCTATAATATCAACGTCTTTTACTTCATTCATTTTTTGGCAACACTCAACGTATTCTTCTATTGAGAAACCACTTATGTTTGATATTATAGGTTTTCTATAACACTCTCTCAATTTTGGGATTTCATAAGAAATTACCTTATCTACGCCAGGGTTTTGAAGTCCGATAGAATTGATTAAACCTTCGGTACATTCTGCAATTCTTGGCGTTGGATTGCCAAATCTTGGCTCTTTCGTCGTGCCTTTAATAGAGATTGCGCCTAGAATGTTTATATCGTAAATATCGTTAAATTCATAGCCAAACCCAAAAGTTCCACTTGCAGGAATTACGGGATTATCTAGTTTAACCCCACAAAGTGACGTGCTTAAATCTACCATATAATTTCCTCCCTTTGAAGAACTGGACCGTCCTTACATATTCTCTTATTTCCATACTTGGTTTTACAAGAGCAACCCATACAAGCGCCAAAACCACAACCCATTCTTTCTTCAAACGAGAACGATCCGTCTACTTCGGTAGCGTTATATATCGCCTTTAACATTGGCTCTGGTCCACAAGTATAAACGTGCGTAAACCCGTCTAACGTTTGCATAGCGTTGGTTACGAAACCTTTTATGCCGTAACTTCCGTCAGCAGTAGTCACTAACACGTTTGCGCCTAGAGCTTTGAATTCTTGTTCGTAAAATATCTCGTCTTTTGTATTAAAGCCCAAAATTACAGTTGGGGTTTTACCTTCGGCAATAAGTCTTTTTGCAAGGTTATATAATGGTGGAACACCTACGCCACCCCCGATAAGAAGTGGCTTTTCACCTGCAAATTCGGTAAAGTAGCCGTTGCCAAGCCCCACCAAAACGTCTAATTTTTCGCCTGCATCAAGCCAACTCATTTGTTCGGTGCCTTTACCTACGACTTTGTAAATAATGGTTAATTTACCCTTTTCGTAATCGCAAACTGAAATAGGACGGCGTAAATATAAGCCTTCAAGTTTAATGTTTACGAACTGACCTGGTCTTACTATTTCGGTCGTGTCGCCCGAAAGGGTCATTTTATACACTGAATCGGTTAATTTTTCATTTGTTAAAATGGTGAAAATTACGTTGTTCAAAATTGTTTCTCCTATTTCTTTGTTTTATGCATCTATGGTTGAAATGCAAAGGGTGGTTTCTTCTAAAACGTCAAGAAGAACTCTAACCGTATCTAACGCCGTGAACATGGTCACGTTGTTTTCAACCGATGCACGACGCATTTGATATCCGTCGCTTACTTGACCTAGTGAATTTATGTCACGAGTACTTATTACGTACGTCACGTATCCCCTACGGATAGAATCTAGAATTTCTTCGTTGCCTTCACTAATTTTTGCCTTAACTCTAGTTCTTATACCATGTTCTTTCAAATATTTTGCCGTACCCTTAGTAGCTTCGATATTAAAGCCTAAGTTATAGAATCTTCTAACTAATGGCAACGCTTCTTCCTTATCGCAATCGGCAACCGAAATTAGTAACGTTCCGTAATTCATAACGTTCATTCCCGATGCTTGAAGAGCCTTATATAATGCACGATTTAACTTATCGTCGTAACCGATTGCTTCACCCGTTGACTTCATTTCAGGCGATAAGTATGCGTCTAGACCTTTTAGTTTATTGAAAGAGAAAGCAGGAACTTTTACGTACCAACGTTTCTTTTCTTCAGGGTAAAGCATATTTATACCTTGTTCTTTTAGGCTCTTTCCTAAAATTACTCTAGTACCTATATCAGCGAGTGAATAGCCAGTTGATTTTGATAAGAAAGGAACGGTTCTCGACGAACGTGGATTGACTTCGATAACGTACACGTCTTCGTTTTTGTCAACTATGAATTGAATATTGTATAGCCCAACTATACCTATTCCAAGCCCTAACTTCTTGCCGTAATCTAGAATCGTGTCTTTTACCTTTTGGCTTACTGAGAAGGTTGGATATACGCTTATACTGTCGCCCGAGTGAATACCCGTTCTTTCAATAAGTTCCATAATACCTGGAATAAATACGTCTTTACCGTCGCAAACGGCGTCAATTTCTAATTCCTTACCTACGATATATTTATCTACTAAAATCGGGTGATCTTCACTAATATCAACAGCCGTCTTTAGATATTGTCTTAAAGCGTCCTCGTTTCCTACGATTTGCATTGCTCTACCACCCAAAACGTAAGAAGGGCGAACGAGCACAGGATATCCTATTTGTTCAGCAACCTTAACGCCGTCTTCAACGCTAAACACTGCTTGTCCTTTTGGTTGTGGGATACCGAGTTTATTCATTATTTTTTCAAAAGCATCTCTATCTTCAGCGTTGTTGATAGCGTTGCAATCGGTACCGATAATCTTTGCGCCACGTTCCATTATAGGTTCGGCAAGGTTAATAGCCGTTTGTCCACCCAAAGAAGTAACTACGCCCATTGGGTTTTCAAATTCGATAACGTTCATAACGTCTTCAGCCGTCAATGGTTCAAAGTAAAGTTTATCGCTTACCGTATAGTCGGTTGATACCGTTTCAGGGTTGTTATTTATGATAATTGCTTCTAAGCCACTTTCTTTAATAGTCTTAACTGCGTGAACGGTTGAATAGTCGAATTCTACGCCTTGACCTATTCTAATAGGACCACTACCTAAAACGACTGCCTTTTCTTTATCGGTTAGAATAGATTGGTTTTCGCCCGTGTAAGTTGAATAGAAGTATGGAATATATGCGCCACTATATAAAGTATCAACCATTTTATATACCGGCTTAATATTATTTTCCTTTCTAAACTTGTTTACTTCAAGTTCGGTAGTTTCCCAAAGTTTTGCTATATATTGGTCACAAAAACCTAATTTTTTAGCCTTTAGTAAAACGCTAGCATCGTTTTTATTTGCCGACAATTCCTTTTCCATTTTTACTATGTCTAAAATTGTTTCAAGGAATAGTTCGGTAATCTTAGTAATTTCATGTACCCTTTCTACGCTTACGCCACGCCATAATAGTTCGGCAACGGCGAATATCGTGTCAGCCCTAAATTCTTTTAGGTATTCTTCAATTTCTTCGGTAGGCATATTATCAAACTTTGCTAGATAGAAGTGATTTACGCCTATTTCCAAAGAACGAACTGATTTTAGCATACTTTCAGCAAGGTTAGTTCCTATTCCCATAATTTCGCCCGTCGCTTTCATTTGCGTACCTAATACGTTTGATGCCGACGTAAATTTATCAAATGGGAATCTTGGGAATTTAGTTACTATATAATCTAATTTAGGTTCGTGGATAGCAGTCGTTCCAGCAACTTGGATTTCGTCCAAGGTCATACCTACTGCAACTTTAGCCGTCACTTTAGCGATAGGATAACCACTTGCTTTTGAAGCGAGCGCAGAAGATCTTGATACTCTTGGGTTTACTTCGATTAAGTAGTATTCGCTTGAGTTTGGATTGAGTGCAAATTGAACGTTACAGCCACCTTCAATCTTAAGTTCACGGATAATCTTAATTGCGGCGTCGTTTAACATTTTCAAATCTTTATCGTTTAGCGATAAGATAGGCGCAACTACGACCGAGTCACCCGTATGAACACCAACGGGATCTACGTTTTCCATACCACAAATTGTAATTGCGTTATCCTTAGAGTCACGCATTACTTCAAATTCTATTTCTTTATAACCCTTAACGCTCTTTTCAACGAGTACTTGACGTACAGGCGAAAGTTTAAGGGCGTTTTTCATAATTTGTTCTAATTCTTGTTCGTCATCGGCAAAACCACCACCCGTTCCACCCAAAGTGAAAGCAGGACGTAAAACTACAGGATAGCCTATCCTATTAGCCGCTTGTTTTGCTTCTTCTATGCTATAAGTTATTTCTGATTCAATAACCGGTTGGCCGATAGATTGACACATTTCCTTAAAGAGTTCTCTATCTTCTGCCCTTTCTATTGATTTTGAATCGGTACCTAAAAGTTCTACTTGACATTCTTCCAAAACGCCTTTTTTTGCTAATTGCATAGCTAAGTTTAATCCCGTTTGTCCACCAAGACCTGGGATAATAGCGTCAGGGCGTTCATAACGCAATATTTTTGCCACGTATTCTAAGGTCAACGGTTCCATGTAAACCTTATCTGCAATGGTTGTGTCAGTCATAATTGTTGCAGGGTTAGAGTTACATAAAATTACTTCGTATCCTTCTTCTTTTAAGGCTAAACACGCTTGAGTTCCAGCATAGTCAAATTCTGCTGCTTGACCAATAACGATAGGTCCACTTCCTATTACTAAAACCTTCTTAATGTCGCTTCTTTTAGGCATAATTATCTCCTTATTTTCTTTTGAAATTTTTATCTAAATTTTAATTTTATCTTTTTTATTATTTTGGGTAAACTAATTTTCCGTCGGTAAAATTCATTAAGCACTTTCCGTAAACTTCCATACCGTCAAACGGCGTACACTTTCCCTTCGAGTAAAATTCTTGGCTACGAATTTTATACTCGTTTTCAAGGTCGAATACACATAAATTCGCAGTTCTTCCTTCGTTTATTTCTATATCTAAACCGAATCGTTTTGATGGATTTTGGCTCATAAGCGCAACTAATTTTTCCAAACTGATTTCGCCACCCTTAACGAGTTTAGTGTAGCAAACGGGAAAAGCAGTTTCTAACCCCACTATACCGTTTATGCTCTTTAATCCGTTAGATTTTTCTTCAGCCGAATGTGGCGCATGGTCGGTCGCAATCATATCAATAGTTCCGTCTTTTATACCCTCTATAAGTGCAAGCCTATCTTCTTTTGCCCTTATCGGTGGATTCATTTTATAAGCGCCGTCTTCTTTAAGCATACTATCGTCAAACACGAGATAGTGTGGGCCTGTTTCAGCAGTTACGTTAACGCCTTCACTTTTAGCTTTTCTTATTGCGCTTACGCTTTCTTTTGCCGAAACGTGACAAACGTGATATTTCACACCGATTTGTTTAACCAATTCTAAGTCACGTTCCACTTGTTTATATTCGCTAGCCGATGAAATACCTTTATGTCCGTGTGCTTTAGCATATTCGCCGTCGTGGATATATCCACCGTTAAGCAAGGAATTGTCTTCACAATGCGCAACTATCAATTTATCTCGTGATTTTGCTATTTGCATTGCTTGTTTCATCATATTATCGTCTTGAACGCCAACACCATCGTCAGAAAAAGCCAAGACGTAATCTGCAAGTTGTTCTAAGTCCGAAAGCCTTTCGCCCTTTTGACCTTTGGTTATCGATGCGTATGGATAAACCTTAATCACTGCGTCACTATCAATGATATTCTTTTGTACCATTAAATTTTCCACGCTATCGGGAACGGGTTTTAAGTTAGGCATACTAAACACTGCCGAATATCCTGCGCTAGCGCCGGCAGTCGTGCCCGACTTAATAGTTTCTTTATAAGAAAAACCCGGCTCACGCAAATGCACGTGTACATCTACGAAACCGGGTAAAATATGTTTATTTAAACAATCAACAACGATAAAAGAACTAGTATTTGATGGAATAGAAAAAGAAACTTTACCTGCGACTATCGCTAGGTCTTTTTTGACAAATTGTCCGTCTAGATAGACTGTTCCATTTTTAAGAATATAATTATTCATAAGTTCTCCTATTATTTCTTTATAACAATACGGCGAGGTACAACAAACGGTCGATTTTATTGCCAAAAATAAAAGCCCTGCAAAAGCAAGGCTTGACAAACTAAAACTACGGAACTATTCCGTCATTTTCGCTAAAACCTTGTCGGTCTCTCGTACCGAATTAAAGATTTATTTACATCCCATATAGAATAACATTTAAAAATTATAATGTCAAGAAATTATTGTATTTAGTAAAACTTTTTATTTTTGCAATTTTAGTTTTATACCCTTCAATATTCTTGCTAGCAATATAATTTGCGCTATTATAGACAGCGTCCAACTTATAGGATATAGGTAATATATCATTTCAAACACTGGATTTAATGGAAAAACAGCAAACAGCCAAATAATTCTAAATACAACCATAAAGATTATAGCTATTGCCATTGCAGTAATAGATTTTCCTAACGCACGCATTGAAAAGGCGAGCGTTTCCATTACCCCACACATAAAATATAAAGCGCCAATATTGAACATTATAGTTTTACAATAGTCTAGAACAACGGGGTCGGTTGACATTATTCTCGCAAGTGGTTCTATTAGCAAATAGAAGAAAAAGCCTACTATAAACTGACAAATACTTGCAAAAATTGCAGTCTTTACTATTGATTCTTTAATTCTCTTATAATTTCCAGCACCATAGTTTTGACTTACGAAAGCCATACCTGCGAGAGCCACTGAATTTCCAACGACGTAAATAAATGCGTCGTACTGACTTGCTATTGCAGCAGCGATAGTGCCTTGATCACCAAAAGAATTGACGTTTGTTTGTACGAATACGTTAGATACTGAAATTAAGGAGTTTTGTATACCTGACGGAACGCCGATTGTCATAATTTCCCCAACTTCTTTTTTGAATAACTTGAAATATTTGTATTCAAATCTTGAGTATCCATCACTTTTTTTAATGGCGATAAAAATCAAAATAGATGCGATAAGTTGAGAGCCAACCGTTCCTATTGCAACACCTTCGACAGTCAAATTAAATACAGCGATAAAGAAGATGTTAAGTCCTACGTTTGCTACCCCTGCGATAGTCAAGTATAACATAGGTCTAAAAGTATCTCCGACTGCCCTTAAAAGCCCTGATGTAAAGTTATAAAATAATACTACGGGAAGTCCTATAAAATATATTCTTATATACGCTACTGCTTGTGGCAATAATTTTGGGTCGCACTTCATCCAAATCAAAAACTGTTCAGCGCCTATAAAACCTATCACGCCCAAAACTAAGCCACCGAATAGCCCTAAAAAAACCGATGAACCAACTACTTTTTTAGCCTTTTCAGGATCTCCACTACCCAAACATTTTGAAAGGACAACGCTGGCACCTGCTGATAACCCTACGAAGAAATTGATAAACAAATTTATTAAAGTATTTGTAGCACCCACTGCGCCAACTGCTTTATCATCTACCATTATACCTAAAACGATAGTGTCGGTAAGGGTAAATACTCTTTGAAAAACGTTAGTTAAAATAAGTGGAATAGCAAAAATTATCAACTTCTTAATAATTGAGCCGTGCGTAAAATCCATTTCGTGTTTTGATATCGTTGCCGTAGCCATAACCTTGCTCCCTGTTTTTTTCATTATTAAAGACGCCATATAAAAATAAGGCGCCTTTTTGGTCTAAAATTCTAACACATTATCGTTTTTGTATATTGTAAAAGTAATACTATACCCGTTTGTTTCAACAGGCTCTTGACTACTAATACATTTCCAATTATCTAATTTGTCTAAGTTTTCATAAAATACTTCTGCACCGCCGTCAGCATCGACTTTAGTGACTAGCACTTCCGAACAGTATGGGAGCATGGTTCTATAAAACATTGCCCCACCTATTATAAATACGTCATCGGGATTGTATTTTTTTAATTGCTCTTTAAGTTCTTCTAAATTTTGAACGACAATACAATCGTCTCTTTGTTCCCCACCAGGATATAAGACGATATTAGTTCTATTCTTAAGTGGTTTTCCGTTAGGAAAAGATTTTAAGGTATTGCTACCCATAACCACTACCTTACCACTCGTATTTTGTCTAAAATACACCATGTCGGCAGGAAGAGAGAAAAGTAGGTCGTTCTTTTTGCCTATTCCCCAATTTTTATCAACAGCAACTATAGCTTTCATTAGATTGCCACCTCTATCTTATCTTCTAATTTGGTATATTCGTAACCTTCTAACTTAAAGTCGTCTACGGTAAATTTATAGAAATCTTTAACTTCTTTATTTATCCAGAACTTAGGCGCTTCAAATTGTGGGTTTTTAAGTATTTTTTCTACTATTGGAATATGTCTATCGTAAATGTGCGCATCGGCAATAACGTGAACGAGTTCTCCAACCTTTAGGTTAGAAACTTGAGCAAACATATGTAGTAATACTGCGTATTGAACTACGTTCCAATTATTTGCAGTCAAAACGTCGTTACTTCTTTGGTTAAGTATTCCGTTTAAGGTATCGCCTACAACGTTGAAGGTCATAGAATAAGCGCATGGATAAAGATTCATTTCGTTAAGATCAGCAAAGGTGTAAATATTGGTCATTATTCGCCTTGAAGTTGGATTATTCTTTAAGTCGAAAAGAACTCTATCAACTTGGTCGAATTCGCCTTCTTTATATTTATGTTTTACGCCCAACTGATAGCCGTAAGCCTTACCGATTGAGCCCGTTTCGTCAGCCCAACTATCCCAAATATGACTGTTTAAATCGTTTATATTGTTTGATTTTTTTTGCCAAATCCACAAAAGTTCGTCTATCGCCGACTTAAATGCTGTACGTCTTAATGTTATTATAGGAAATTCCTTTTGCAAATCGTATCTATTAACTATACAAAATTTCTTTATAGTGTGCGCAGGCGTGCCGTCTTCCCAATGTGGTCTAACGTTAACGTCCTTATCAGAAAAACCGTTATCGATTATTTCTCTACAAGTATCTACGAATAATTTATCGGCTAAACTCATTTTTATCCCCTTTTTATTTAGTAGTTAAAACCTTACTACTAACCCCTTTTATCATACCTAATTTACCAGAAAGAGAATTTATTTTTTCTTGTGGAGCATCCATAACTATACTTATTACGTTAACGCCCTTTTCCTTATAAGGAATACCCATTCTTCCTATAATGTCTTGACCAAAAGCATGCAAAATATCGTTTATTTGTTGAACGGCATTTAGATCGGTAACGATTATAGCCACGACTGCAATTTTTGTTTCCATAATAAAAACTCCTACTTTTATAATTGTATATTAAGCGAACGCTTTTGTCAACGAATTAACAAACCTTTAACAATAAAATTGTCCTTTTTTAACGACGGCTTTAAGTTTTTCTAAAGCCTTCTTTTCTATTCGTGAAATATACGATCTAGAAATCTTTAAAAACTTCGCAACTTCACGCTGTGCGTATACCCTTTCGCCCTTAAGCCCGTACCTTAAACATAGTACGGTATATTCTCTTTCGGTTAAAACACCTTTTAAAAATCGCAAGAATTTTTCCCTTTCAATCCCCCTATCTACCTTTAGAAAAACCATATCTTCTTTTTCACAAAGCAGTTCCATAAGCGTCAATTCGTTGCCGTCCTTATCCGTCCCCACGCTATCCGATAAATGCATGTCGTTTTTGAACTTTTTGTTAGCACGAAGTAGCATTAAAATCTCGTTTTCAATACACCTTGCAGTATAGGTTGCTAGTTGAGTTCCTTTTCCTCGCTCGTAAGTATCGACTGCCTTGATTAAACCTATGCTTCCCACCGAAATTAAATCGTCGGTTTCGGCTGCCCCAGAATATTTTTTAACCACGTGCGCAACAAGACGCATATTGTGGTTTATAAGTTTGTTTCTAGCTTCTCTATCACCTTTTTTCATTTTGTCTAAACACTCGCTCTCTTCTTCCGGCGACAATGGTTTCGGATAAGAATTATTCCCTATAATGCTGCCTGTAAAAAAAGTTAATTTGCCTATTAAGAATAAAATGGCGTTTATAAACATAATCGTCCCCCCTTGCTTTTTAATAACTTATGCAGTGAAAAACGGTTATATAATTTACTGATTGTCCTAATATTTTATTGAAAATATTTGTTGTTTTTGTGTCATGTTAGTCTTGCAATTTTAAAAACTAGTGCTATTATATACCTAGCGTTTGGAAAAAATATATCGGGAGGTGGAATTTTGAGTTATCATTATTTAAGATTTAACGGATTTTACAATAGGCTTAAATATCTTCGCGCAAGATAATCTTTTTTCACCACCCAAAAAGTTGGTGAATTATGAATTTATTACTACAAGATATTTTAACTTCTTACAGCTTGCCCACAATCATTATTGCTATTATCGTTTGTTCGGCAAGTCTAACGCTAAACAAGTTTTTTAATAGGTTA
This sequence comes from Clostridiales bacterium, assembly GCA_015055735.1. GTDB lineage: Bacteria > Bacillota > Clostridia > Christensenellales > Borkfalkiaceae > UBA1259. Next base: position 3,468 of record SVHP01000027.1, on the reverse strand, counting down.
CCAAAAACTATAAAGGTTTATATTCCTTTTTTAATGGCAATAGTTTTGTATTTTCTTTACGATATGATTTTCGTAATAAATGACTTTACCTTTAGAAGCGAAACACTATACGCAGGAATTTTTAGCGGCTCTATATCTGCTATTATCAATTCTACGATAACCAAACTTCTTCAAGGAAAACCTATAAATACAAACACTACTATTCTTTTGATCGAAGATATTTTGCGTGGATATATAGACCAAAAGGTTTTAAGTAAAACTGCTAGCGAAATCGAAAATTTGTTATTATTTAATACCGATGACGATTTAACTCAAAAAAATATAGTTGCGCTTTTAACTGAAATTACAAGTGAATTATCTCAAATGGATATTTGCAATTTAGCAAAACTTATAATCGTTGCAGTTAGCTCTATTAAAAAACAATAGGAAACGAAGGGTGCTTACTTTGCACCCTTCGTTGTTTTTTAGCATTTTTACCACTATTTACATAATTATCGTATTTTTTTAGATACTACTTTTATGCAATTATATAACTCATTATCTAAAAACCAACAAATACTTAAACAAAAACTAACGAGCGATGACATTACCTTTTTAGAGTTAAAAATCGGAGATCTTAACGCTCTACTTATTTTCGTTAACGATTTGGTGAACAAAGATATGCTAGGTCAACTTATTTTACGCCCTGCAACTTCTATAAAAGGAAATCCTGACAGCGACCGTTTATTCGACGTTTTTTTAAACCCTGAGAAAAGCAAGGTTTCAACCATTGAAAAAACTATCGAAGATATAATGATGGGAAACGCACTTTTGCTTATTGATAACTTTAATTTCGCTCTATCGTTTGGACTAAAACATTTTGAAAAAAGAGCGATTACTGAGCCACCGACGTCGACGGTTATTAAAGGCCCAAGAGAAGGGTTTGTAGAAAGTTTACCAGTAAATATAAGCATGATGCGAAGAAAACTAAAATCACCCGATTTAATCTTTGAAAATTTATCTATCGGTAGATATTCGGCCACGCCTATCGCTCTTTGCTATATTAACGGCATTGCCGACAAAAAATTGGTTAAACAAATTAAAAGTAAATTACAAAATATAGATATTGACGCCGTGCTAGATTCTTCGTATATTTCAAAGTTTATATGCGAACATAAATTTTCTCTATTTAAGCAAGTAGGCAACACCGAAAAACCCGATATACTAGCCGGCAAAATTTTAGAAGGAAGGATTGCAATTTTTGTAGACGGCTCACCTATTGCGCTTACCGTTCCATACCTTTTGATAGAAGATTTTCAAAGCGCAAGTGACTATTACAACTCGTCGTATAGCGCAACGCTTGCTAGATATATAAGAATTATATCGGTTACACTAGCCTTGTTTTTACCCGCCCTTTTCGTATCGGCAGAACTATTTCACTTACAACTTATACCCCTCTCATTTTTACTCACCATTGTAAACAGCATAAAAGGTATACCATTATCGCCAAGTTATGAAATGTTCTTTACACTTTTAATCTTTGAAATATTAAACGAAGCGAGCGTAAGAATGCCTAAATACGTGGGTATGGTCGTTTCCATTGTCGGTGGGCTAGTTTTGGGCGAAACGGCAGTTAACGCCGGTATAATTTCAGCGCCAACGTTAATGATTGTTGCGCTATCGGGTATTTGTTTATACACCGTACCAGAACTAGAACAAACTTTTTCCATTTTAAGAATATTGTTTTTGCTAATCGGTGGAACTATGGGGCTTTACGCTATACTTATGTCAGTAGCATTTTTAACGGTATATTTGGTTTCGTTTGAAAATTATCAAACGCCTATTCTAGCGCCATTTTCACCGTTAATTAAAAGCGATATGAAAGACGGAATTTATAAAGGGTTTATACACGAATTGGATATGCGCCCACAATCAATAAACAACCTAAATAAAAGGAGAATTAAAAAGGTAAAATGACAAATAAATACCCATTAAATACAAGGCAAGTTTGCTTTTTTATAATTGCATTTTTGCCTATTACGAAAATATTTAGTTTACCAAGTTTAATCGCTAATATAAGCCGTGAAGATATGTGGCTATCTATTTTAATTAGCCTTGTATTAGACTTTATAACTTTAATCCCTATAATTATTGCTTGTAAAAATGCTAGAAAAGGATTTATTGAATTATTAGAAGATACTGTCGGTAAAAAAATAAGTAAATTGATTTTATTTTTATACTTAATCTATTTTATTTTTAAGGCGATAATACCAATAAACGAGCAAAAAGACTACGTGGACTATACCTTGTACACACTGCGTCCTTCGTACGCTTATTTTTTGCCTTTTTTTGTACTAGCTTTTTATATATGCTTTAAAAGACTACAAGTGTTAGGAAGAATATCAGATATTTTATGGATTGTAAGTATAAACGGACTAATAACCTTATTTGTATTATCTATTAGCAACGCTGATTTTTCTGCTATTTTGCCTATAGGAGCAAGTGGAATCTCAAAAATTTTGTCGGGAACTTATAACGCTTTATCCTGGTTCGGCGACTCGGTATTTATAATGTTTTTTATCGGCGAATTTAAGTTTGAAAAACGCTCCACAATTAAAATTTTATTATCGTTTTTATTAGGCGCACTTTTCGTGCTGTTGTTTATGATTATTTTTTATTCGATTTTTACTTCGATTGCTTTTAGGCAAAGATTTGCCCTTACTGAAATTTCCAAATATACGACGGTTATAAGCAATCTCGGTAGATTCGATTATATAGGGATAATTATGGTGTTATTTTCTAACGTTTTTGCCTTATGCTTGCCTATGTATTTTTGCAGTAAAATTATCGATCACTTATTCAACATAAAAAAACAATGGATATCCCCTACTATCTCGGTTTGTATACAACTCATTATAATGCTAACGCTAAGCGAATATTTTGTAAGCGTTCAAAACTTCATAATAAATTACGTAGGCGTATATTTTATATTTCTAGCCAACGTTTTACCGATAATTATTTCACTACTTTCATTAAAGGAGAAAACTTATGAGATTGAAAAGGGCTAAATTTTTTTTGATTCTAGTAATCGTTCTATTCACTTTTTTCTTTTCCAACGACTTTGGGCTTATCGACGTGGAAAAAACTTCGATAGTAACGGCTATTGCCGTCGACATGGAAAAAGACGAGTATTTAGTAACCGTTCAAGCTGCCGTTCCCGAAGCCACTGACACTAACACCGAAAATCAAAAGGCACAATTAAGCGGGCGTGGTAAAACTATCGGTGGTGCACTTAAAAATCTAGGCGACGTTTCAGGGTGGTTTCCTAAACTTGCTTTTTGTAATCTTATAATACTTGGAAATAAACTTGCCGACGATAACGTGGTGAACGTTTTGGATTATTTTGCAAAAGCGCTTAGAATTCAAGACTCGGCGCTAGTAGTTCTTGCCGAACAAAACGCAAAAGACCTTTTAAGCATATCTACACCA
>SVHP01000065.1 GCA_015055735.1 Clostridiales bacterium | reverse complement strand
ATGCACCACACATTGTAAATCCACTTCACAGGACTTTGCCGTGAGCCCAGTACCGAGAGTGCCATTTCTTTATGCTTATAGTTTGGATAAAAATGCGCAAGCAACAATGGTAGTAGATTATCTACTACCAAAATAATAATCCATAATATTTTCATGTATTTCATCTCGCCAAATTCTTATTTATCGGTTAGTTTATTATATCATAAAATCAGTTTTAATTCAAATTGTTTTATATGTAAACGAAAACTCGACTTAAAATAAGTCGAGTTTTGTTAGTTATATAATTTAAAGCTTTGTCATAGAAAATGATGTAAAAAAGCCTTATTTAAATTCAAAGAATTTAGATGAGTCGTGGAAATATGGGCATTTTGTTGGGTTTGCTGCAAGTAAGTTTTTGTCGGTAAAGCCACCTTCGGTTTCAATTCTGAAGATATTGAATAAAATGCCGATATCTTTATTATAATTGATTTTTTCTAGTGGTACTGAAAACATCAATTTATAGTCGTTGCCTTGAATTTCTACTTTTGAAGTAACGAAGTTTACAGGAATAGGCGTGGTTTCATACTTACCAACTCCAAAGTTTTCTATCGTGTAAAGGAAAACTGCATTGTTTGGGGCAACTTCGATTTCAAAATAATGTTTTCTCGTGCCATCGGTACTGATAAACGCTTCGCAAACGTCTCCGTCAAACAATGGGCCGTTATATTCGTCGCACGCACTAAAAAATTTTGAGTTCTTACAATCGAATTCAAATATTAAATCGGTATCGGTCATCGTAACGTCAACGGTAGTCTTAAATTCTGGAAGGTCATTTCCCGTTCTATTGTCCTTTAATTCATAAGTTCTTTTCATATTTATATCCTCTTTTTATTATTTCCTTTGTTTTCTTAATTGTTTTTAGATTGCGCTAACGATGCCGCTGCTATACTTTGTCCAACACGCTTATTTGATTCGTCAGGCATAGTAATATTTATATCTTTTAAATGTGGAAATTCAGCGCTTAAAACCTCTTTTGCCCTATTTACTATAATACTTCCACCTTCGCCACTCGTCACTCTACCTAAAATCAATAAATGTTTAATTTGATAGAATTCAGCGTAATATGGAATTGCATAACCTAAATAAGTTCCTATATCGTGATAGATATTTCTTGCCATTTGGTCATTTTCAGCCATTAGTTTTTGTATAACCTTAAGTTTTTCGGCTGGCGACATATTTTCTTCAAACTTAAAACCTGCGTTTTCAGCAAGTTTTATAACGCCGTCTTGTGAAAAGTATTTAACACCACAACCATAATCGCCACTCCATTCGTCAACCATAGCGTTTTTATTATAGTCTACAGGAACAAAAGCAACTTCGGATAACCAGCCGTTTAATAAGCCGTTTTTATTGATATATCCAACTGCTTCGCTAGTACCCATTGCAATACCTAAAACACAGTTGTCGTTTAGATCCATTGCCCCTGCGAGCGCCGTAACGTCTCCGTCATTTGCTACTTCAAGTGGTGCGCCGATTTCTTTTGCTATATCGATATACATGTTTTGTACGTGTGGTTTATAATCTTCTTTAGGAACTTTCAAAAATAGCGATGCGACCATTATCTTATTGTCGATATATACGCCTGCACTTGAAACGCCGATAGCGTCTACCCTTGGCATTTTTGATGCAGCCGTTTTCATAGCCGCCATAATTCCGTCATAATGATAGTGATAATCCGAGTTGGTTTTTGGGAACCAAACCACTTCTTCACTATACACTACCTTTCCGTCTATCACTGCGCTTACCTTTCTATCGCTTCCACCTGCGTCAAAACCTATTCTACATCCGTCAAGATGTCCTCCGATTTTTACTGCGCAATTATTCTCTTTTGGGAAAGTTTCTTCAGTGCAATAAATTACTTCAAATGGCTTTTCATAAACCGTTTGCATAAAATCAACGTCAAATGCACGAGAACCGTCTTTCGTGTAGTCGGCTTTTATTCTATCAAAAACATATTGATCACCACAAATATATATTTTGTAGCCACCAACCACCCAAAGAATGGATTTTATTATTCTTTCAACGATAAAATAATTTTGTTCAGCCTTAAGGCTATCGTCAAAAATATCGATAGTATACATATAATTGTATTCGTTGTTTCTTTCAACACAAATACTTAGTTTTTTGCTTTTGCTGTTTTTAACTTCGGCTCTAAACTCCTGAAGTTTTACACTCATGGGATAAAAATCCTTATCGTAATTTGGTATAAATTTCATAACTCACTCCTAATTTATATATAATGTATATGACGTTTAATTATCTAAACAATGCGGCAGCACCTATAATACCCGCATCATTGCCAAGTTTTGCAGTTAAAATTTCCGTTCTTGGGGCATCTCTATACCCGTAATCAAATTTTTCGCAGTGTGCCTTTAACTTGTTTATCAAATAATCACCTTGTGCGCTTATTCCACCACCTAATATAAATGCTTCAGGTCTAAATATATTGAATACGCTAAGCATACTTTCAGCCAAGTAATAAACGTATTTATCCACAACTTTATTAGCCGTTTTATCGCCCGTTTTAGAACACTCAAAAGCTGTTCTTCCATCTACGTTATCTATATTACCGTTGACGAACGTCCACATAGAACTATCTTTATCTTCAAGCATCGCTTGTTTGGTTTGGTTTATTAACGCAGTAGCCGAAGCATAACACTCAACGCAACCTTTTCTACCACAAGAGCATTGTTCCCCGTCTAGAATCAAGGTAAAGTGTCCGAGTTCTGCACCACGAGAAAAACCACCTTCAAAAAGTTTTTTATCTATTACTATTCCACCACCGACACCCGTGCCAAGCGTAAACATTACGACCGTACTATAATTTTTTGCGCAGCCGTAGATAACTTCGCCAAGCGTCGCAACGTTTGCATCGTTTGAAATTTTTATCGGCATATCAAAATGCTCGTTTAACATTTTTGCAAGAGGAACGTTTTCCCAATTTAGGTTTGGTAAATACGCCACTACACCCGTTTCGCTCGTCACTGCACCAGGACAGCCTATCCCAATCCCTAAAATATCTTTTTGGCTTAACTTTGCTTGTTCTATTAAATTTTTAACGTGTTCAACCATGCTGTTTACGTTTTCATTGACGGTAGTCGCAGTTTTAAATCTAGATTGACAAATAATTTCACCTTGTTCATTTACTAGACCAAGCTTTATACTCATTCCCCCAATATCTATTCCAATAGCGTACATAAAAGCTCCTTAAAATATATTACGTTAATATTCACACATTTCCCTAGAATAGATTATAATAAAATAGTTGATTTTGGTCAAGTGTATAACGATAAATCGCTTGTTTTTTTGTCAAATTAAAACATTTAAAAAAAATTTTAAAAAAAATTAAAAAACCCCTAAAAAACACTTGCATTTTAATTCTAAATTTGTTATAGTATATCAGCAGTGGCGAGGTTATGGGAGCATAGCTCAGCTGGGAGAGCATCTGCCTTACAAGCAGAGGGTCATAGGTTCGAGCCCTATTGTTCCCACCATTTTCTCGCCACTGAATTGTGTGCGGGAATGGCTCAGTGGTAGAGCGTCGCCTTGCCAAGGCGAATGTCGCGAGTTCGAATCTCGTTTCCCGCTCCATTTTTTTATTATGGGGTTTTTCTCATAAGGTTATGTTGACGGCGCCATCGCCAAGCGGTAAGGCCCGGGTCTGCAAAACCCTTACCCCCAGTTCGAATCTGGGTGGCGCCTCCAGTAAAACCTCACAGCTTTAAGTGGGGTTTTTAAATTGAATATACACGCCGCCGCTGTGGCGGAATAGGCAGACGCAAGGGACTTAAAATCCCTCGGAGTAACATCCGTGCCGGTTCAAGTCCGGCCAGCGGCACCACGAAAATCGTTAGGAATTTCCTAGCGATTTTCTTTTTACCACTAGTTTTTTATAAAGGCTTTTTGAG